>JAFTYV010000021.1 GCA_017461225.1 Candidatus Methanomethylophilaceae archaeon
GCACCGTGCGCCTGCATAAAAGTATTTATAACGATTCGTTTCATGGAGCCCTTTATTAGAGAGGAATTATCATGGCCGACAACGAACCGCTTGAGAGTCCGGATGAGGACGTAACTCGTGTACGTCTTCCAAACATAAAGGAAGGAGAGATGTTCGGGATAGCGGATCAGCTGCTCGGGGCATCCAAGATCAAGGTGATGTGCGAGGACGGAGTTTCCCGTGTGGGTCGCATCCCCGGCAAGATCAAGAAGAGGATGTGGATCAGGGAGGGCGACCTTCTGATCATCTCCGTCTGGGACTTCCAGCCCGACAAATGCGACGTCAGGTTCAGGTACACCAAGACACAGGCAGTCAACCTCAGCAAGAGGAACAAGGTTCCGAAGAACCTGGACATTTTCTGATACAGGGGGACGGATCCGCATGCCTTCATACGAGGAGGCGTACGCGTACCTTGAAAGGCATGTGGACGCCCTCAAAACCAACAAGACCGGTGATGAGAGACAGACCGACGGGGAGGTCTTCGACAGGAAGACCCTCATGACGATCTACGACTTCATGACCGGCGGATACATTGACGCCGTCCACTACCCGATATCCACCGGGAAGGAGGGCAACGTGTTCTACGCCACGGACGAGGACGGTGAGGCCATGGCCCTCAAGATCTTCAGGACGTCCACATCGACGTTCAAGAGGGTCGCGAAGTACGTCGAGGGCGACCCCAGGTTCAGGGGCGTTACCGGGAACCGCTGGAAGATGATCTACGCCTGGGTCAACAAGGAGTTCAGGAACATGGTCAGGTACAGCGAGGCCGGGATCCCCGTGCCCGAACCGATCACCTTCGACAAGAACTGCCTCCTGATGGAGTTCATAGGGGACGAGAACGGCCCGGCGCCCCAGCTCAGGGACGTCGTCCTGGAGGATCCGACGGAGACGTACGACGAGGTCGTGTCTTTCATCATCGACGGATGGCAGGAGGCGCACCTCGTCCACGGGGACCTCAGCGAGTACAACATACTCATGCAGGACGGACAGCCCATCATGATAGACGTCGGACAGGCCATGACCGCCGACCACTACAACGCGAAGGAACTCCTGGAGAGGGACATTCGCAACATTAACAGGTTCTTCAGGAACAGGGGGGCGGATGTGATCGACGACGCCACCATCCTCGAGGAGACGCTCAACGGGAGCGAAGAAGAAGACGGAGACGATGAAGAATGAGATCCATCAGAATACCCGCCGACAGGGTGGGCACGCTCATCGGGAAGAACGGTGAGACCAAGAAGACGCTCCAGAGGATTTCCGGCATAAAGCTGGACATCGACACCGAGGAAGGAGAGGTGATCGTCCACGACGACGTGGAGCTCGAGGACCCCATAATGGCACTGAAGATACTCGATGTCATCAAGGCCGTGGGCAGGGGGTTCAACCCCGAGAAGGCCATGAGGCTCTTCGATGACGACGAGTACTTCGAGCTCATAGACCTCAAGGAGTTCGTCGGGGACCGCTCCGGTGCGGCGACCCGCGTGAGGGGGCGCCTCATCGGCAGGGACGGGAAGACGCGCAGGATCATAGAGGACCTGACCGGGTGCGACATGATCATCTACGGCAACACCGTCGGACTCATCGGCAACTCCATAAGCCTCCCCGTCGCGAAGCACGCCGTGGAGCTCATCCTCAACGGCAGCGAGCACGCGACCGTGTACCACTACCTCGAGAGCCAGCGCCCCAGACTCAGGATTGCCGAGATGGGATTCGACCTCTGAGTGATGACCATGGAGAGCTGGATATCCGATAACATCGACACCGCCCGCGAGCTCGCGCTCTCGGGACTCTGCGACCACTGCCTCGGACGCATGTTCGGGAAACTCGGGAGCGGGATGACCAACGACGAGAGGGGGCGCCTGATACGCGAGGCACTGGAGGACGAGGGCACCGATGCCCCCGCCGACGACTTCTGCCCCCTCTGCGAGAACGTCTTCGACATGCTCGGCAGGTTCGCCGAGGCGGCCGCCGAGAGGATCAACGAGGTGGAGTCGTCCAACTTCCTCATCGGGACCCGCGTGGAGCCCGAGATCGTCGCGAGGGAGAAGGAGCTCAAGGAGAGGTACAGCCTGGAGGACTCCGAGGGGATCAAGGCGGAGCTCAACCGCGAGATCGGGAAGATCGCACTTCCCATGATCCACCGCCCCGTCGAGTTCAAGACACCCCAGGTCGTCGCATGCGTGGACACGCGCTTCGCGGACGTCACCCTGGACATCGCCCCCATATTCATCGCGGGACGCTACACCAAGTACAGCAGGGAGATCCCCCAGACCATATGGCCCTGCAGGGTCTGCCACGGCAAGGGGTGCGACCACTGCCACGGGGCTGGCAAGATGTACCCAACCTCGGTCCAGGAGATCATAGGGGACATAGCCCTGGAGATGGCCGACGGCAAGGAGCACTTCTTCCACGGGATGGGACGCGAGGACATAGACGCGTGCATGCTCGGCGACGGGAGGCCGTTCGTCCTCGAGATCAGCAACCCCCGCATAAGGGAGATCGACCTCGACGAGCTCGAGAGGAGGGCGAACGACAACGACATGGCCGGATACAACAGCCTGAGGTTCGTACAGCGCGAGGCGGTCGAGAGGTACAAGGGGGCCGCTGCCGACAAGGTGTACCGCGTACACGTCGTCGTCGACGGTAAAGTTAATAAAGAAGCAGTAGTTAACGCAGCCCTATCGTTCAAGGACGCCAATATAGACCAGAGGACTCCACGCAGGGTCGAGCACAGGCGTGCTGACCTCGTGAGGAAGAGGAAGGTCCACTGGATCAGGGCGGACTCGATCACCGAGGACTCGTTCGATCTCGAACTCGAGACCGACTCGGGGACCTACGTGAAGGAGTTCGTGTCCGGTGACGAGGGCAGGAGCGTACCCAGCTTCTCCGAGAGACTGGGTGTGCAGTGCAAGGTCGAGACACTCGACGTATTGGCGATCAACTATCAAGAACCAATGAAGGGATAAGCAATGCAGGCATCCAGAGGAACTAGGACAAAGACCCGCAACCTCCTGAAGAAGAAGGTCAGGGCACGCGGACTGTCACCCATCACGAAAGGACTCCAGACCTTCGAGGCAGGCGAGAAGGTCAACATCATCATCGACCCCAGCGTACACAAGGGAATGCCCTTCTCCAGATTCCACGGACTCACCGGAGTCGTCGTCGGAGAGAGGGGATGCGCCTACGAAGTCAACGTCAAGGACGGAAACAAGACCAAGATGGTCGTTGCCCGCCCCGAGCACCTCGTAAGGACCAAAATCTGAACTGGTGGATGACCATGTCTGAGCAGTACGTCACACTGGCCGAGGTGAGGGATCTCCTCGCAGCCGAGGGAGAGAAGAGAGAGCTTCTTACTTCGCAGAAGGCCGCACTGGACCATGCCCAGACGGTCAGCTACCTCACACTCGAGTCCACGAAGGACCTCGTAGCCGAGGTCAGTGAGCTCGAGGATGTTTCTGATGCCGTTGCGGTCAAGATCGCGGACCTCCTCCCCAAGCACCCCGAGGATGTCCGTGCGATCTTCTCCAAGGAGAGGATCACACTCGACAGCGACAAAATCAACCAGATCATCGAGATCGTGGCGAAGTACCTCTGAGCCCGGAGGGACCGCGATGGAAGAGTACGCCTATATCATAGATTATCTGCCGCAGGGCGCACCCGGGGGAAGCTTCGGCAAGAAGGAGCCGCTGTGCTACGCCCTCGGCGACGACGAGTTCAAGCTTTTCGAGCTCGTACCCAAGGCAGGCGCCATGATCACGATCGGTGACAGGGTGTTCATCGGGAAGGACACCGCCGACCAGAAGCGCGATGTCATAGACCACGTCAAGAGGCGCATCAACTTCAACGACCTCACCAGCAACGCGGTGGCGGAACTGGAGTACGCGGTCACCGACATCGTCCTCGCCAAGCAGGACAGGTTCATCAGGTTCTTCAACGAGGCAGAGGCCATCAGCATGCGCAAGCACCTCCTCGAGGAGCTCCCCGGACTCGGCAAGAAATCCATGAACGCCGTCCTCGAGGAGAGGAAGAAGGGCAACTTCAAGGACTTCGCCGACCTCACCGAGAGGACCGGGGTCAAAACCCCCGAGAAGCTCATCACCGCGCGCATCTGCCTTGAGATCGAGGATCCCGACAGGAAACGCTACCTCTTCGTGTCCAGATGAACAACGAAACGGGCAGACTCATCGCCGATACCGGCATCGTCCCCACGAAGAGCAAGGGACAGAACTTCCTGATAGACGACCGTGTGGCCGACAGGCACATCGAGTACGCCGGAATCATCGAGGGCGACAGGGTGCTGGAGGTCGGACCCGGCCTCGGGATCCTGACCCGTCGCCTCATAGACAAGTCGGACGACGTCACCTGCATCGAGATAGACGACATCCTGGCCGGATACATCTCGGAGACGTACGGGGACAGGCTCACCCTCATCCATGCCGATGCCGTGAAGGCGAAGTTCCCCCCGTTCGACGTGTTCGTCAGCAACCTCCCCTACAGCGTGTCCACCCCCATCATTTTCAAACTCCTTGACCATGATTTCCGCAACGCGGTCGTCATGGTGCAGAAGGAGTTCGCGGAGCGCATGGTTGCCGACGTCGGCAGCCCCGAGTACTCCAGACTGACGGTGAACCTGTTCTACCGTGCGGACTGCGAGATCATGGAGACCGTCCCCGCGTCCAGGTTCAACCCCCGCCCCAAGGTCGACTCCGCACTCGTCCGCATAACGCCCCGCAGGGCACCGTTCGAGGTCCTCGACGAGAGGACGTTCTTCAAGGTCACCGAGATCACGTTCAACCACCGCAGGAAGAAGATCGGCACATCGCTGAAATCGGCGAAGATGGTCCTTCCGGGTGACGACGTCCCCTATCTGGACGAGAGGGTGGAGAACCTCCGCCCCGTAGAGATCGGCGAGATCGCGGATGCGATCGTCCGCAACAGGTCCGAGAGGGACGCCTGATCAGAGCCATTTCACGAGGATGTGCCTGACGGAACCGTACTTCGGATACGTTCCGTGGATGGTGAAACCCTCTGCCTCGAAGTTCCTCAGACTGGGAGGGTTCCTCGGCGACACGGTCGCCGTGGCGAGCGCGTACCCGTCCTCCCGGGACCTCCTGACGGCCTCGTGTATCAGCGCCCTCTGCATCCCCATGCCCCTGAACTCGGGCGACACGACCACCGATTCCATGTGGACCACGTCGCCCAACGGGGTCCCGGTGCGGATGCTGCGCTCCATGTTGTCCGGTGCATCCCCGGGGAAGCGCACCAGCATGAATGCGGCGAGGACACCGTCGCAGACCGCCTTCAGGGTGTACCCCTCCGGCCCCAGATGCCTCTCGAGATACGCCCGGTCGTCGGAGCGGAACACGTCTATGTCGGAGATCTCCAGTTCGACCGCGACCATCATCTCCTCGAGACGGTCCAGATCGTGGCAGTCGGCCACGCCAAGCTCGTAAGAACGTTCGTCGGACACGGACGGTGGAACCACCGGGACGTATAAACATGCATCCACGGACGGACTGGGCAACATACTTAATTCGGTAACAGCATGGTGATAGGATCATATGCAGATAGGAATAGTAGGGAAACCGAACGTCGGCAAATCGACATTCTTCGGTGCGGCGACGATGGCACCGGTCGAGATCGCCAACTATCCCTTCACAACGATTGAACCGAACAAGGGCGTGGCGTACGTGCGCACCACATGCCCGTGCAGGGACCTGGGGGTCACCTGCACCCCCCACAACTCTCTGTGCGTGGAGGGGACGAGGATGGTGCCCGTGGAACTGCTGGATGTCGCGGGACTCGTACCGGACGCATGGCAGGGCAAGGGACTGGGCAACAAGTTCCTCGACGACCTCAGACAGGCGGATGCGCTCATCAACGTGGTGGACGTCAGCGGATCCACGGACATCGAGGGCAACCCGGGGGAACCCGGTTCCCACGACCCCGCGGAGGACATCCTGTTCCTGAGGAGGGAGATCGAGTGCTGGATGAGGGAGATCATCAAGAACGGGTTCTCCAAGATCGCCAGACAGGCCAAGATGCAGGGCAGCAAGCCCGAGATCATCCTCCACGAGAGGCTCGCCGGACTCGACATATCCGAGGCGCAGATCAAGGAGGCCCTCAGGACCGTGCCGCTTCCGGACGACCCGACCAGGTGGGATGACGACCTGCTCCTCGAGCTGTGCTCCGAGATACGCCGCATAGCCAAACCGATGATCGCCGCCATGAACAAGGCGGACATCGCACCCGAGGGCAACATCGAGAGGGTCATGGAGGTCAACGACATGTGCATCGCCACGATGGCGGAGACCGAACTCGCACTGAAGAAGGCGTCCTCCGCAGGACTCGTGGACTACACCCCCGGGGATGCGGGGTTCTCGATACGCGAGGGCGTGAACGTCAGCGACGGGCAGCGCAAGGCGCTGGACTACATGGCCGAGAGGATGGGCAAGCACGGGGGAACCGGTGTCCAGAGGTGCATCGAGGATGCCGCGTTCAAGATGCTCGACCTCATCACCGTGTACCCCGTCGAGGATGAGACCAAGTTCACGGACCACTTCGGACGCGTCCTGCCCGATGCGTTCCTGCTCCCCCGCGGATCCACGGCTAAGGACCTGGCCTACAGGATCCACACGGACCTCGGCGAGAAGTTCATACGTGCGGTCAACGCACGCACCAAGCGCACCGTCGGAGCGGACTACGAGCTCCAGGACGGCGACGTCATAAGGATAGTCGCCAACAAGTGATTGAGATGGGTACCTGGGACGTCAGACTGATAAGCGCATCGTCCACGCAGGACGGTGACGAACCCGTCATAGAGCTGTACGGGAGGACACGCGACAGGAGGTCCATCACGATCCTGGCGCACGGCTACAGGCCGTACATGCACGTGGTCGATCCGAGACCGGAACTGGCGGCGGAACTGGCCGCCGACCCGGACGTGTCCTCCGTCACACCGGACAGACTGCTTTACAGGTCGGCGATGCACGACGTCCTCAGGGTGGAGCTGCACGGCCCGTGGAAGTCCACGGAGTTCAGGAACAGGTTCCGCAGAGCGGGCTACGACGTCCTGTCGGCCGACATCTCGTTCCATCACAGGTACTTCTACGACATGGACATGGGCTCGTGCATCGAGGTCACCGGCGAGGAGGTCGGGGGCAAGTACGGCACCGACCTGATCGTCAGGATGGACTCCTTCAGGAACCTGGAGTCCTTCGACCCCGGTCTCAGGATCCTGTCGTTCGACATCGAGAACAGCATAGAGCACGATTTCATCTACACCATATGCGCCGTGGTCGGCGAGAACGACACCATCAGGGAGTGCGAACCGCTCACCGGGAGCGAGAGGGACATCATCACGGGGTTCTCAGACCTCATACGCAGGGAGGACCCGGACGTCATCACGGGGTACAACATAGACAACTACGACATCCGCAAGATAATCGAGAGGGCCAAGGCCAACCGCATGTCCGACGCCCTGCCCTGGGGCCGCGACGGCGGACAGCCGCGTCTCATCGGGGAGAGGTTCTGGAGGGTGAGGGGACGCCTCATCTGCGATGCGTGGTGGGCCGTCAAGAAGGAGCTGAGGCCGAAGCAGGAGACCCTGAACGCGGTGTCGTCCATGCTGCTGGGCGAACAGAAGCTGGACGTGGACCCCAGGCAGATGGACTCCGAATGGGCCAACAACAGGGACAAGGTCATAAGGTACTGCACGAAGGACGCCGAGCTCGCACTCCGCATCCTGTTGGAGGTCGGGACCGTCCGCAAGGACATGGACCTGGCCGCCGTGTCCAAGCTGACGGTGGAGGACGTGATGACCTCCGGGTCGTCCCAGCTGGCGGACTCCCTGCTGATCCGCGCCGCGGACAGGGGGAAGATCGGCGTCCCGATGACCAAGGGTAGGTTCCCGGGATCCGAGCAGATCGAGGGGGGCTACGTCCACACCATGACACCGGGCCTGTACCACTGGGTGTGCGTGCTGGACTTCAAGTCGATGTACCCGTCCCTCATCATATCCAAGAACATCTGCTTCACGACGCTCTCCGACGACGGGGAGATCGTCAGCCCGTCCGGTGCCCGGTTCATGTCCAAGGAGAGACGCGTCGGGCTCCTGCCCACGATCCTCGAGAACCTCATGAACGAGAGGGACGAGATCAAGGCGCGGATGAAGGGCACGTCGGACCCGCACGAGTACCGCTACCTGGACGGTCTCCAGGGGGCGGTCAAGGTCCTCATGAACACCTTCTACGGGGTGTTCGCATCGTCGTTCTACAGGTTCACGGACAAGAACATCGGCGCCGCCATAACATCGTTCGCCAGGGCGAACGTCAAGGGGATCATAAGCGACGTGGAGTCCGAGGGGGTCTCGGTGATCTACTCCGACACGGACTCCGTGTTCATGCAGTCCCCCCATCACGACCTGGAGGGTTCGGTCGGGTTCGGGACGGCCATGGCCGAGAGGTTCTCACGCGACGGCGGGACCCTGGAGTTCGAGAAGCTCCTGGAGCCCTTCTTCACACACGGGATGAAGAAGAGGTACGTGGGCAAGGTCGTGTGGCCTAAGGCGTCCGACGAGCTCCTGGTCAGGGGATACGAGATCCGCAGATCCGACTCCTTCGACCTCCAGAGCAACATGCTCACGGACCTGTTCGGGATGATCCTCGAGGAGAGGAACGACGAGGCCCTGGCCATGGTCAGGTCCACCGTCCAGAGGGTGCAGTCCGGCGACGTGTCCCCGTCCGAACTCGTCATATCCAAGACGTGCAAGGGCCTGGACGCGTACGAGAACCCGGACAGGATGGCGAACGTCCAGGCTGCGAGGAAGCTCATGGCGATGGGGTACGACTTCATCCCCGGGATGAAGGTGTCCTGGATCGTCACGGACTCCAAGTCCACGCCGCAGAGCGTGGAGCCCTACATCAGCGGAACGGAGTTCGCATCTAAACCCGATTACAGGTACTACGCGGAGCGCCTGGCCCAGACGGCGTCCCGCATCACGGAGGTCTTCGGATGGGAGGAGAGGGACCTCATGCTGGGCAGCCAGCAGTCGACACTGTTCAGCGGGGCGTTCTCAGGTCGCGAGGAGCCCCGTAGGAGAAGCCAGAGGAAGGACGTCAAGCCGGGGCCGAGGGTCCGCAGCCTGGACGACTTCCTCTGAGACGCGGCCATCCGCATCGGAGGGATCATCACGGTTCTGTTGGGAGAGTTGGGCGAACGTCAGTTGATAGAGGATTTCAGGGGGTTCATAAGGCCCGAGGGGACCGTGGGTCCCGGCGACGATGCCGCCGTCATCGGAGGTGGAACCGTCGTCTCGACGGACATCGTGACCTTCGACAGGCACTTCCCCGCGGGGATGACGTACGAGCAGTTCGGATGGTACGCCGCGGCCGTGAACTTCAGCGACCTGGCCGCGATGGGGGCCCGGCCGACGGGGCTCCTCGCGGCGCTCGCCCTGCCGATGGACCTGGAGGCCCAGGCGGCGTACGACATCATGAGCGGCATGGACCAGTGCGCGGAGTTCTGCGGCACCGGCATCGTCGGCGGCGACACGAAGGTCGGCCCCGGTATCGTGACCGGGACCGCCATAGGGACCATGGACGGCAGGAGGCCCATGCTCAGGAGCGGTGCCCGCCCGGGCGACATCGTGGCCGTGACCGGTCCCGTCGGCGGACCCGCGGCGGGGTTCCTGTCGCTGGAGCACGGGGTGGACGCCCCCGAGGCCAGGGACTGCCTGTACGTCCCCGTCCCGCGTGTGGCGGAGGGCATGGCCCTCGCCTCCTGCGGTGCGGTGTCGTCGTGCATGGACCTGTCCGACGGATTGGGTACGGCCCTCCGCACGATCTGCGCATGCTCCGGTGTGGGCATGGACGTGGAGCTCGACTTCATACCCCGCGGACCGTACGTCGACGAGATGGCCGAGGTCTCCGGGACCCCCGTCGAGGACATCCTCCTCGGCTGGGGCGGGGAGTACGAGCTGGTCTTCACCATCGACCGCGACGGACTGGAACGCGTCTACGATGCGGAGGTGGAGTTCTCCATCATCGGACTCGTGAACGACTCGGGCAGGGCGGAGCTGGTCCACGACGGCGAGCGCAGGGGGATCGGACATGGCGCATTCTGAGGACCGCACCGAGGCCGCGTTCTACGAGCGCGTCGACGGCGGCTACGTGTGCGGACTGTGTCCGCACGGGTGCATGATCCCCTACGGCGGATACGGCAGGTGCGGTGCCAGGAGGGCGGACGACGACATACTGGTGGCGTACTCGTACGGGAAGGTCTCGTCCCTGTGCGTGGACCCGGTGGAGAAGAAGCCCCTGTACCACTACAGACCCCGCGGCCGCTGCTTCTCCGTCGGCGGGATAGGCTGCAACATGTCATGCAAGCACTGCCAGAACTACGCCATATCCATGCTGTCCTCCGGGAAGAAGAGGACCACCTACGAGAGGCCTGACGAGCTCGTCGCCCTCTGCAGGAGGGAGCTGCAGGACACCCTGGCGTTCACGTACAACGAACCGGTGATATGGTTCGAGTACATCATGGACGTGGCGGAGGCCGATCCGGACCTGCGCATCGTCCTGATCACCAACGGACTGGTGAACGAGTCCCCGCTGAGGGAGCTCTGCAGGGTGACCGAGGCCATGAACGTGGACATCAAGGGGTTCACCGACGAGTTCTACATGAAGGTCTGCGGAGCGCACCTGCGCGACGTCCTGGAGTCCGCACGCATCATCCTGGAGGAGGGCGTCCACCTCGAGCTGACGTACCTCGTCATCCCCGGGTACAACGACTCCGATGACGAGATCGTCGATTTCTGCACATGGGTGCGCGACGAGCTGTCCCCCGGCGTCCCGGTGCACTTCACCAGGTTCCACCCGGACAACGAGATGATGGACGTCCAGTGGACACCCGTGGAATCCGTGATACGCTGCAGGCAGATAGGCATCGACTGCGGACTGGAGCACGTCTACGTCGGGAACACCCTGATCGAGGATGCGGACGACACCGTCTGCCCCGGTTGCGGCACCGTCCTCATCGAACGCCTCGGATACCTGGTGGACGTCGTGTCCCTCGACGGGGACAGGTGCAGCCAGTGCGGACGCAGGATAGACATCATAAGATGAGGGTCGCGGCCAGGACCAGCACCGTGGCGACGGTCACCGGCACCATGAACGGGATCATGGGGGTGACCAGGACCGAGGTGGCGCCTGCGTCGGCCAACCTGTCGAGCACCGCCCCCGTGTCATCCCCCATGCGGCACGGCACCACCCTGCCGTCCACGGCATCCTCCACCGGCCAGGCGAACATGCCCCTCGCCTCGGACAACGGGACCCTGTAGTTCGAGAACATGCCGGGGCACACGCGACCGTCGGCGATGTTCCTCGCGAGAACCCGTACGGTGGATGCGATGGTCAGGACGGATGCGACCACCAGGATCACGAGGGACGGGTTGAGCAGCAGGACCGACGGGAGACCCGCTTGATCGGGGAACAGCGGGAACGCCAGCGTCAGGACGAACACCGCCTTCACATCAGCACCCCCGTGCAGGATACCCGTGAGGTACAGGAGCATGCACAGTGCGAACATGCCTGTGACGACCGCCCCGCGTGCATCGCCCTCGAGGACTGCGTATCCGGACAGGACGCATGCGGCGACTACGACGGGGGCCGCCCTGATGCCCACCAGGTACGGGGAGAGCATGTAGAACAGGAACAGAGCCGCCGCGGCCACCAGGGCGGATGCCGGCATGACACCGCACGACCGATCTGACGCCAGCATGACGAGGGCGGCGGCCCCGGACACCACCCAGTGCGCATCCGGCACCTCCCTGGTGCGGACATCGTGGACCGACGCGGAGATCAGGACGGTCAGGATCACCAGGGACCCCACGAGAGAAACCCACGGAACCATCGTATCGCGATCCCACTCAGGTTATAATACGATAGCCCCTTACTCGCACCATGGATATGAGGAAGATGGCGACCGCTGTCGCGATCATCGTCCTGGCGACCGTGCTGGTGCCCATGGCAGTGGATGAGGGGGATGCACTCTCGTCCTCGGACGTGAGCATCAGCATCCCCGGATACGATGTGCGCACAGAGGCATCCGCCGACGGAAACATCGACCTGTACCTCTCGACGGATGTCGGGAACGGCAGCAGCAAGGACATCACACTGTACCTGATCAACCAGACCGAGGACTACATCAACGTGACCGTGATCGGTGACGGCTCCGGTGTCGCCACGACGGCGGCGACCACCGACAGGAACCTCGTCGGCCCCGCATCCGGAGGGGACTTCATATGCACCGTGACCCTGACGATCACCACGGATGTCTACGCGGACAACCAGTCCGTGCCCACATCGACGAGGATAGTCGTCACGGACATAACCGACGCCTCTGACGCCAGGGAGGTCACGTTCACCCTGAACGTCACGGCGGTGATCGAGTCGTCCCTATCCAGCGACGATTCGTACAACAAGTTCTTCGGGGTGATCCCCAACACCCTCGGTGAACCGTTCGACGAGGCATGGTTCACCGCACTCGTGACACTCATCATCTGGATTCTCGCCACCGCGGTCGTGTCCTACGTCGTCATCCCCCTCTTCACGAGGTTCGCAGGCGCCAGGAAGACCCAGCAGGAGAAGGACAAGCTGAAGGTCGCCCTCACGGAGTCCATCACCCTGCTCATGTTCATCGTGGCCATCAACGAATGCGTCGTCATCCTGGGGGCGAGCCCCGAGCTGTGCGCCACGATCTCCACCATCTCCAAGGTCCTCTACATCGTGGTCGGAGCCGTAATCGTCTGGCAGCTCTACCTCTTCATAATGACCACGATCATCAACGGCATAGACGAGAACACGGACGTCGACGGACTGGACACGTCCCTGATCCCCCTGTTCAAGATGATCGGCAAGCTGTTCATCACCGTGGTGTCGGTCGCCGCAATCCTGGCCGCATTCGGCGTGGACCTCGCAGGCATACTCGTGAGCGCAGGGGTCATATCCCTAGGTATCACCATGGGTGCCCAGGAGACCCTCAACCAGTTCTTCAGCGGGGTCGTCCTCCTCGCCACGAGGCCGTTCAAGAAGGGCGACTTCGTGAAGATCAACAACGACGTGTACACTGTCCGCAAGGTCAAGCTGATGTTCACCGAGTTCAACAACTGGGACAACGACCAGATCATCACCATGCCCAACAACAAGGTCTCGTCGTCGATGATCGTCAACCTCACCCGCGAGTCCAAGGACACCAGGATCTACGTCTACATGTCCGTGGCGTACGACTCCGACCTCTCCCTCGTCAAGGAGCTCATGGTCAGGGCAGCCAACATGCATCCCCATGTCATCAATGACGGGACCAGGTCCATGCCCTCCACCAGGCTGACCAACTTCCTGGACTCTGGGATCGAGTACAGGCTCGCATGCTACGTGGACGACTTCGACAACAACTCGCACTACGCCGGACAGATCCGCGAGATCATCTTCAAGCTCTTCAAGGACAACGGCATCGAGATCCCCTACAACAGGCTCGAGATCGACCTCCTGGGCCCCTGCGACGGGAAGAAGAAGGAGTCCGACAAGACCACTGACTGATCGGTTCTGCGGATTCCGCAGAACCCAAACCCTTTCCCCTTTCTTTCACCTTCTGACACTGAGGATTCCAGCGACTCTTCAACGAAATCCCACAGTTTATATAATTAGATTATCTAATCCGACCATCAGAAGCAGTATGCTGCGGGTGATTCTATGATGGACAACCTTGACAAAAAGATCGTCGAGATAATGAAGAGGGACTCAAGATGTCCCTTCGTGGAGATAGCGAGCCAGATCGGCGTTTCCGAGGGCACCGTGCGCAGCAGGGTCCACAGGATGGTCGAGGAGGGCATCATCCGTGGTTTCACCATCAAGACGAGTTCCAGGAACGTCAAGGCGCTCGTGGAGATCAGGATCGACGTCAACACCGACACGCAGGGCATCGCCAGGGAGCTCGCCAGCTACGACGGTGTGACGGAGGTGTTCGAGGTCACGGGAGACCAGGACATCATCGCTATCGTGGACGTGGAGTCATCACAGCACCTCAACGACATCATAGAGCGCGTCAGGCGTTACGACAACATCCTGAGCACCCGTACCCGCCTCATACTGAAGGAGCATTTCGGGGAGGCCTGAGAGAATGTTTGCAGGTACAGGTACGGCTATCATCACACCCTTCGACAGGGATGGATCCGTGGACGAGGAGGCTCTCAGGAGACTCGTCAGGTTCCAGGAGGAGAACGGGGTCAACACCCTCATCCCGTGCGGATCCACGGGGGAGTCGGCCATGCTCAGCCACGAGGAGCACATCCGTGTGATCAGCATCGTCGTGGACGAGGCGAAGAAGGCCAAGGTCCTCGCGGGAGCGGGGAGCAACTGCACCTCCGAGGCCGTGATGCTCAGCAAGAAGGCCGAGGACCTCGGGGCGGACGGCATACTCTCCATCTCACCCTACTACGTCAAGCCCACCCAGGAGGGCATCTACCAGCACTACGTCGCCATCGAGGAGGCGGTGGACGTGCCCATCATAGTCTACAACATCCCCGGCAGGACCGGGTCGAACATCACCGTGGACACCATGCTCCGCCTCGCGGAGCTGGAGGGGATCGTCGGCGTCAAGGAGGCCAGCGGCAACATGTCCCAGATCCAGAACATCATCGCCAGGAGACCGGAGGGCTTCGAGGTCCTCAGCGGGGACGACAGCATCACGCTCGCCCTGATGAGCATGGGTGCCGACGGCGTGATCTCCGTGACGTCCAACTGCTGCCCCGGACTCGTGTCCGAGATGGTCAACAACGCCCAGTCGGACAACTTCGAGATCGCGAAGAACATCCACAACAAGCTCCTGCCCCTCTTCGGTGCTCTGTTCTGCGAATCCAACCCCATCCCGATCAAGTACGTCATGGGGACGATGGGGTACGGCAACGGTTCGCCGAGACTGCCCCTCACACCCCTGTCCGAGAACGGCAGGGCGATACTGGACCCCATCCTCAGGGACCTGGGGATCTGACACACCCACAACTAATAGGAGATCCTTACAATGATCACTGTAATGAAGTTCGGCGGGACCAGCGTCGGTTCCGCCGAGGCCCTCACCAGGGTCGCGAACATCGTTGCGAACACGGAGGGCGAGAAGGTCGTCGTCGTGTCCGCTATGTCTGGAATAACCAACTACCTCGTCGGATTGGCGGAGAACCCCGTCACCGACATCGACGGCGTGGTCGAGCAGTTCGCCAACAAGCACCTCATCGAGGCCGGACAGCTCTTCGAGGGCGAGGCCATGGATGAGTTCAGGGCCGAGTTCGACGAGAGGCTCGTGGCCTTCAGGGAGGCCGTCCTCTCCGACAGGGAGGATCCCCTCTACAAGGACAACGTCACCTCCCAGGGCGAGCGCTTCTCGTCGCTCATGCTCGCCCACGTCCTCAGGGGCATGGGGTACAGGTCGGAGGCGATCACCTCCGAGGCGGCGGGCATATGCGCCGAGGGACACCCCCAGGCCGGTTCCGCCGACCTCGTGAAGACCGCGTCCGGGATGACCATGAGGGTGAAGCCCCTCCTCGCCATGGGATGCATACCCATCGTCACCGGATTCTACGGTGCCAACCACGAGGGGAAGCCCCTCACGTTCGGAAGGGGCGGTTCGGACTACTCCGCGGCTGTCGTGGCCAACGCCATCGACGCCGACGTGCTGGAGATCTGGACCGATGTCGACGGTTTCATGTCCGCCGACCCCAGGATGGTCAAGGGCGCCATCAAGATCGACGAGATGAACTTCGGGGAGGCGGCGGAGCTGGCCTACTTCGGTGCCAAGGTCCTGCACCCCAGGACCATCGAGCCCGTCAGGCTCAAGCACATCCCCCTGAAGGTCAGGAACTCCTTCAGACCTGAGGAGCCCGGAACGCTGATCCACCACCTCAGGAGGTCCAAGAACGAGCTCCTCAGGAGCGTCGCGGCCAAGACCGACCTGTCCATCATCACGATCTCCTCCGCGGAGATCGCGTACAGGCCCGCGATGGTCGCCAGGATCATCAACGCGATCGCGGAGATCGACGTCATCATCTACTCCATCTCCACGTCCCTCAGCACCGTGGCGTTCCTCGTCCACAACAACGACGTCAAGCTCACCCTGAGGCAGCTCAACGGCCTCAACGGCGGCGACATCGAGAGGATCGACGTGAAGAACGACGTCGCGCTCATATGCGCCGTCGGGGACGACCTCCTCGACAAGTGCGGCGTGTCCGGCGACATATTCTCCGCCGTGAAGGACGCGGGCGCCAATGTGGAGATGATCTCCGAGGGCGCCTCGGACGTGTCCCTCAACTTCGTGGTCCCCATGAGCAAGGTCGTGGACGTCGTCAGGATACTCCACGACAAGTACATCGGGAGCGGGGCCCAGTGATGAGGGACTTCGAGAACAGGGGCGGGACGATGTACATAGGCGGCGCATCCGCCGTGGACATCGCCAACGAGTTCGGCACACCCGTGTACGTCATCGATGAGGCCAGGGTCAGGGAGAACTACAGGAACGTGTACAACGCGTTCTCCAGGTTCATGGACACCAGGATCCACTACGCCTGCAAGGCCAACACCAACCTCGCCCTCCTCAGGATCCTCGAGCAGGAGGGTTCCGGCATCGACGCCGTCTCCATCGGCGAGGTCAGGACCTGCCTGAGGGCCGGGTTCACCCCGGACAGGATCATGTACACCGGTGTCAACGTCAGCGACCGCGAGCTCAGGGAGGTCGCGGAGCTGGGCGTCATGATCAACCTCGACTCGGGGTCCGAGATGGAGCGCCTCGCCAGGATCGCCCCCGGACACCCCGTGTCGTTCCGCATCACCCCCGGCGTCGGCTCCGGCCACAGCGACAAGGTCATCACCGGATCCAAGGGGTCCAAGTTCGGGATACCCCTCGACAGGGTCGTGGAGACCTACGCACGTGCACGCGACCTCGGCTTCGACATAAGGGGCATCCATGCCCACATCGGATCCGGCGGACAGACCGTGGAGCCCTTCATGGACATGATGGAGGTCCTCATCGACCTGGTCAACCGCATAAGGGACATCGGGATCGAGCTGGAGTTCATCGACATGGGCGGCGGCATCGGCGTCCCCTACAGGCCCCAGGAGCAGGAGATGGAGGTCGAGGAACTCGCGATGAACCTCACCGACATGATCATGGAGGAGACGGACATCCGCACCATCGTCCTCGAACCGGGCAGGTACATAGTCTGCGACGCGGTCGTCCTGCTCACCGGCGTGAACGACGTGAAGGATGCCGGCACCAAGAGGTACGTCGGCTGCGACGCGGGGTTCAACACCCTCATCAGGCCGGCGATGTACGACTCCTACCACCACGTGGCCCTCGCCAACAAGTTCGGCAAGGCCTGCACCGCCAAGTACGACGTCGTCGGGCCCATATGCGAGTCGGGCGACTACCTCGCGCACGACCGCGTACTGCCGGACCCCGAGGAGGGGGACATCGTCGCCGTGTACAACGCCGGGGCGTACGGGTTCTCCATGTCCAGCAACTACAACTCCAGGCCCCTCTGCAGGGAGGTCCTCGTGAACGAGGGCAAGGCGGAACTGGTCCGCGAGGCGGAGGAGATCGAGGAGCTGTGGAGACACCAGATCATCCCCGAGAGACTCGCGTGACGGTGGCGTGGGACACATGACAGGTTACGAGCAGGCGGACAGGCTGAGGCGGATCCCGCCGTACCTCTACGCCAGGCTGGCGCCTATGTTCGCCGAGAGGAGGGCGAGGGGCTGGGACATGATCGATTTCGGCATCGGGGACCCCGACCTCTGCACCCCGCCGTGCATCGTGGAGGAGATGTGCAGACAGGCCGCGGTCGGCGAGAACCAGAAGTACTCCACATCCGCGGGCGAGAGGGACCTGCGCATCGCGGTGGCGGACTGGTACCGGAGGAGGTTCGGCGTCGACGTCGACCCGGACACCCAGGTGTGCATCACGATCGGGTCCAAGGAGGCCGTCTTCAACATCGCGCAGGCGTTCGTCGACCCCGGTGAGACGATCATCGCACCGTCCCCCGGATACCCCGTCTACTCGGGGGCGGCCGCCGCGTTCACCGGGGCCGAATGCGTCAGGGTCCCCCTCAGACCCGAGAGGGACTGGCTACTCGACGTGGACGAGTGCCCGCAGGGCGCCAGGATGCTCTACCTGAACTACCCCAACAACCCCACGGGTGCGACATGCGACGCGGGGTACCTCCGGAGGGTCCAGGACTGGTGCAGGGATAACGGCACCATCATGTGCTACGACAACGCCTACTCCGAGATGTGCTACGACGGGTACCGGGCGCCGTCCGCCCTCGAGGCGGGACCGGACTGCATAGAGTTCGGCTCCTTCTCCAAGACGTTCAACATGACGGGTTACAGGCTCGGCTACGCCGTCGGGCACCCGGACCTCGTCGCCGGACTCAGGAAGTGCAAGGGCCAGACCGATTCGGGCGCACCCATCTTCGTGCAGAAGGCGGGGATCGCGGCCCTCGGGATGTACGGGGAGGACGGCAGGCCCCCGCAGGCCATCGTGGACAACATGGGGGTCTACTCCGAGAGGAGGAGGGTCCTCGTCGAGGGGCTCAGGGAGCTCGGGTTCGATGTCAGGATGCCGAAGGGGACGTTCTACGTCTGGTTCGACTGCGGGATGTCCTCCTTCGAGTTCACGGAGAGGATGGCGGACCTCGGCGTCATAGTGACACCGGGATCCGGGTTCGGCGACAGTGCCGAGGGTTACATCAGGATGACCGTCACGGAACCCGTGGAGCGCATCAGGACCGCCCTGGAGAGGATGGGGCGCGGAAGCTACGAGTGAGCGGACGGCACACCGGTCAAACTATTTCCGAAACTTTTACTTACACTAACGCTTCGCGACGGCCATGAAGCGTGTTTTCCCGAGCGAGCTCGCACTCCTCCTCGGGATCCTGTTGACATCCGTCTCCGTGTGCATCTTCCTCGAGAGCGGATTCGGCGTGACCGTCATCGCATCCGTGCCGCTGGCGATCCAGAACTGCATCCCGTCCATCCCCTACGGGACATGGAACATCATCTACCAGTCGGCCATCATGGTCCTCGCCGTGATCATCCTGAGACAGTTCAGGGTGAGCTACGTCGCATCCCTCGGTGTCGTGGTCCTCTTCGGGTCGCTGATCAACCTGGAGGAACCCATCGTCGCGCTGCTCCCCGACGCGTTCCCGCTCCGCGTGGGGTACTTCATCGTGTCCATGGGCATCCTGTCCCTGGGCATAGGGTTCCTCATGAGGTGCAACCTGCCCGTCCTGGCGGCGGACACGTTCCTCCGCGACTACGTGCAGAAGTTCGGGAGACCCTTCAAGGTCGTCAAGACCGTCTTCGACATCATCTGCATAAGCACATCGCTCCTGATCTGCGCGCTGTTCATCGGCGAGCTGGCCGGGATAGGTGTGGGGACGATCATCTCCGCGCTCACGACCGGGTACATCACATCCTTCGTCCTGACCTACTACGACGCCCACTTCGAGTTCAGACCCGCATTGGCACCGGTCAGGAGGTTCATGGAGGAGTACGACCGCGCCATACCCCTGGACAGGAAGTGAGCCCACTTTCGGTACTTTCGGCGACCCCCGGAATCGGGTTAAATACGGTCCGTCGGATGACTGTGCGGAGGAATCCCAATGGTCACAAAAACCCTAGAAGACATACCAGGAGTAGGACCAGCCATATCAGAGAAACTCCGTGAAGCAGGATATACAGAGTTGATGGCCATTGCAGTTGCTTCCCCGAAGGAACTCGCGGAACAGTGCGAGATCGGTGAGAAGAAGGCAATGGACATCATCGAGGGTGCCAAGCTTTGTGCGGACATCGGTGGTTTCGAAACAGGAGAGGACATCCTTGAGAGACGCAAGGCCGTGACGAAGCTCACGACCGGATCGAAGGCGTTCGACGAACTGCTCGCGGGGGGACTGGAGAGCCAGTCCATCATAGAGTTCTTCGGAGAGTTCGGCAGCTGCAAGACACAGGTGTGCTTCCAGCTGGCGGTCAACGCCACACTGCCCGAGGAGATGGGCGGACTGGATTCGGACGTCATCATCATCGACACGGAGAACACGTTCAGACCGGAGAGGATCATCCAGATGGCCACGTACCTCGGCGTGGACCCCGAGGAGACCCTCAGGAGGATCCATGTCGCCAGGGCGTTCAACTCCCAGCACCAGGTGCTCCTGGTGGACAAGGCCATGGAGCTCGCCCAGAACACGAAGGTCAGGCTCCTCATAGTGGATTCGCTCACATCGCACTTCAGGGCGGAGTACGTCGGAAGGGGTGCACTCGCGGAGAGGCAGCAGATCCTCAACCGCCACATGCACGACCTGCTGAACTTCGCCACGGTGAACAACGCGGTGATCGCCGTCACCAACCAGGTCGCGGCCAAACCCGATGCGTTCTTCGGGGACCCCACGAGACCCATCGGAGGACACATCGTCGGTCACACCGCCACGTTCCGCATCTACCTCAGGAAGGGGAAGGCGGGCAAGAGGATCGCGAGACTCATCGACTCCCCCAACCTGCCCGAGGGAGAGGCCGTCTTCATGGTAACCGAAGATGGTATTAAGGACTGAAACTCTAACCGGGGGCGTGAGCCCCCTATTCTTTTTCGAACTGTCCGGCGAGTCCAAGGACATGCCGCTGGCCGAAGCCGTGAAATGCCTGGAAGCCGAGACCGACCGTTTCGACATCGTCTCAACCGGACCCGGATACCTGGTCGCGTCGTTCGACGAGAGGTTCCTCGACCCCATCGCCGACCGCATATCCCTGACCCACAGCATGGGAAGGTACCTGGGGGCGTACACGCCGGACGACATCTCCGGTCTGGAGGACGTGGTGCTCCCCGAGGGCACGTTCGCCATCCGCGCCAAGAGGTTCGAGGGGATGATGAGGGATGTGGACTCCCAGAAGCTGATACGCGACATAGGGGCCATCCTCTCACGCAACAACGACGTCAACCTGAAGGAACCCGACACCGTCGTCCGCATGCAGATGTGCGACAGGGTGCACCTGTACATCGAACAGAGGGTCACGGACACGGACCTCCTCGAGAAGAGGAAGGTCGGCGAGAGGCCGTTCTTCTCACCCATCTCCCTGCACCCCAAGTACGCCAGGGCGCTGATCAACCTGACGGGGGTCAGACGCGGGGGGACCGTGCTGGACCCGTTCTGCGGGACCGGCGGTATCGTCATAGAGGCCGCGGAGATGGGGATGAGGGCTATCGCATCCGACTTCGACGAGGAGATGGTGATCGGGTGCCAGGAGAACATGGAGTTCTACGGCCTGGAGCTGGCGGACTTCGAGGTCCTCGACATAGGGGACATAGGGGACAGGTTCTCGGAGATCGATGCCGTGTGCACCGATCCCCCATACGGAAGGTCCACGAAGACCGGCGGCGAGGACATCGACCACATCTACATGCGTGCGGGCAAGGCCATCCCCAAGGTGCTCTCCGGGACCGGGAGGGCGGGCGTCGTCCTGCCGCACAGGGTGGATTTCGAGGACCTGGTGCTGGAGAACCTGTATCTCCAGAAGGTCCACGGCTCCCTGTCGAGGCACTACCACATCCTCAGGAGATGACCACGGGAGAACCTCCTGTGGCCATCTTTTTATATTGAACTCACATTGGTACACCCTGTGTCGCCCAGACACTGACGGATGCGGTCTCCCGGGCCGGTCCGAACCGGCGTGATACGACATGACAGTCAAGGAGTACATTCTCGATAAGATTTCCAACGGGACCATGCATCTGGCACTTCTGGACCCCGACAAACAGTCTGGACAAGTCGCAGGGGAGATGGCGCTCAGGATGAAGGCCGCCGGTACGGATGCGATCCTCATCGGCGGATCCACAGGCGTCAACCCGCAGAACATCAGCGAGACTGCCATCGCCATAAGGGAGATGGCCGGACTCCCCACCATCATCTTCCCCGGTGGACCCGATTCCATATCGCCCGATGTGGATGCGCTGCTCTTCATGAGCATGATGAACAGCACGGACCTTGTCAACGTCATCGGGGCACAGGTCTACGCCGCCCCCATCATCAAGAAGCTCGGAATCGAGACCATCCCCATGGGATACCTCATCATCGAACCCGGCATGAAGGTCGGGGAGGTCGGCAAGGCGAAACTGGTCAAACGCGACGAGATCGACAAGGCGGTCGCATACGCACTCGCCTGTGAGATGTACGGGATGTCCCTGTTCTACCTGGAGGCCGGTTCCGGAGCGGACAGACCCGTCCCCGTCGAGATGATCTCCGCGGTCAAGAGGGCCATCAGCATCCCGCTCATAGTTGGAGGCGGCATCAGGACGCCCGAGGCTGCCGAGGCCGCCAGGCTGGCCGGTGCCGACATCATAGTCACCGGCACGTTCATAGAGCAGTGCAGCGACGACGAGAAGCTCAGGGCCGTTGTCAAAGCCTCGAAGGGGTTGTGAGCCATGGCATCCTACGACGACCAGCCGCTGTACAGCAAGCCCGTGTCCCCCCGTGCGCCCATGTGGATCACACCCGAGGAGAGGGCGGCGGGCATCAACCCCGATCTCAAGGTCGCGGCACGCAGATTCCTCTGCCCCACTTGCGGTCACGAGTTCAGCCTGTTCCAGTCGAGGGCGGTCGCATGCAAGGCATGCCCCAAGGCCAGTCAGAACTGCCCCAACGTCAGGTGCCCCTACTGCGACTCCGAGTTCCCCATAAGAGGGTTCATCGTCCCCGACAACAAACAGGACCAGGTCCATATCAACAACTACGCGGACAAGGTCTTCGACCACTGGCAGGACTGCTACGGCAACAACAGGAGGTGAACCTCACCTCTTCTGGATGGCGAGCATCTGCGGGTGCCTGTTCAGCACCGCCGCCACATCCATGGGCCTGACGTAGGCATGGTGCATCCCGTTCCCGTTCTCCACCGAGCGGTCGTCCCCCATGACCGACTCCACTGCCAGGGTGCACACCTCCATCATGGACTTGGAACCATCCATCATCTCGCGGGCCAGCACCAGCGCATCCGCCAGCGTGCGTGTCTGGGACATGTCGAACAACCCGGCCACCGGGACATCCACCTTGTACTCGCCTATCTCCACACAGCGGATGGATGCCGCGGTCACGCTGACGTCCTTGCGGCCCTTCTCGTAGACGATGCCCTTGGAGACCGGGTACCTGTCCACGGGTCTGGCGAACGTCACGTCATGGGACACGCGCTCCACATCGACACCGGATGCTGTGAACCCCTTGACCGAGACCACGTGGTCCGCTGACCTTATGGCGGACTCGTCACCGGTCACCATCACCACGGACACGCCTTCGGCGGCCATCGCGGAACCGAGCTCGGAGACGGACGTTATCGCATCGTCCACGGCGAGGAAACCCCTCCTGAGGACACACGGATTGGAGAACTCCTCGTCGAGTATCAGGAGTCCGCAGCCCATCTCGACCGCCTCGGATATGGAGACCAGCTCGGACATGGGCGATGAGATCACCGGACCGAGGGCACGGGACGTGTCCTGGAACTCGGGAGTGGAGCCCACGAACATGGAGATGTCCACAGAACAGGCGGGACGTCCTCCCTCCCCTATGATGTACGATGTAGTCGGGACCGACACCACGTACTCCCTGCCGTCTCCGGGGATGTGGTTGTGTATCCCGGCGAAGAGGGCATCCGCGACACAGGACTTCCCGTTCCTGCTCGGACCCGTGAGTGCGGTGAAGCCGCACCTGACACCCATCCCCCTGACGGGTTCCCCGTTGGGGACCTCCACGGTCACGACCAGGGACTCGTCGCAGGAGAACGGTACGGCATCCACCTTGGGTGCGAGGTCGTCGTCCCTCCTCGGGAGGACGGCTCCGAGACCTATGAACCCGACCAGGCCCATCGACGGGAGCGCGTCCCTGATCGCCTGGGCGTTCTCGACGGTGTGGATGTGGTTGTAGAGCTTCGACTGCTTGTATGCGGAGAACACCATCGACTCGTAGATTATCCTGCGGATACGTCCGAAGATGAGCTCCTCCGTCGCGTTGGCGTTTACCTTGCCGCCGGATGACGGGAGGTCCGCCGTGAACCTGCACTCCACGAAGTACGGTGTGATTACCACGCTGCCCCTCTCCAGGACCTCCTGTCCGGGACGGGGGATGTACACCTCGCCCCCATCGGTCTTGGGTATGGGCGAACGGGCATGGGTGCGTGCGGATTCCCAGAAGCGCCTGGCGATCAGATCCCTGAGCGCGATCTCGCGGATCCTGTTGGAGTACGTGTCCTCCGGGAACGCCGCGAGCCTCATGGGCACCCTGACGCGCATCCTGCTGTGTCCGGCACGGTCGTTCTGGACCTCGTCCACGATCAACTCGAAGTCGTCGAAGACGAAGTTGTTGGTTATGCCCTTGTACTTGGCGAAGGGTTTCCCGTCCGCGTTCCTCAGGGTCTTGTGAAGCACTTCCTCGGTGGCCATCTCATCTGATCTCCAGCAGTTTGGCACGGATCCTCGGGTCCGACTCCGACCTGACGGGGCCCGACCCGACGAGCTCGCGGACGACGACCTCCATGGTGAGCCACACGACCATGTTCCTGCGGAAACAACCTGTGGACGAACGTCCCTCCCTCCCCACGGATCCGTGCATGTGGAGCACCGGGACACCGTCCGTGTCGGGGAACACGGTTCCGGTCCCGGTCAGCTCGTGGGGATCTCCCAATGTGAATGTCAACGGTTCGATCTCGTCACCCACGGGTACCGTGGGTCCGACGACGAACTCCGATCCGGGGGCCGCGCCGCCCACGGCGATCACCGTGGCGTACGAGACCCCGTTCCGCCTGCAGAAGGCCTCGACCGACTCATGGAGGACCTCCCCCTCCTCCAGGGTCAGCACGAAAACTCTGCCCTCACGCATCTCGGCGGAACGCAACGGTGCACCTCAGCGGAACTTGCTGTACCTGTCGAGGAGCCTGCTGATCTTGTCGAACTCCTCCTTTGTCAGGTCACCGGAATCAAGGTAGGTCCTGACGAACTCCTTAGCGTCCTTCGTGGAGACACGGGACGCCTTCGCGATGACAGACGCGAGGAACGACGATGCCTTCGAGGGATCCATGGATGATGCATCGAGGATCTCGTTCATATCGTACTTGAACGGGTTGATCTTGTGCGTGTTGAGCATGGACTGCCTCTTCGTGGACTCCTTCGTCTTGGCGGGCCTGTTCTTCTTGGCGTTCCCTTTGTCGCCTCCGTAGGAGGGCGCGGGTTTCTGGGAAACCACTACCTTGTTCTTCTTCATTTCACCTGGCAAGAATATAACTCCGTGAGCGTCGAATGTCCACCCTTATATAAACAATTGCGCACGCACAGTTAATACTTTATGACCGGTCGGGGATTGATACCCATGGAACCCCCTGCACAGGACGGATGCGAGAGCAAGGTCATGGACGGCAGGACGATGGGGATGTACTACCTGTCGCTCGCCGTCACTATCGTGGCCATAGGATTGGGCATACTCACCGGTAATGCGGGGGACCTCGTCATGACGGTCCCTGTGGCGGTCGCCCTGGTGTACACGATGTTCATCGACAGGGACCTCATCCACATCCCCCCGGCGCTCGTGCTGCTGATGGTGTGCACATCCATCGTGGCGATGGTCGTGAGGGTTATCGAGGGCGGTGACGTCATAGAGGTCGCGGCGTCCGTCCTCACCGGCATCAACCTCGAGCTGGTGGGCCTGATCGCGGTGTTCATCCTCATGGGGACCTCCCGCGACGAGAACCCCGGGCTCGTGATGGGGATGTCCATGGCCGTCGCCATCGCGGTGTTCGCCACGATGACCATGGTCCAGTTCTACGTGTCCAAGGCCTGGGTGGGTCTGGCCCCCATGGAGGCCGACCTGTTCGCGGACGACATGCTGATGGTGTACATCGGTGCTTTCATCACCGCGATCCTATACAGGTACGACAGGAAGATGGGGATATTCAGGATGACGCTCGGAAGCTTCCTCGAGGGCAACTCCGGGAAGCTGGGTCTCGAGGACAGGGAGAGGAGGGACATCCTCGACACCATCGCGAAGGGCGAGTCCGAGAACCTGGAGTTCAAATCCACCCTCCGCACGAACCTGCAGACGGGGGAGACCGACAAGAGGATGGAGAAGGCCGTCCTGAAGACCATCGTCGCGTTCCTGAACTCCGACGGCGGGACCCTCATGGTCGGGGTGTCCGACGACGGTGCCGTCTGCGGCATCGACCTGTACAGCTTCGACAACAGGGACAAGCTCAACCTCCACTTCACCAACATGATCTCGAGCGCGATCGGCAACGAGTTCCTGCCCTACATCTCGTTCAGACTCGTGGACTTCGAGGAGGGGAGCGTCCTCAGGGTGGACTGCGGGCGCTGCAGGAAACCCGTGTTCCTCAGGGAGGGCAAGGGGGAGCTGTTCTACGTGCGCTCCGGACCGTCCAGCGTCGAACTCACCGGTGCCAACATGATCAACTACGTCGGACACAGGAACCAGAAGAAGAGGAAGGAGTTTGTGAAAGGGTTTGAGGAGTGAGATCACTCCTTGTTCTGCTCGATGTGCAGGGCCTCCTTGGCCTTGCTGAGGGACTTGGAGATGAGCATGGTCATGACGACCGCGAGGACGGTGACGATGACCGCGTACACGAGCATACCCCAGAGGTCCCCGTCGTTGGGGAACGCGAGCTTGATCGCGGCCTTGATGGTGTCGTTCCATGCAAGTGCCGCCACGAGACCGAACGCCGCGGTGATGAGCGCCGCGAAGGTCTCCAGGAGCTGAACCTTGAATTCGCTTGCCATGATTTTATCGATGTCGTGGAATTATATATGCATGTCCCTCGGAAGTCCGATACTAGACAATCGTGAACATTACGGAAGGTGCGGGGAAGGGGATTCGAACCCCTGGATCACTAAGAACGGGATCTTAAGTCCCGCGCCTTTGGCCAGCTCGGCTACCCCCGCACGACCATGTGGAACCCTTGCCGCCCTATAATGGTTGGGTCCGAGTGTGATATACCTGTACGTCCATGTGGGTGGCGATGGCGTACCGCATCCCCCGCGAACAGGAGATAGTCAAGGCGATAGAGAACGTCCTCGTCCGCACACCGCACATCCGCTCCCAGGACGAACTGTGCAGGCTCGTGTCGACGGAACTGCTCTGCATGGACGAGGGGTACCGCGTGAGCGGGGACCGCATCAGGCGCATCGGGATCAACAGGGGCCTGTTCGACCTGGAGATCCGCTACGCGCGCACCAACAGGTCCGGCAACGGTCGGGAGTGCCCGGTCTGCGGGAACTCGCTGAGGTCCGTCCGCAACAGGACCCTCGAATGGGGCACGGTGGAGCTCACCAGGGTGTGCGACGTCTGCGGGTACTCGGCTGGAGGGGATGCCGAACGTCCCGCACGCTACATCATAACCAGGAGGATCTGAAATGGACGACCGCGTCACCAAGCTCAACCGCGCACGCGAGCTCCTCATGGAGGCCGCCGACCTCATGGACGAGGCCCTCCGCATGTCGGGGATGGAGGGGAGGTCGGGTTCCGACAGCGACACCGTCCGCCGCATAGCGTCCGACTCCGGATACGGCGGGAGCCTCCTCAACCTGGCCCTGGACATGGGGTACGCGTCCGTCGAGCAGCCGTGCTGGACCATGCCCCTGGTGTCACCCAAGAAACAGTTCGAGTGAAACCTATATCTCAGACTACCCCGATGGGGACGGAGAGGGTCTCCGATGAAGATTTGGGAATTCGCCAAGGTAAACGGCTCGTCGATCAAAGTGGACAACTGGATGTCCGACACCATGGGTCTAGTGGACAAGGGATGCATCTACAGCACTCTTTTCAAGCACCCCGAGCAGGGACCCAAGGACTACGAGATCATCCTCTCCATGTTCCCCCAGGAGAACTACCGCACCCTCACGCACATCACGATGTACCTGGACGATGTGCCGGGATCCAGTGCACAGGCGGCGAAGTTCCTCGCGCAGAAGGAGATCAACATCCTCAACTCCGTGTCCCTCAACGGGATATCCGACACCGTCATCGTGTGGAAGCTCATGGCCGACATGAACTTCGCAGGGGAGGTCGACCTCCTCCTCGAGTCCTTCGACAGCCTGAAGGCGAAGGACGACCCGTCGGTCTCCAAGATCAAGAGGATCGACTTCAAGCCCGCGGAGATAGGCAGGCTGTTCAAGGGCAACTCCGTGAGCAACGGGAAGGTGGAGGTCAGACGCGGATACCCCACCACCATCAAGGACGGCTGCTTCGACATAGGCGAGGTCTACGGGGACATCCTCACCGACATCGACGGGAAGAACATCCTGATCACGATGGATGCGGACTCGTGGATAATCTCCCTGACGATCTTCAAGGAGGACACGAACCTCGTCCAGGTCGGCATGGAGATCCCCGACTGCCCCGGCAGCATAACGCAGGCGCTGAGCGTCATCGCGGATTGGAACGTCAACCTCATCTCCGTCTTCAGCAAGGTGAAGGTCTGCTACGAGACGATGTACCTGGAACTCGTCATGGACATCGGGAAGAGCGACAAGGGGTTCGACGAGATCAGGAACGCCCTGCCCGGCATGCTCGACGGGCTGAACGGCGTGTTCACGGTCAAGGAGTTCTCCAGACTCAACTGATAACATGCGCCTCCCCAAGACATCCGAACCGTCGGGCACGGTACTGAGGGAGATCCGCCTGGGCAAGGGGGATTTCGCAGCCGGGGGTGCGTGCAGCGCACCCTTCCTGGACCTGGACGGCGCGAGACGCAGGAGACCCCTCGTGTTCGGGGAGGTCCCGCTCTCGGGCGACACCCTCCACGGTCTCGGCGACCAGCTGTTCTCCGGACGTCAGGACGACCCGGAGGAATGGTCCGTGATGTGGAGGGAGATCGGTGCGGACGGGATCTACGTGAGGGTCCCACCCGGCTACGACGGGGACCCCGCGGTGATAGACAGGATATGCTCACGCACCAACCTCCCGGTGGCCGTGGACGGGGACCCCGAGCTGGTCGCCGCCGTGGCGGACCGCATCCGCGATTCCATCCTGATCCTCGTCCCACGCGGGGACATGGACGGTCGCCCGTGCGGCGAGCACGTCGTCGCCACGGTGTGCCGGTCCTGCGACGAGGCGATCCGTTCCTGTACGGGTGCGTGCGGAGACACGGTCGTCCTGATGAGCGTCGACGACGTCGCCGGCGGGACCTCGGGGATGTCGGACTACAGGAGGGCGGGGCTGGCATCCGAACCCGGTTCCGGACATCCCGTCATGGTCGACACGACCCCCATCTGGGACCGCGTCCTATCGATGGACGGTGCCGGGGACCCCGTCAGGACCCTGTCCATGTGGGAGGGGACCGCCGCACTCACCGCGATGATGGCGGGGGCGGACATCCTCGTCATGAGGGGGCCGGGGGCGGCCGACATGGCCCGTGTGTACGGGGAGGAGCTGGCGGACCTGTGATACCATGAGCGGGGAACTGGAGATCGGAGGCACGTGCATCGGCGGGGGCGGACGCCCCACCATCGCACTCTCGGTGACGGACATACTCGACACGGGATCCGTGGCGGTGCGCATGGGGAACATCATCGACAGGACATCGGGACTGGAGTCCTTCGATGCGGTCTGCATCAGGAACGACAGCGGATCGCCCGATGCGTTCGCGGAGACCGTTGCCATCGTGGCATCGCTGTGGTCCGGGGGCCTGATCCTCGATTCCGACGATCCGGCGGCCATCCTGATGGCCGCGGGCCAGCTCGGGGACAGGAGACCCCTGATCACCATGGGTTCGTCCCCGGGGGACGGTATGATGACGGCGGGGATGCTCGGTTGTCCGGTCGTCGTGAGGAGCGACTCGATGGAGGAGCTCATGGACCTGTCCGCCGAGGCCTCCGGAGCGGGCGTGGGTGTCGCACTGGACCCGGCCGCGACCAACATGAAGCAGTGCCTGGAACGGAACACCGACCTCCACCGCCTCGCAACCAGGATCCCCGAGGCCGACCACCCCGTGGTGACCAGGGCATGGTCCGGGGAGTACGCCCTCGCGATGGGTACCGTGTCCATCGTGAACCACGCATCCCTCGTGATCCTCGACGACCTCGACAGGGACTCGTGCGTGGTCATCGACCGTGTGTCCCGCTCCATGGGTGCGGCACACGCGGAGGCACCATGATAATCACCAGGTTCAACAGGATCAACACGGTGATTATCCCCGGGATGTACCTGTCCGTGGTCCACCTGGCCGACGGGGACGGTCCGGGCGAGAGCAGCATAGAGGTCGCCAACACCCTCCGTTCGGACAGGGACTCCCTCGATGCGTTCGCTATCGTCTCGGACGACCATGCACCGGAATCGATCCCCGGGATACACAGGCTCATATCCGACATCAAACCCCGCACACTGGAATGCATACTGGTCACCGACGGCGTATCGCCTGGTCCCTTGGACGACCTGGTGGGCTCGGGTTACGTGGATTCCGTCATGTTCACGGTGAGGGGGCCGATGGCGGAGGGACTGCACGGATGCATGGACCTCATGAGACGCTACAACTACGATTTCTCGATCTCGGTGGACCTGGTCCCGGACATCTTCACGCCGGAGTCCCTCAGGGCCCTGGCGGAGGCCGCGCACGGATGCAGGGACATGGTGCTCAGGCGCATGGACTCCGGAGCGGGGATCCGCTCGTTCAAGAAGGATGAGCTCAGGTCCCTGACGGATGCCGTCAGGGGCACCGCCAGGAACCTGAGGCTCGTGTGACCTCAAGCGAGGAAGTTCGACAGCACGGCGGAATCCGCCACGTGCAGACCGCGGCTGCTGGTGTTGACGTACCTCTGGGGGACGTCCACCTCGTCGTTGAAACGCTCCACGACCCTGGGGTCCTTGGTGAACAGTCCGGCGGACTGTCCGCACTCCGTGTCCTGGATCTCGTCGAAGGCGTCGTCGAGCGTGGGAACGACCTTCACGTTGAGGATGGGCAGCCCCGAATCCATGTAGTTCAGGTCGTTCTCGTCATCAAGACCGGACACGACGATGGGGGAGACGTAGTTCCTGCCGGGGGCGTCCAGCACGGGAGCCGCCTTGGCGACCGTGTACGGGAGGTTCTCCATCGCCAGTTCCGCGAACCTCTTGCCGGCCTTCTCGCTGATGAGGGGTCCGGAGAACGTGGTGTCGTCGACGGGGTCCCCGATCACGAGGTCCTTCATGTACTCGGACAGGACCTCCATGAACTTCTTCTGGTCGTCCTGGGTGATGATGACCTTGGAGCAAGAGTGGATGCGCTGCCCGCTGTACGCGAACGCGGACGAGATGATGTCACGTACGGCCGCCTTCATGTCGGACGGCCTGTAGACGAGTGCGGGGTTCATCCCCTTGATCTCGTTGATGAAGCTGAGCTCGTCGTCCACCTGGAGGAACATGAGGTCCTCGAGCCTCTCCCCGGACCCGGACGCCACTATCCCGGTCACACGCATGTCGTTGGCGAGCTCCTCGGTGGAGGAGTCCTTGCGGTCCACCACCAGGTTGAGCACACCTCCGGGGAGACCGTACTTCTCGCAGAGGTCGTAGAACATGTACACGGGCACGGGGCAGTACTTGGACGGGTTCATGATGACCGTGTTGCCGGCGATCATCGCGCAGACCGCATGCCCGACGGGGGATGCGAAGGGGGAGTTGTGCGCGGACAGGATCGCCCACACGCCGACCGGCCTCTTCCTCCCCATCCCGGCCGCATCGGACAGCGCACCCTCGATGACCTCGATGAGACGGTCGACCTCCGCGTAGGCGTCCTCGCGTACCATGCCGGAGCTCACGGTGACCGCCGCGGCGTAGAACGACCTGCGGGCGACGAGCACCTTCAGGACCATCTCGAAGCACTTGACCCTCTCCTCGACGGGGGTGGCCGCCCATTCCCTCTGTGCCTTCACGGCTGCAGAGACGGCCTCGACCATTATGCCCTCCTCGGGCTCCTGGAAGATGCCGAACCTTATCGACTCGTCTATGGGGCTCCATACGGGGAACTCGACACCGGAGGCGACCTTCATTCCACCGAAGTAACTCGGGTAGTCCTTCTTCTCCGCCTGGAGGACCATCATGATGTCCTTCTCGTACTGACGTCCCTCTTCGGTTGTCTGCAAATCGGTAATCTCTGCCATGATGGTGACGTGTATGCACGGTGCCCAGTTAAGCGTTTGCGGACGCACAGGGTGCACCGCGATGAGAATGTGAGAATGGTGGACCCGGCCGGATTTGAACCGGCGAGCTTCGCCGTGTGAAGGCGACGTCATAACCCCTAGACCACGAGTCCGCAGACACCCCACATCATTAATGGATATTTAATCGTATTGCGGGAAACGGCCGACATGGTCGTAGACGGTGTTGGAGAAGCATGGTGGACCCGGCCGGATTTGAACCAGCGACCTTCGCCTTGTAAGGGCGACGTCATAACCCCTAGACCACGGGTCCTTGGGCCCTCTAACGGTGCCTACCTATAAAAAGATGCATACCTCCGCGCCCCTCCGCCCTCAATGGGTTAAAATATCTGCACCACCATGTCGGAGCACTGCGATTGTAGTCCAGCGGTTAGGACGGGGGCTTCCCAAGCCTCTGACCCGGGTTCGAATCCCGGCAGTCGCACTTCTACACCCCCTACCATCCACGTCGTGCACTCTAAAGTGTTTTTTACCTCGAACACCTATGCGGTCGCATGGATATGCTGGAGATAGATGGTTCAAGGGGCGAGGGGGGAGGACAGATGGTCCGCACATCCGTTGCCATGGCCACGGTCACCGGCATCACGACCCGCCTCACCCGCATCAGGGAGAACAGACCGACCAACGGGCTCTCCAAACAGCACTGCGCCGCTGTGAACGCGGTGGCGGAGATGGCGGGATCGCAGGTCACCGGGAACACGATAGGTTCCCGTGAACTCCTTTTCGAACCTGGATCGGAGCAGGTGTACGACATCCAGATGAACATCGGCACCGCGGGCAGCATCAGCCTCGTCCTTCAGGCCATGCTGCTGGCCGCGAGGAACCACAGGAAGAGGCTGACCGTGGACATAAGCGGGGGGACCAACGTCATGTGGGCCCCGCCCATCGACTCGTACCAGCAGCTCCTCTTCCCCCTGATGGACAAGATGGGCATACACGCCGACGCAAGGATCATAGAGCGCGGGTTCTACCCCCAGGGCGGCGGCCGCGTCATGGCCACCCTCGACCCCATAGGCGAGATACAGCCCCTCGACGTGGACGACCTCGGCGAGCTGATCGGGATCAAGGGGGTGTGCTTCAGCCAGAGGCTCCCGGAGTGGATAACGAAGGACATCATCAGGAGCTGCAGCGACACCCTCGCACCCGTGGCGGACGTCGAGTTCGACGTCCAGAGGACCGACGGCGACTCACGTGGGGCCGGCGTGGTCCTTGTGGCGGAGTTCGAGAACGGCATGCTGGGCAGCAACGCGCTGACCTCCCGCGGGCATCCGGCCGACAAGGCCGGGGAGGATGCCGCCAACGACCTCCTCAGGGAGATGACCAGCGGTGCGACGATGGACGTCCACACCGCCGACCAGCTCCTCCCGTACATGGCCATGGCCGTCGGCAGGAGCGGGTTCACCGTCTCGAGGATCAGCAAGCACCTCCTGAGCCAGATGGACACCCTGGAGTCGTTCCTGGATGTGAAGTTCGGGGTCGAGAGGAGGGAGAACGTCTACAGGTTCACAGTCACACCAGGTGAGAGCAATGAGGCCATTCATCCACGTTAACTGCGCGATGTCCGCCGACGGGAAGATCGCGGGTGCGGACCGCACCCAGATCAGGATATCCTCCGACGAGGACAAGACGCGCGTCAAGACCATCAGGAAGAAGTACGACGCGATCCTCGTCGGGGTGGGGACCGTCCTGGCGGACGACCCGCACCTGACATCGAAGGACGGGGACTACGACACCAACCCGATACGCATCGTCCTGGACCCCCACGGGAGGACCCCGGACGAGGCCCAGGTTCTGGACGAGAGGGCACCCACGGTCATGGTCACGCTGGAGGACTGCGACAGGGAGTGGGACTGCGAGGAGATCATCCGTGCGGGACACGGCAGGATCGACCTCGAGGCCGTCCTGGAGGAGCTCGCGGACTTCGGTATCGAGAACGTCCTCGTCGAGGGTGGGGGCAGGACCATCGCATCGTTCTTCGAGGCCCGCCTGGTCGACCGCTACAGCGTCTTCGTCGGGGGACTCGTGATAGGGGGCTCCGATGCACCCACGCCCTGCGATGGCGACGGATGGGTCTCGGAGGGGGGCCTGAGGCTGGAGCTCCGCGACTGCGAGGTGCTCGGCAACGGGGCCCTGCTCACGTTCGAGCCACGTTACTGACCCTCGGACCTCACCGGCTCCAGGATGAAGCGGTAGTAGTTGTGGTCGGTGCCGAAGACCTCGCTGCTCACCACCTCGTACTCCCTGCCGGAGTAGTCCTCCAGGACCTTGGAGAAGAAACCCGCCGCATAGCTGCCAAGTGCCAGCTCGGAACCCTCTGTGAACGGCATATCGTCCTTGATTATCACGGTCAGGGGCTTGAGCGAGAACACGCTGGCATCGGTGATCCCCATCCTGCGGTAGTAGTCGCGGGCGTTCGCCACCGTGTCCTCGAGCGTCTCACCGGAGAGGCTTCCGTTGAGGGCCATCGCGTGCAGCCTGCCCAGGATGCTCGCCATGGGGCCTGCTGACAGGCCCATCCCATCGAAACCGAGGAAGATGAACCGGGGCAGCATGCGGCACACACCCTCCGGATCCTGTGCCACCTCGGAGAGCATCCTGAACGCGAGGTCGATGGATTCGTCGGACGGGGGCTTCGAATGTGCGAGCCTCACCGATACCAGCGAGTACACCTTGCGGCGGTTGTCATCCGGATCGTCATGGGATGTTATGAGCCCCTCCGACACCATCTTGTCCAGGTGGACGGACAGGGTGGACTGCGCCTTGCCGGTGATGTGCGACAGGTCCGTCAGGGACAGCTTCTTGTCGTGCAACTCGATCAGGATGCGCCTCCTGACCTCGTTGGATACCTGGATGATCCCGTTCTTGGTGTAGTACATGTCGAAATCGGTAATCGGACCGTCGTTCAATTCAATCGGTCATCCAGTCCGGGCCGGAGTTATATCTGTATCCCCCCTCCGACCGCAGATGCTTCGGAAAAACGGAAGCAGTTTGCGACCCCGCGACCTGCACCACATTTTATTATAACAGGGGGATACGGCCGACGGTGCTGAAATGAAGGCAACGATCGATGGCAGGGAATGTGAGATCAGAGCGGTCTGGTTCGAGGACGGCAGGGTCCGCATGATAGATCAGAGGCAACTGCCCGCACGCATAGTGATCGTGGATTTCGACGACCACCTGGACATCGCCGAGGCCATAAGGAACATGACGACCCGCGGTGCACCGTCGATCGGTGCCACCGCCGCATACGGCATGTGCATGGCCGCACTCAACGGATGCGACCTGGAGAGGGCCGCATCGGACCTCAAGGCGGCGAGACCCACCGCCAACGACCTGTTCTACGCGGTGGACCACATGGTGGAGGCCCTCGGCGACGGTGCGGACCCCGTGGAGGCCGCCGACGGGTACGCCCAGATGATGGTGGACAAATGCACCATGATCGGGGAGTACGGTGCGGAGCTCATCTCGGACGGGATGAGGATCATGACCCACTGCAACGCCGGGGCGCTGGCCACCGTCGACGTGGGGACCGCGCTCGCCCCGATGAGGAGGGCATGGGCGCAGGGCAAGCGCTTCTTCGTGTACGCATCCGAGACCAGACCCCGCCTGCAGGGGATGCAGCTCACGGCATGGGAACTCAACCAGGAGGGGATAGACCATGCCATCATACCTGACGGCGCCTCCGCGTACTACATGTCCCAGGGAGTGGACATGATCATAACCGGCGCGGACAGGATAGCGGAGAACGGGGACTTCGCCAACAAGATAGGCACGTTCGACAAGGCCATCGTCGCGAAGCACCTCGGGATCCCGTTCTACGTCGCCGCCCCCGTGTCGACGTTCGACTTCGACACCGGGACAGGGGAGGACATCGTCATCGAGCAGAGGTCGGAGGAGGAGGTCACCATGGTGGGGGACACGAGGATCGCCCCCGTGGGATCCAAGGCGCTGAACCCCGCGTTCGACGTGACGCCGGCGGAACTCGTCACAGCGTTCATCACCGAGATGGGGATCCTGAGGCCGGACGAGATACACAGGGTGAGGCAGTGAACGAGTCGTACGCCCGCAGGGCCCTCAGGGACGTCTGCAGGATGCTCTACGACCGCGGCCTCACGGTGTCGGCCGGCGGGAACATGAGCGTGAAGGTCGGGGACTCCGAGATCCTGATCACCCCCTCGGGCAGGAACAAGGGCCTGCTCGAACCGGAGGACATGGTCCTACTGGGGATGGACGGATCGGTCCTGTCTGAGGGCAGGCCATCCATCGAACACAGGTTCCACCTCGCACTGTACAACCTCAACCCCGACACCGGGGCCGTGGTCCACTGCCACCCCCTGCACTGCACGACACTCGCCGTTCGCGGGGAGGGGATGAGGTGCAACCTCACACCGGAAGGCGTCCTGCTGCTCGGGGAGGTCCCGATGATCGGGTACTACACCCCCGGGTCCCAGGAACTGGTCGATGCCGTCTCCGCACACCACGGCGCCCGCGCCATGCTCATGGAGAGGCACGGCGCCCTCACGCAGGGGAGGAGCCTCGAGGAGGCGTACAACAGGATGGAGGAACTGGAGTTCCAGGCGAGGCTGCAGCTGCTGGCCGGGGACGTGTCCGACCTCCCGGCCGACGAGATAAAGAGACTATCGGAGATGTGATCATGACCATCCTTGTCACGAAATGGTTCGGTGTCTTCCTTTGCGACGAGAAGTCCGGGAGGATCATCGACAAGAGACTAATGCCCAAGGACCCCGCCGCCGTCGCGGAACTGCTCGCATCGGTGCAGAGGGGTTCCCTCCTGGACGCCGAAAGGGAGCTCGCATCACAGGTCGAGGGCAGACTGGCGGTGTCCGACCGCAGACAGTCCGAGCTGGGGAAGCCGGAGCTGTTCGACTCATCGTTCATAACACCGCAGAAGTACGGTTTCGACGACGCGTTCATGCACGAGGCCATGATGGGTCTCGGGAAGCTGAGGACCTCCGAGCCCGTCCCCCGCGACAGGAACCTGGTCCAGGCCATCAGGAACCTAGACGACCAGATCGCCACCATAAACCTCTACAACGAGCGCCTGCACGAATGGTACGGGATGCACTTCCCCGAGTTGGCGGACTACGCCCACGACTCCCGCTACGCCGACCTGGTCTCCAGGTACGGCGAGAGGGATGCGATAATCGAGGAGCTGGGGATCGACATCCAGTCCATAGGTTCGGATTTCGAACCCGACGACATGCGCGCGGTCATGGACCTCGCCGACACCCTGTACCGCCTCTACGACGACAGGGAGCGCACCGAGGCCTACATCCAGGGCATCGTCGAGGAGACCTGCCCCAACATGTGCGCACTCCTGGGGGGCGCCCTGGCCGCCAGGATGATCTCCCTTGCCGGGGGACTGGAGAGGCTGTCCACGCTGCCATCGTCCACGGTGCAGCTCCTCGGAGCGGAGAAGGCGATGTTCCGCCACCTCAAGTCCGGGAAGAGGCCCCCGAAGCACGGGGTGATATTCCAGCATCCCGACATCCACAGGGCACCGTACTGGCAGAGGGGGAACATCGCACGTGCGCTGGCGGGCAAGGTGCTCATCGCCGCCAAGGTGGACCAGCACCACGGCGAGTTCCGCGGGGACCTCCTCAACGAGGAGTTCCAGGCGAGGGTCGAGGACATCAGGAGGAGGTACCCGGACCCCCCGAAGAAACCCCAGAGGAAGGGGAAGCCAGGCAACAGGAAGGGACGCAAACCCAGACACTGAACGGTCGCGGCGGGGCCGCGGCGGGAAACCCTTTATCTATCAATTAACCGATAAGGTGGCCAGATAACATGAGGTCCGTAACTATGTTCGGCCTGTATGTACACGCTTCCAGAAGGGAAGTGAACTACCGGCCATGAGTCGGGAATCTACTAAAAAGGTGAGTGAGACCAATGTGGGAGATGAAAGAGATCAGAGAGCTGAAAGAGGGAAGGTACGTCAACGTCGACGAGGAGCCCTGCAAGATCGTCAAGATCACGACCTCCAAGCCCGGTAAGCACGGATCCGCGAAGGCGAACATCGATGCCGTCAGCATCTTCACCGGCGCGAAGAAATCCATCGTCGGACCTGTCAGCACCAAGGTGCAGGTCCCCATGATCGACAAGAGGAAGGGACAGGTCCTGTCCATCTCCGGAAACGAGGCCATGATCATGGATCTCGAGACATTCGAGCAGATCTCCGTCGAGATCAACGCCGACCACGAGCAGCCTGTCGAGGAGGGCGGAGAGCTCCTGTACCTCGTCGCGATGGGCAGATACAAGATCATGTGAGGTCTGATACAATATCGTACGGGATCGGATACGCTGGCGCAGAATCTGAGTACAACGATGCCGACGTCGTGATTTACGGCATCCCGTACGATCACACCTCCTGCTTCAAGGCGGGAGCAAGGGAGGCCCCCACCGCCATAAGGCGGGCCTCCTACAATTTTGAGGAGATCCATTTCGAACACGGACTCAACCAACCCGTGCTCAACATCTGCGACTACGGGAACTGCGATGACTTCATCCTCCCCGAGGACATGTTCGCGGAAGTGGATTTCGCGATGGGGCCCGCGATACGCGACGGCAAGTTCACCATCGCCATGGGTGGGGAGCACTCCATCAACATCCCCATCGTCAGGAACTTCGAGAGCGACGATATTGCGCTGATCTCCATCGATGCACACCTGGACTCCAGGGACGAGTACCTCGGTTCCCCCAACAGCCACGCCTGCATCACCAGGAGGGCCGCAGAGCACCTCGGCATCGAGAACGTCTTCGTCCTCGGTTGCCGTGCCATCGGTGAGGAGGAGCTGGACAGGGACGATGTCATCCCGTTCATCAGCTCGTACGACATCATGGACAAGGGGATCGGATGGGCGATCAAGACCGCGTTGGAGAGCGTCAAGAACGAGCGCGTCTACCTCACGGTCGACATAGACGGCATCGACCCGGCGTTCGCGCCCGGGACCGGTACCCCCGAACCCTTCGGACTCATGCCCATGGACGTCAAGAAGGTCATCAACGAGATCGGAGACAGACTCGCGGGATTCGATGTCGTGGAGGTCTGTCCCCCGGCCGACCCCGCAGGTATAACGTCCATCCTCGCCGCCAGGTACATCAACGAGGTCATAGCGGTACACGCCAAGAACCTCAGATGCTGAGTCAGAGGTTGCGTCTGATCTCGGAGAGGTACTCCTCGAGACGACCGGCCGCCGTATCGGCGTCCGTGGATTGGGAGTACACCCTGAACACGGGTTCTGTGGCGGAAGGTCTCAGAAGGACCCACCCGTCATCGAAGAAGAGTTTGACGCCGTCGGTTATGTCCCTCTGCATATCGGAGGTCATGTCGCGGAAACGGTCGACGAGCAGTCTCTTCTGCTCGTCCGTGCAGGCCACCGACGAGTTCTGATAATGGTAGTCCGGCACCTGCGCCGCCTGCTCCGAAAGCGGACCGTTCCTGGCCACGCATTCCAGCATCTTCACAAGGCACATCGTCGCATCACGGCAGTACTGGAGTTCCGGGAAGACTATCCCCCCGTTTATCTCACCGCCGAGGATGGCCCCGTACTCCATGACCTTCTTGACGACGGCGGGCGAGCCGACGGCGGAGTACTTCATGATCCCGCCGCAGGCGTCAACGGTGTCCTCCACCGCCGATGACGTGCTCACGGGTGCGACCACCTTGCCCTTCCTCCTCTCCAGGACGGAACGGACGATTATCGCGAAGCTCTTGTCGCCAGGAACCGGGTTGCCGTCGGCATCGGAGAACAGGCAGCGGTCAGCATCCATGTCGAACGCCACGCCGAGGTCGCATCCAGTCTGCCTGGTGAGGTAGCACAGGTTCTCCAGGTTCGCGTAGGTGAGCTCGGAGTCCCTGCCGGTGAGCTCGCCACGGGCGCTGCCGTTCATCGTGATCATGCTGACCCCGAGACGGCGGAGGACCTCGGGGACAAGCACGAACGCGGAACCGTTGGCACACTCCACACAGACCTTCAGGTCGGCGGAGCGTATCGCTTCCGCATCCACCAGGGACACTATCGCGTCGATGTACTCCTCTGTGCAGTCCCCCATCTCCACGGCCTCCCCCACATCCGCCCAGGCGACCCTGTCGGTCTGTGCGTCCATGATGTCCTCGGGACCCATGTCCCTCAGGAACGGGTCCTCGAGGCCGTCGGAGTCGATTATCTTGATCCCGTTGTACTCCGGAGGGTTGTGCGACGCGGTGAGCATCACACCTCCCTCCACGGCATGGGACCTGACGTAGTACTGGAACGCGGGAGTCGGTAGGACTCCGAGGTCGACGACGTTGGAACCCGACGCCATCAGACCGGCGGACACCGCCGACCTGAACATCTCGCTCGAGACCCTGGTGTCGGAACCCACCGCTATGGTGCCGTGGTACCTGGTACCCACGATCATCCCGACCTTCAACGCCAGCTCCACATGGAAACCGTCGTTGACTATGCCGCGGATGCCGTTGGATCTCGAGGAGTACTCCATCCTCAGATGCCCCTTGAGACCAGCAGGATCCCTATGGTGTCGGCGCAGCCCTTGCACGTGTCCGCGGCCTGCTCCAGCGAATCCACGATCTTGGACGACAGCATGGTCGCCCTGTAGTCCATGTCGGACATGTGGATCTCCTTGGTCAGGTTGTACGTGGCGTTGTCGATCAGGCTCTCCTGGGACTTCACACCCTCGATGCAGGTGCGGATGTCCCCCTCGCCGGTGCCCATCATGTGGATGCCGTTGACCAGGAACTTGACCTCCGTCTCCAGATCGGATGCCGTGGAGACCATCAGTGCCCAGATCCCAGCGGGGACGGCCGCACCGGTCTCGCGGATGAGCTGGATGTGGAGGGCCGCCTCCTTGCACCAGTTGGCTATGTGGTCGGTCTTGCGGACGAAGTGGAGGAGGTCCTCCCTCTCCTGGGAGCTGAGGTCCCCTATGCTCAGCTGCACGCTGAGCTCGTCCTCCTGTGCGTCCGCCTCGCGCTCGTTCACGATCAGCCTGTCGATGCACCTGGAGGCCTCGGAGCCCTCTCCGGCCCCCATGGCCCTCAGGGCCATGCCCAGTTCCAGGACGCAGTCCAGGACCGATATCGCATGGGCCTCCATGCCGTTGTGGACAACGTTTGACTTCCTCTTACCAAACCATCCAAGCAGATTCTTCGCCTCGTCACTCAAGTCTAATCTCCTCCTCTATACCGCCCTCGGGCCTGGCGAACACTACGGTCGCCTTCTTGTTGAAGACCAGGTGGACCATGTCCCCGACCTCGGGGATCTCGTCGCTGGTCGATACGTTGTACTCGACGTGGTCGCGGGTCTCCGCGATGGTGCGGACCCTCCAGTAGGTGCCCATGAAGACCACGTCCGTGACCTCCGCCCTCAATCCGTCTGTGGCGGGGTAAACATGTTCGGGACGGACCGATATCACGACGGGGTCCCCTATGTTGAAGTTGGTCCTGGACACCCTTATCTCCGGTCCGCCCCTGAGACGGACCTTCGTCTTCCCCATCTTGGACTTGTCCGAGACCGTGCACTCGAGGAGGTTCGTCTCCCCGATGAAGTTGGCTGCGAACACCGATTTCGGGTGCCTGTATATCTCCAGGGGGGAACCCGTCTCGGCTATCGCACCGTAGCGCATGAGGACTATCCTGTCGGACACGGACATCGCCTCCTCCTGGTCGTGGGTGACGTGCAGCACGGTGATGCCGAGCCTCTTGACTATCCTGCGGAGCTCGTACCTGAGCTCCATGCGGACACGCGCGTCCAAGGCGGACAGGGGTTCGTCCAGCATCAGCATCTTCGATCCGGATGCCAGCGCCCTGGCGATCGCCACCTTCTGCTGCTCCCCTCCGGACAGTTCGCTCGGGAACATGCCGGCACGGGCCAGCATGTTGACCAGTTCCAGGTACTCCGTGGAGCGTTCCTCCATCACCTGGTCCCCCAGGTCCTTGACACGGGGGCTGTAGGAGACGTTGTCGCGCAGGTTGAGGTGGGGGAACAGTGCGATGTTCTGGAACACGTAGCCCACATCGCGGTCCTCCATGGGCACGTCCGTCACGTCGACGCCGTCGACGTAGACCTTGCCCTCCGTGGGGGTCCAGATCCCCGAGATGACCTTGATGAGGGTGGTCTTCCCGCATCCGGACGGACCGAGGATGGTCACGTACTCACCGTTGTTGATCTCGAGGCTTATGTCACGTACGGCGTAGAAGTCGCCGAACCTCATGGATATGCGGTCGAGCTTTATCTTTCCCATTTAATCCAACCTCATCTCCTCTTCGAGTCCCTGCTCCGGCATGGTGAACACCGATGCCTTGGACGGGACCCACTGGATGTCGACCGTCTCACCGGCCTTGTAATCGTCGTACTTCCTGTTGGGGAGCTTCGCGGACAGCGTGCCCATGCCGTCCACGGAGACGTCCACGGTTATGGTCGCCCCCTCGTACAGGATGCGCTCTATGGTTCCCGTGCACATGCGGTTCGGGATGTCTTCGTCCGTGGCGTGGGAGACCTTGGTGGATCCGACCTTCACGGTCACGACCACGTCCGTGCCGACGGGTATCCCCGTCGGTCTGGTCCTGAGCACCCATCCCCCGGGGACGGTGACCTCGGCGTGGTCCCCGTCGGATGCGGTCAACCTGCCGGTGACGACGTTCGAACGTCCCACGAAGTTCGCCACGAACGGTGTCGCGGGGTTCTCGAAGACGTCACGGGGTTCACCGACCTGTATGATCCTGCCCCTGCGTATGACCGCGATGCGGTCCGCCATCTCGAGGGCCTCGTCCTGGTCGTGGGTGACGTGGATGCACGTCAGCCCCATCTCCTTGGCCAGGGAACGCAGCTCCTTGCGGAGGTTGATCCTCAGACGCGCGTCCAGCGCCCTGAGGGGCTCGTCAAGGAGCAGCACCTTGGAACCGGATGCCAGTGCCCTGGCGAGCGCGATGCGCTGCTGCTGTCCACCGGAGAGCTGCGCGGGCTTCCAGTCGGCCTTCTGCTCGAGGTGGACCATGTTCAGCATGCTCCTGACGATCTGCTTGGCGCTCTCCTCGGGCCACTCCTTGATCCTCGGGGCGAATATCACGTTGTTGTAGACGGACATGTGGGGGAACAGGGAGTAGCTCTGGGACAGCATCGTGGAGTTGCGGAGGTCGACGTCCATGTCGGTCACGTCCTCCCCGTCGAAGTACACCCTTCCGCTGTCGGGACGGGTGAGTCCGCATATCATCCTCATGCACGTGGTCTTCCCCGCCCCGGTGGGTCCGAGGATGCACAGGTACTCCCCGTCACCGATGGTCAGGGAGAGGTCGTCGGCGGCGACATGGCCGTCGAAGTCCTTGCATATGGATTCCAATCTGATCTCAGGCATCGCGGTCACCTCCCTGGGACATCGCCCTGATGACCATCATCAGGACGAAGCATATCGCGATGAGCACTATGGAGCACATCGCGGCCTCCGCGAACATGGTGTACTCCCCGGCCATACCGGCCTTCACCAGGTTGGTGATGTAGATGGGGATCGTGTTCACGCTGTCGCTGATGGCGACCGTCGCACCGGTCTCTCCGAGACTCCTGGTGAACGCCAGGATCCCGCCGGCCAGGACGGAGGACTTGATGATGGGGAAGAGGATCTTCCTGAACGCCTGGAACGGCTTCGCACCGAGCGTTATGGCGATCTCCTCGTAGGACGGGTCGACCTCCTCTATCGCCCCGACGAGGTTCCTCACCACGAGCGGGTACGTGAACGAGATGTGCCCCAGAACGACCAGCATCAGGGCGACACTGTCGCTGAACCCGAAGCTGCCCCAGAACAGGGCCAGGGAGAACCCGAGCGCGGTCGTGGGGATGATGAGGGGCACGTTGACCAGCTCGTCGAGCACGTCGGCCAACCTGTTGCCCTTGTTCCTGGCGATGTATATGGCGACGGGCATCCCGAAGACGATGTCGACGGCGACGGCCACACCCGCGACGAGGAACGATGTCCCGGTGGCGGAGAGCAGTCCGCCGAAGTCTATGTCACCGGTGGGCTGCGTCAGGAACGCGAAGATGTAGAACGAGGGTATCAGGACCACGAATAAGAGGAACGCCATCGCCAGGACGTCCTTCGCCTTGGGGAGGAGTCCGCGGCTGACCTTCCTGCCTATGTCGGGCCAGACCTTCTTGATCGGGATGCGGAATCCCATCATGACCTTGCGCACGACGACCAGGAGGATCAGTGCGAAGACGATCATGATCACGCTGATGAGGATCATCGCACCCATGGCCTCTGGGGACGTCGCGCCGCCGAAGGCCGTCTTCATCCATGCGATGAACGTGGGTCCCGTGAAGAACGTGCCGCCGTCATCGGTGATGGCACCCATCAGCAGCAGCGCGATGTTCGTACCGCCGGTCTCCGAGAGGGATCTGGCGAAGCACAGGATGAAACCCGTGGCGAGACCCGCACGGAACAGGGGGAGCGTGATCGTGCGGACGGCCGTCCATCTGGACGCACCCAGGGTCATCGCGGCGGTCTCGTAGTTCGGCTCGATCTGCTCCAGGATGGCGGAAAGCGAGCGGACCATGTACGGGTAGGTGAAGATGATGTGGAGCAGCACCACGAGCATGTAGGGCGTTATCCCGAGGCCGAGACCGGGGACGGTTATGCCCTCCGGGGGGACCGCCCAGAAGACGACCACGGACAGACCTAGGACGGCCGTCGGGAACGCCAGGGGCAGGTCCATCAGGGTGTCGAGGACGTTCTTGCCCCTGAACTCCCTGCGGACCATGATCCATGCCATGGGCAGACCCACGAGGATGTCGATCACGGTCACGATGAACGCTATGCTGAACGAGTTCCACACGGCACCCATGATGATGTCCATCGTGGATGCGTCGGACAGAATGTTGTTGACGAGATCCCACTCGGTGAGGATCTTCGTAACCACGAAGATGGAGGGGATGACGATGATGATCAGGAAGAAGGCGCATGCGAGGGTGAACCACGACCTGCGTACCTTCGGGTTCCCGGAGAGCTCGTCGATCCTCTTCAGAACGCTCATGGGAACCCTCCTCAGAGAATGGATATGCTCACGACGTTGTTCCCACGGAGGACGACGGATCCGAGACGCCTGCCGTCGTCACCGGACGCGGGGGTCTCCACGGTCTCCTCCAGGACCATGTTCATGTACTCGTCGAAACCGGCCAGCTTGCCCTCGAGGATCCTGCCGTCCTTCAGCAGGAGGGATACGCGTTTGTCGATCGATTTCTCGAGCAAGGAGATGGGCATTACCATGTGTATCGGTCGGCCTACTCCGTGATGTGTTAAAAAGGTTGCGCGCGCGATTATTTGTCCTCGCTCATCATCGAATCCATCCATGCGCGGATGTCCGATTTGCGGGTGCTCCCCACGCCGAAGTACTCCGCGAACCTGTTGGTCGTGGTCAGCTCGAGGGTCTGACCGACCTTCCTCCCGGAGACGAAGCCCATGTCCACGAGCTTGTGGACGTCGTCGTACGTGCGGGGTCCGCGCGCCTTGAAGAGCTCGGACTGCAGGACGGGCTGGTTGTACGCGATCGTGCTCAGCGTCCTCATGACGCCCGGCGCCAGCTCGGCCCTCGCGAATGTGCCAGCGCAGTCGGAGTACTCCGATCTGAGCATCATGCGGTACTCGGTGCCTATCTTCGCGACCATTATGGCGGAACCGCGCTCGTCGTACTCCCTGCGGAGGTCCATGACGGCCATGCGGACCTCCTCCTCGGGTATGCCGGTCTTCGCCGCGATCTCCGATATGCGGAGGTTCGTGGCACTGGAGAACAGCGCCGCCTCCACCGCGCACTTCGGATCCAACTCACATCACCGCTTCGGGGATGCGTCCGCCGCGGTCCTCCTCGAGCGACACGGACGTCAGGTCCGTCCTGATCTCTATGAGGATCTCGCCGTAGGGCAGCTCGTCCTGCCAGACGTTGAGACGACCGTCCCTGACGAGGTGCAGGACGGAGACGAACACGGTCAGGTTCTCACGGGTGTCCGAGGTGAAGAGGTCCTCCAGGGGGATCTGCCCGGTACCGAGCCTCTCGATCCTCTGCCAGACCGCCTCGACATCCCTCTCGTCGTCCTCGTCGTGGGCCTTGTTCTCGAACCTCTTGGGCTCCCTCGCCTTCAGATCCGCCCTGACGCGCTCCCTCTCCCTCTGGACCTCGATCTCCTGACGTGCGTCCTCGAACGCATCGATGAGCTCGTACATGGTGACCGGGCGGACGGGGTCCCTGCGGTAGGCCTCCCTGAACGGGACCTCGGGGACGAGGAGCGGTTCGTCGTCGTAGAAGAAGCTGTCGTCCACCTCGATGGGTTCTGGCTCGACTGGGGGCTCGGAACGGACACGGGTCGATTCGGACTGCAGCCTGAGGATCTTCCATGCCATCAGCATGAGCTTCCCGGCGACGATCATATCGAACGTGTTGTTGGCGACCTTGCGGCCGTACATCCTGACGAACTCGGACAGGTCGATCTCCCAGGGATCGATACCGTTCTCCAGCACGAGGCTGAACACGGCGCGTATGGACTCGTCCACCGGGTCCTGGAGCCTCTCCCCGGATTCCGTACGCGACAGGATGTCGACGTATCCGCTGATGCGCTTGTAGGACTCGGCGTCCTCCGCCAGAGCCTTGTGGAACAGCAGGTGCTGCTCCAGTTCCTCAATCCTTGTGTTCCCATCCATCTCCGTTCGCCTCCGCGTCCCTGCCCTTGGCCTCCTCCTCGTACCTGGATACCTCCGAGAAGTCGGGCTGTATTATGACCTTGCTTATACCGGAAGGCGGCCTCGTGACACCGATCAGGTTGTCGGCCAACGCCAACGTCACCTTCCTCAGCGACACCTGTATGAACTGCGCCTTCATTGAACTTTCCCTCACTCTCTTCGCGACCATCTCCGCGTTGACGGAATCCAGGAACATGTCCACCTCGTCCAACACGTAGAACGGGGACGGCTGGTACTCCTGTATCGCGAATATGAACGACAGCGCCGTGAGGGACTTCTCCCCTCCGGACAGGGACTCCAGTCTGAGGAGCTTGCCGTTCCTGGGCTTGGCGTTTATCATCAGGCCGCCGTTGAACGGATCGTCCTCGTCCTCGAGACCCATGAACGCCTCCCCTCCGCCGGAGAGCTCGGCGTATATCGACCTGAAGTTCTCGTTGATCGCATCGTACGACCTCATGAAGAGGCCCTTCTTCCTGGAGGTCAGGTCCTCCATCAGGTCCGAGAGCTCCCTGATCTGCCTGTTGAGCGCGGCGACCTCCCCCATCAGGGCGTCGTAGCGGCCCTTCTTCTCATCGTAATCCTCGATGGCACGGAGGTTGACGTTCCCCAGACCGGATATTACGGCCTCCTGCGCCCTTATGCGGCGCCTGATCTCCTCCTCCGAGGGTATGGGCTGTGCCACCTCGAAGCCTATGGCCTCCACCTCCGCACGGAGGTTGGATATGGACTCGGCCAGTATCAGGAGCTGCGCCTCGAACGACGCCTTGGACGCCGCGGTGTTCTCCAGCTCCTTGACGAGCTCCCTGAGGTCCGCCTCGTATCCGTACTTCCTGGCCAGCAGCTCGTCCTTCTGGTTGCGGAGGTCCTCTATGCCGCCCTCCATCTCGGCCTCGATGGCCCTGAGGGCGTCGAGGTCCAGTCTGGCGCGCTCCATCGCGGCTGCGTTCTCCTCGATCGCGGCACGGTCGGCGGCGATGGCCTCCAGCACGGAGTCCAGCTGCATCTGCAGGGACTCGTTCTGCTTCCCGTACCCCACGATCTCGGTGTCTATGCCCCCCATCTGGAGACGGTGGTCCGATATCGACTCGCGCAGCCTGTACAGGGCGTCGCGGACGGCCTGGATCCTGTTCTGCAGCTCGACCGGTGCGATCTCCGCTATGCGGTCCTTTATGCGCGTCCTCTCCTCGGTGAGCTGCGCCATGCGCTCCGAGACCGTGCCGAACCTGGATCTGGCCTGCTCGAGCGCCGCATCGGCCTCGGTCATCCTCGCCCTGACGGCGGCCATCTCCGCGGATGCGGACTGCCTTGCCTTCTCCAGCTGGTCCATGCGGCCCCTGATCTGGGCCACCTGCTCCCTCTGGGCGATGCCGGACGAGGAGGCACGCCTCATCTCGTCGTCGATCGCGCGGATCTCGTCGCGGACGCCCCTCAGCCTGAACCTGACGTCGTCCAGCGCCTCGGCCGCCCTCCTGAGCTTCTCCCCGAGTTCGGTCAGCCTGTCCTCGGATGCGGCCCCGAACTTCAGCAGGTTCTGCTGGCTCAGGTTCCCCCCGACCATGGCACCGGATGCCTCGATCAGCTCACCTGGCATGGTGACGATCCTGATCCCTCCCATGATACGGCGTGCGGCGTCCATGTCCCTGACGACCAGCGTGTCGCCCAGGACGTACCAGAACGCGTTGTAGTACCTCTGGTCGAAGTCTATGAGGTCTATCGCGTATCCCTCGGTGTCCTTGACGCTCATGATCGCCTTGGCACGGGGCTTGCCCCCCATCATCTTGCTGAGGGGGAGGAACGTCACGCGCCCGAGCTTCTCCTTCTTCAGGTACGCTATCGCATCCGCGGCCACCTGGTCGTCATCCACGACGACCGCCTGCATCTTGCCCCCGGCCGCGACAGACAGGGCCGTCTCGAAGCCCTTGTCGACCGATGCGAGCTCCTGTATCGTCCCGTGGATGCCGTGCATCTCGCCACGATTCCTGAGGGACAGTATCGCCTCCACCGCGGCGCTGCCGCGGTTGATCCTGTCGGACACCTTCTTCTCCGCATGGAGGGAGTTGTACTCCGCATCTATCCTGCGGTAGGCGGAGTCCAGCTCCGACTCCTGCTTCTCCAGCTCGGCCTCGCGACGCTTGGCGTCGAGGATCCTGGCCCCGTAGTCCTCCAGACTCGGGCCCGCCTCCCCCTTGAGCTGGTCCAGGCTCCATTTGGAGTCCTTTATCTCGAAATCTATGTTCTGTATCCTCTCGTCCAGGGCGCTGTGGCTGTTGTGCGCCTCGTCGGAGGCCACCTCCGCCTTGGCCAGCTCCCCCTGTGCGGTGCGGAGCTCGGTGGAGCATGCCTCGAAATCGGCCTCCACCCTGTCCAGACGGTCCTGGAGCTCCCTCTGCTCGCCGCCGGTGCTGGATATCTGCTCGGAGACCTCGCGCTCCTCGGCCTCCCTCGAGGCCTTCTCGGCCTCCTCCTCCTGCATGCGGACGAGCAGCAGCTCCCTGCTCTGGCGGAGCTCGACGACCTGGGCGTTGTTGGACGCCATGGAATCCTCGAACTTCTGTCTGAACGCCTCCTGCTCCTCCAGGTCCGCCTCGGCGGACTCCTTGCGGTCCCTCTTCGTCGCGAGGACGATCTTGGCATCCTCTATCCTCTTCTTCAGGTCCCTGTACTCCGGACCGACCTTGGACGCGATCTCCTCCTCCTTGGAACGGATCCCGTCGTCCGTGGCCCTTATGTCCGACTCCAAGGTGGCCCTGCGTGAGGCCCCGTCGACCAGGGAGGCGTCCATGCGTGCGACCTGCTCCGACACGGACTCGTGCTTGGAGCGTTCCATCTGGTACCTGCGGTGGGTGTGCTGGGCACGGGCCATGTCCAGGGCGGACTTGGCCTCCAGGTACTTGCGGGCGTCCTCGCGGTCCTTCTCGAGCTTCCTAACCTGGACGTCGAGCTCGTCCGTGACGATGGTGATGCGGTCCAGGTTCGTCTCGGCCTCGTGCCTCTCGGCACGTGCCTTGTCTATGTCCGCATCGAAGCTCGCGATGCCGGATATGGAGTCGACGATGCGCCTCCGCTCCACGTTGCCCATCTGGACGATGCGGGTGACATCGCCCTGCTGGACGAGGTTGTATCCGTCGGCGCTTATGCGGGCCTTCGTCAGGAGGCTGTCGAACTCGGACATCGTCGACTTGCGGTCGTTTATGTAGAAATGGGAACTGTAGTCCGTGCCGTTGTCGGAGACCCTCACGTGACGGGTCAGGCGCACGATGTCGTCGTCCCATGGCATGAGGCGGTCGCTGTTGTCGAACACGAGGGACACACGCATCTGCGATGCCCTGTTCTTGGATTTGCCGCCGTCGAATATGAGGTCGGTCAGTTTGCCGGCGCGCACCGCCTTGGAACTCTTGGGTCCAAGGACGAAGAGGATGGCGTCCGAGATGTTCGATTTGCCGGAACCGTTCGGTCCGGTCACTGCTGTGTAGCCCTCCATGAGGGGCACCGTGAGTTTGCCCCCGAAGGACTTGAAGTTCTCCAATTCGACCTGTTTTAAATACACACTACACCCCGCAGAGGGCAGTCGAGCACGTGCTCCTTGCATCCCATCGTCGTGTATGTTAGGTCCCGTCCGCGGTCCTTCCCTTCCGCAGACGCGTACACGACGGGTAAATTATCGTTAACAATGTATTTAAAGAACACGTCATACGTCGACATCTCGGCGGTCAAACAGCGGTGGGATGTCGGCCACCGACCCGAGCACGTGGTCCGGCTCCAGTCCGGACGCTTCCAGATCCCCCAGGGTCGCCTCGCCGGTGAGGACCAGTATCGAGTGCGCTCCGGCGCGGGAGGCGACCTCCATGTCCGTGTACAGCCTGTCCCCGACCATCACGGTGTCCGACGGGTCGACCCCCATGATGTCCGCGGCCATCTCCAGGAAGAGCGTGTTGGGCTTGCCTATCACCAGAGCCCTCCTGCCGCACATCTGCTCGAACATACGTATGAACGGACCCAGGTCTATGTCGTAGCCGACCTCGGAGGGACAGGTGTCATCCGGATTCGTGGCCATCAGCTCCGCCCCGTCCACGAGGAAACGGTAGGCGGCATTGATCTTGTCGTAAGTCATTGTGCGGTCGAACGTCAGGAGCACTATGTCCGGCTCGCTGTCTACGATGTTAACCCCTGCGGATGCCATCTCCTCCGCGACACCGGCCGACGCCAGGGGGTACACCCGGGCACCCGGACGGTTGTCCAGGAGGTAGCGGGTGGTCGCCACGACCGAGGTCAGGATCTCGTCGGGGGACACGTCGAACCCCATCGACCTGAGCCTGTCCACATAGTGTGAGCGCGGATGGCAGGAGTTGTTGGTCAGGAACAGGAACGGTATGCCGTGCGAGCGCAGCGAAGCGATGAAATCCACGGCACCGGGGATCGGCCTGGATCCGTGGTAGACCGTCCCGTCCATGTCTATCATAAATCCGGAGTACACGCACCCAACACCTCCGCCACCATGTCCATCGTGCGCCTCAGCTCGGCACGTGACACCTTGTTGTAGATCGTCGCGGCCGGATGGTACGTCGGTATGAACGGGACCATGGTCCCGCCGACATCAATCTCGGTCGGTCTGTTGACGATGTCAGCCATCGGCCCGGTGTGTCCCATCAGGTCGCGGCACGCCGACTTCCCGAGCCCCACCACCAGGCGCGCACCGCGCAGCTCCGATTCCAGGAACGGCCTGCAGGCCGCCATCTCCACCGGCGATGGGTCGCGGTTGCCCGGCGGTCTGCACTTGACGGTGTTCGTTATGAGCACCATGGACCTGTCCAGACCCGCATCGGAGAGCATTCCCTCGAGGATCCTCCCCGAGCGGCCGACGAAAGGCCTCCCCTCGAGGTCCTCGTTCTCCCCGGGTGCCTCCCCGACGAGGACCACCCCGGACGACGGATCCCCATCCGGGAGGACGATGTTCGTGCGACCGTCGCAGAGACCGCACAGGCGACAGTCCGGATCCGGCCTCATCTGCCCGCCACGAGATCGGATGCGACGACCAGCGGATTGAAGCGCACGCCGATCTCGGCGAGGTTCTCCCTGCCACCGCCCTCGCGGTCTATGACGGACAGGACGTCCGTGACCTCGGCCCCGTTCTCACGGAGCGTCTGGATGGCCTTTATGCTGGACCCAGCGGTCGTGATGACGTCCTCCACCACGAGCACCCTGTCACCGGGGTTCAGGTCGCCCTCGATGAGCTTTCCGGTGCCGTGGTCCTTCTTCTCCTTCCTGATCATGACGTAGGGTATGCCGGTCGCCAGCGACAGCGCCGCGGCGAGCGGGACGGATCCCAGGACGACACCCGCGATCCTGTCGGGGCGGATGTTCTCGATCTGCATCCTCTCCGCCATGAGCTGGGAGATCAGGTACAGGACACGGGGGTTCGTGCTGGCCTTCTTGATGTCTATGTAGTAACTGCTCTTGGCACCGGATGCCAACGTGAAATCACCGAACTGCAGCGCACCGCACTCGGTCAATGCCTTCGAAAGATCGCTCATTTCCTCACCATGGTTCCTTCTTGAGACCCATCCTGTATCCGATTATGTTGACGATGCGGTGCACGGCGAACATGATCAGCAGTATGAACAGGAGTGCCAGGATGTGCCACCCCTCCACGTAGGTGCTGTAGACCCACTCGGGGTGGAACAGCGCGGTCAGCAGGAACGCGCCGATCACGAAGTCGTACTGGTCCAGGACCGGTGCCTTCTGGCCCCTCTCCATTCCCAGCCTCCTCTTGATGAACGCACCGCACAGATCGCCGAGGACCGCTCCGAACGAGAGGCACGCTATGACCCCCACGTTGTCCCAGAACGGACCGTAGCCCCAGTAGTCCACCGGGTCCCAGATGGACGATATACCGATGAGCACCAGACCGAAGGCGATTCCGGAGAACGCGCCGCCGAAGAAACCACGCCAGGACTTGCCGTCACCGAATATCCTCCTGCCACGCCAGGACCTGCCGAAATCGATCTTGGTCCCGCCTCCGAACACCACCGCTGCGGAGTTCGGGATCATCGCCGGCAGGAACAGCCAAAGACCGAGAACCATTATCGTGATCGCTTCCATCGGTTCCACTGATGCACCTGCGGTTCCCCATGTGCCGGGACCCTATAACCCTTTCCGCCCCACCGTGTTATTAACCTGTGAACCCATCGCCCGACCATGTTGGTTCTCGACAGTTCCGCCTTCTTCTCGATGGAATCCCTGCCCGATGAGGAGCATGCATGCCCTCCCGGAGTCATCAGGGAGTTGGAGAACCACGGCGACCCGAGGCTCGCCCTGTGGGGCGACATGGTCAGGGTGTCCGACTGCACCGGGGAATCGATGGAGAGGGTCAGGGACGCCGCCGGACGCAGCGGGGACCTGGGGAGGCTGTCCCCGGTGGACCTGAGCGTGCTGGCGTTGGCGCTGGACCTGGATGCCACGATATGGTCCGACGACTACTCCATACAGAACGTGGCGCGCATCATGGGGATCGGCTTCAGGCCCGTGGGCATGAAGGGCATCCAGAAGGTGGTCAGATGGAACTACCAGTGCATCGGATGCGGCAAGTGGTACAAGGAGCGCATGCCGGACTGCCCGATCTGCGGATCGGGGATGAGGGCGTGCAGACGCAAGTGATCAGGGGAAGATGCGCTTGCAGCGTATCAGGTTGTCCATCCTGCGCTTCCCGAGGATACCCATGCACAGTCCCGTGGACCACTCTGATCTGAACGCGAACGTGTCCGCCAGCTTCTTGTTGAACGCGGCCGTCTTGAGGGGCTTCTCCATGATCCCCCTCCACAGGGACTCGTAGTCGGTCAGCGGCGTGCCGGAGGTCACGTTGCCCCCTGCGACCTGACCGCATATCCTCCCGGCTATGAGCGCGAGCGGGACCCCGCCCCCGTTGACCGAGATGACATGTCCCGCGGCATCGCCGACGACCATCCCGGTTCCGGACACGGTCCTGTCTATGGGACCCTCGCTGGGCACGTACTTGCCCTCGAGCCTGCCCTCGATGGTGAAACCGTTCCTGTCCGCGAACTTCTCGAAGTAGGATGACAGGGAACCGTTGGCGAACTTGGGGGAAAAACCCACACCAACGTTGGCACGGCCGTCCTTGGGGATTATCCATCCGTACGCGGCCGGCGCGATACCTCCGAAGTACATGTACATGTAGGGGTCGAAATCACCCTTGACCTGAGCCGTGACGGCCGGATACGGGTTCCTGTTCCTCTTCAGACCGAGGCTCTGGGCCACACGGGACCCGGGACCGTCGGCTCCGATCAGGACACGGTACTCGATCTCACCCTTGGATGTCACGGCGACGTTGCCGCGGGATTCCTTGTACAGGCACTCCGTGACGAGCTCGGCACCCTCCTCCTCGGCGAGCGAGACGAGGTGCTTGTCGAACCTGTCCCTGTCGGTGGTGTATCCATCGAACTCCAGGGTGGTGACCTTGTCCTTAGGATCGACCAGCCTGATGCCCTCAATCTGCCTGCAGCGGAGGTTGTCGGGGACGTCGAAGATCTCATCGGCGTCCTGTAGACCCGGGAACATGTCGTAGATCTCCTCGGTGCCGGGCATGAACTCCCCGCACCTGACGGGGACCCCGACCTCGGGCCTCCTCTCAAGGATCATGACACTGGCACCGGTTTTGGCAGCGAACCTCGCGGCCGTGCTTCCAGCGGGACCGGACCCCACTACGAGAACATCGACTTTGGTCTTGTCAACCATGTGATCACCTGTCGCGACTGACGATGTAGTCCGCCAGACCGATAAGGGCGGTTTTATGAACGGAATCGGGGAATATGTCGAGACTGGCCTTGGCACGGGCGACGTACTCCTTCGCCAGGGCGTGACAGCGCGGGACGGCATCGGTCATCCTTATGAGCCTGAGCGCCTCGCGGACGTCGTCCATGGACACATCCACCTTCTCGAACAGCCTCCTTATGGAGGGGCCGTGCTCGGGATCCTCCATGGCGTAGATCACGGGGAGGGTGGGCTTGCCCTCGAGCAGGTCCGTCCCGACGGCCTTGCCGGTGTTGTGGGAGTCCCCTGTCACATCGAGCGTGTCATCCACGATCTGGAACGCGAGACCGATCTCGCAGGCGTAGTCGCCTATCGCCTCGATGCGGTCGAACGCCGCGCCCGCGATGGCCGCACCGGATTTGGCGGCGGCCTCGAACAGCTTGGCGGTCTTCCCGGTGATGATGCGGATGTAGTCCTCCATCCTGACGGACGATGCGTGCTCGTAGTCCTTCTGGACGAACTCCCCGGCACCCATGCAGGCGGATGCCTCGACGATGTAGTCCACGATCTCGGGGGCGTTGCCGGAGAGCAGCCTGAATCCCATCGCGAACATGTAGTCCCCGGCGATGATCGCCTTGCTGACGGAGTACTCCTTGTGCAGGGTCTTCCTGCCGCGCCTGATCTCACCCTGATCGTTTATGTCGTCATGGACGAGGGATGCGCTGTGGATGATCTCGAACGCCGCCCCGACCCTGGCGGGGACCTTGGGTTCCGTGCCGCCGTTGAGGTTGTAGGACATTATGCAGAGGGCGGGCCTGAGCCTCTTCCCTCCAGAAGAGATGACGTACTGACACATTTCGGTCAATTCGGGGTTCTCACGATACGCGAGGTTCTCCATCATGAGATCCTCCACGTACTGGAGCTCGTCTTTGATACAATCGTGCCAGCTATTGACCATCGTCGTTGTATCACAGTGGGGTATTTAATCGTTAGTCAGGAACGACAATGAAAACGAATGATGTGTTGTAAGGGGTTTGGGTAAGGGGTTTGTGTTGAGGGTTATGCGAACATCGCTGCCGCCGCGGCCTCGCAGAGGTCGAACACGATCTGGGGGTAGACTCCCAGAACGATGACGGCGACGACACAGATCACGATCGCGACCATGAAGGGCGCGGGGATCGAGACCTTCTCGGTGGAGGTTCCCTTCTCGACGTACATCGCCTTGACCACTCTTGCGTAGTAGTACAGGGAGATGGCGGAGTTGAGGATGGCGATGAACGCCAGCCAGACCCACTGGGAAGTTACTCCGTCCAGGCTTCCGATTGCGGAGGAGAACAGGAAGAACTTCGAGGTGAATCCCGCGAGAGGGGGGATACCGGCCAAGGAGAACAGGAACAGCATCATCGCGAATGCGAGGAAGGGTGCCCTCTTTGCAAGTCCCCTGTAGTCGGAGATCTTCTCGCCGATTCCGGCGCAGATGAGTGCACCGACGATGAGGAACGCTCCTCCCTTCATGAACACGTGGGTGAACATGTGGAAGAGACCTCCTGCGAGAGCGTACTCGGACATGACCGCCATGACGATCAGGATGTAACCTGCCTGGGCGATGGAGGAGTATGCGAGCATCCTCTTGATGTTGTTCTGTGCGATGGCCACGACGTTTCCGACGGTCATGGTGAACGCCGCGATGATGGCGAAGAGGTACTGGACCTCGGGGCCCGCGATCGCGGAGCATGCCGTACCGGAGACGAACATGATCAGGAAGATCTGGAAGAAGACCCCCAGACCCATCTTCTTGGATCCCGTTGCCAGGAACATGGAGACGGGTGTGGACGCTCCCTCGTAGACATCGGGTGCCCACATGTGGAAGGGAACGGCTGCGATCTTGAATCCGTATCCTGCGATCATGGAGACGAGCGCGATGGCGAACATCCAGTTCATTCCGGTGAGCTGCGTCTGTGCCGCGATGTCGTTGATGACCGTGGTTCCGGTCAGACCGTAGAGCATGGAGATACCGTAGATGGTCAGCGCGGTGGACATTCCTCCGATGATGACGTACTTGACGGCGGCCTCCGCTGCCCTGGAGTCCTTCCTCTTCAGGGAGACGAGGGCGTAGGACGAGATACTGGTCAGCTCCACTCCGATGAAGATGGAGACGAGATCCATAGATCCCGCGACGAACATCATACCGGTGGTGGCGCCGAGGAGCAGTGCGTAGTACGCTCCGACGTGGAGCCTGGTGGTCTCGATGCTGGCGTTGGACACCAGGACACCGAGGAACAGGACGACCTGGAAGATCAGGACCATGAGCCCGGTGTAGGCGTCGTATGTGTAGAGGTCGAAGGCCTTTCCGGTGAACTCCTCTGCGATGAGCATGGCGTTGACCGCGATGGACGCGATCACGAGCACCAGTGCGACCGCCCAGGTGGCGGTCCTGTTCTTGCTGAGCAGCTGTATTCCGGGGAGGATCAGTGCTCCCACGATCAGGATGAGCATGGGGGCGATTGCTGTGTAGTCTCCGAATATTGCGGTCATATCCATCAGATCACGACTCCCATGTTAGCGAGAGCGGACACGTAGGGCTCGATGAAGGACAGTGCCGCGTCGGGCCACACTCCGAAGAATGCGACGAGGACGACGAGAACCGCCAGAGCGATACCTTCGGTCTTGCTGACGTCGTGTGCGTGTGTGAGGTCGATCTTGGTCGTCTCGGGTCCGAACAGCGTCCTCTGCATGGCCCACAGGTAGTATCCTGCGGTGAGCATGAGGGACAGCAGGCAGAACAGGATCAGCCAGAGCGCGTCGTTCGCGATCACGAACTCGTAGAACGCGAAGATGACGGGGAACTCTCCCCAGAATCCGACGAGACCGGGCAGTCCGAGGGACGCCATGAATCCGATCATCATGAACAGTGCGTACATGGGCATCCTTCCGGCGAGTCCGCCGAGGAGGGGGATCTCCCTGGTTCCGACCTTGTGACCGGTCATTCCGCAGACCATGAACAGGATGGCGGTGATGAGTCCGTGGGCGAACATCTGGAAGATCGCGAAGGTCACTCCGGCCTCGGAGAGACATCCGATTCCCAGCATGACCATTCCCATGTGGCTGATGGACGAGAATGCGACCATCTTCTTGAGGTCCGTCTGTGCGATACATCCGTAGGCACCGTAGACGATGGACAGGAGGGCGATAGCGATGACGACCCACTGCCAGTACTCCGCTCCCAGGGGGAGGGCCTCGAGGCAGATACGGATGATTCCGTAGGATCCCATCTTAAGCATGACGCCTGCAAGGAGGACGGATCCTCCGGTGGGTGCCTCCGTGTGTGCGTCGGGAAGCCATGTGTGGAAGGGCACGACGGGCATCTTGACGGCGAATCCGAAGAACAGGAGCGCGAACACGAGCACCTGGAACATCTCGGATGCACCGGCGATTGCGGGGTTGATGACACTGAACGCGAAGTCGACGACTCCGGTTCCGGTGATCTGTGCGGCCTCGAATGCCATCGCGAAGATTCCGATCAGCATGACGAGGGACGCCACGTGGGTGTAGATGAAGAACTTGATCGCGGCGTAGTGCCTGCGGGGTCCTCCATACCAGGAGATCATGAAGTACATGGGGATGAGGGTGACCTCCCACATGACGTAGAACAGGAAGTAGTCCGCTGCCATGTAGACTCCCATGAGTCCGACCTCCATCGCGAGCAGGAGTGCGTGGAAGTAGTTGGGCCTGTCCTCCTCCTCTGCGGAGAGGATGACGACCAGCAGGACCAGCAGTGCGGTCAGGAAGACCATCAGGACACTGAGTCCGTCGACGGCCAGCGTGAAGCTGATCGCGATGGCGGACGTCTGGATCCACGCGTAGCTCTCTGCGAGTGCCCCCATGTCATCGGCGAAGAGCACGAGGAGTGCGAGCACGAGCGTGATCGCCGAGAACACTCCTGCGACGACCTTGGCGTATTTCTGTTTCTCTCCTCCCATGAACAGGGTAGCGATAGCTCCGATCAGGGGGACGACGATGAGTAGTGAAAGTATCGGTATATCCATCTCAGATTCCTCCCATAACCTTTGCGATCACGATGAAGAGCACGGAGATGACGGAGATTCCGAGGAGCACGATGGACGAGTAGTCCTGGACGTGTCCGCTCTGGACCTTGCTGAGTGCGTCTCCACCGCCGACGACTGCGCCGGAGAGACCGTTGACGGTACCGTCGACGATCTGCCTGTCGATGAAGTTGACTCCGCGTGCGACTCCGTATCCGAGCTTCCAGGAGATCTGGTTGTAGAGGTCGGGGAACCACCATCTCTTGGTGAGTGCCTTGTACAGCCAGGACTCCCCGTCCTTGTTGAACGCACCGGGGTTCATGGTCTTCTTCGCGTACATGAGGTACGCGATTCCGATACCGACCAGTGCCAACACGATTGTCAGGTATGTGTAGGGGCTTGTGAAGATGTGCTCGAAGTGGTGGAATCCACCGGCCTCTCCGCCTCCGACGATGAACGCATCGGGGGTGACGGTGAAGGAGACCATCGCGTCGAGTCCGAAGAGGATGAGGAATCCGCTTCCGAACGCGAGGACGGCGAGCACGATCAGGGGGAAGGTCATTGTCTTGGGGGACTCTCCGTGGCAGTGCTGGGTCGCGTGTCCCTCCTCGCCCATGAAGGTCATAAACCACATGCGGAACATGTAGAACGCGGTCATGAACGCGGTGATGATGGCGAGGATCCACATGACGGTGAACCAGACGGTTCCGTCGTGTCCTGCCTCCATTGCGATCTCGAGGACGAGATCCTTGGACCAGAATCCGCTGAAGAAGGGGAATCCGGCGATGGACAGGGATCCGATGAGCATTGTCAGGGATGTGATCTTCATGTGCTTTCCGAGACCGCCCATCTCGCGCATGTCCTCAGTACCGACAGCGTGGATGACGGATCCGGAACACATGAACAGCAGGGCCTTGAAGAACGCGTGGTTCATCATGTGGAAGCATCCCGCGACCATTCCGGCGGAACCGGCGGTGATGAGTGCTGCTCCCTCCGCTCCCTCCATTCCCATACCGAGTGCGACGAGGTATCCTCCCGCACCGAGGGCCAGGATCATGTATCCGAGCTGGGAGATGGTGGAGTATGCAAGGACCTTCTTGATGTTCATGTTGTTGAGTGCCATGGTCGCCGCGATGAATGCGGTGACTCCTCCGATGACTCCGACGAAGAGCATGACCTCCGCGTTCTGGATGAAGAGGGGGTATCCCCTGGCGACGAGGTAGACTCCCGCCTTGACCATTGTCGCCGCGTGGATAAGCGAGGACACAGTGGTGGGTCCTGCCATCGCATCGGGCAGCCAGTCGTGGAGGGGGAACTGTGCGCTCTTTCCGATGACTCCTCCGAAGATGAGGAACATCGCGAGTGTGAGCATGTCGGAATCGACCGCTGCGATGTTCGCGGGGTCGAAGAGTGTGCTGTAGTCGAGGCTGTGGAACTCGCCGAGCAGGATGAAGAGTCCGGCCATGAGGCAGACGTCTCCGAGACGCGTGACGAGGAAAGCCTTCTTCGCCGCGGAAGCGGCGTTTGCGGAAGCTGCATCTCCCTCGGGGTGCCTGAAGGACCAGAATCCGATCAGCAGGTAGGAACAGAGTCCCATGACCTCCCAGAAGATGAACATCTCGAGGAAGTTGCTGGAGACGACGAGTCCGAGCATTCCGGTCAGGAAGAGGGAGACCTCGGCGTAGTACCTGTTCTTCCTCTCGCCCTGGTCGCCCATGTATCCGATGGAGTAGATGAAGATCAGGGTGGAGATGAACGAGGCGAACAGCATCATCAGACAGGTGAGGCCGTCGACGTAGTATCCGAGGTTGATCACGAAGTCGGTGGATCCAGGGATGACGAACCACTGGATGGACTCGACCACGGGGTTGGGGTATGTGTCGCCGGTGAGGTACTCGTAGGAGATCAGCGCGGCGATCACGAAGGAGATCAGTGCACCTGCGATGGCGAAGTATCCGCCCTTCTCAGGGGTCTTCCTTCCGATGAGACCTATGAGCAGGAAGCAGATCATGGGCACGAGGGGCACGAGCCAAGTGTATTCTATGAACATTCTTACCACCTCAGGGTCCTGAGCTGCTCATCATCGAGCTCAGTTGTCTTTCTCATCTTGTATGCGTTGAGCAGGATAGCGATACCGACTGCGACCTCCGCCGCTGCGACGGAGATGGACATGATGACGAACACCTGTCCCATGATGTCGGTTGTGAAGGCTCCGAATGCGACGAAGTTGATGTTGGCCGCATTGAGCATGAGCTCGATGCACATCAGGACGACGATCGCGTTGCTCTTGGTCATCGCTCCGTATGCTCCGATGGCGAAGAGGATCGCTCCGAGGACGAGGTAGTACTCAATTGGAATCATCTTTCTCGACCTCCTCCTTTGCAATGCACACTCCACCGACCATCGCGCCGAACATCAGGACGGCGAGGGGGATCAGTGCGAGACCGTACTTCTCGAAGATGGTGTATCCGAGGGATTCCTCCTTCAGCTCACCGTTCTCATCCCAGATGCTGTCGCCGTCGTCCGTGGGGAAGACGGGGACCTCGTGGGGCTGATCGTTTGTGACGTGGTCGTCCCACTCGGTGGTGGCGATTCCCACGCAGAGGACTGCGAGCAGGATGACGGAGACGGCTGCGCCGATCACGACCTTCTTGTTCATTCGGAGTCCCCTCCTTTCTTCATAATATACCTCCTGGTAAGCATGATGCTGAACGCGAACAGGATGGTGATTGCACCGACGTACACCAGCAACTGGACCACTGCCATGAACTCGGCCTCGAGGAAGAGGTAGACGAATCCGATGCAGAGGAAGACGAGCGCGAGGTAGAACGCACTGTGGACGACCTCCTTGTCCGTGACGACATACAACGCGGCGAGGATTGCGATCGCCGAGAGGATGAGGAAGGCCACGAGGTCCAGGTTGCCCAGCACATAGTTGCCGAAGTCGATTGCTCCGTTCCACATGGCGTCAGCGAACTCCATGATGGCACTCATCAGAGCACCTCCTTGATCTGAAGGGCATCCTTGGGGCAGTCAAGAACACAGTTGCTGCAGCAGATGCACTTCGAGTTGTCGATGACCGGACGAAGGATGGGTTTGCCCTTGTCGTTGACTCCCTTCTCGACCATCTCGATGGCGTCGACGGGACAGACCTTGGCGCACTTCTTGCATCCGATGCACTTGTTGTCGATGAGCTCGGGCCTGTCGATGTCGAAGAGGGAGACGCGCCTCTCGGGGTTTCCGTTCTCGATATCGGAGGGCAGTGTGACCTCCAGTTTGACCTCCATCTCCTCGGTGGTTCCCTCGTAGTGGAGCCTCCTGGGGCCGTAGAGCAGGTCGTACCTGGTGTACTCTGCGAGCTCATACTCGGGGGTGACGGTCATGGCGTCGAGCGGACAGTACTCCGCGCAGTAACCGCACATGGCGCACCTTCCGAGGTTGACCTGGGGCCTCATGACGGGTTTTCCCTCGTCGTCTGCGACCTCGATCAGTTTGATACATGCGGTGGGGCACATGCGGACGCACATACCGCAACCGACACACTTGTCGAACCTGAGTCCGGGGCGTCCGCGGTAGTTGTCCGGGATCCACTCCTTCTCGTAGGGGTAGAGCACTGTGACGGGTCTGTGGAAGATGTTCTTCCAGAACAGCTTTCCGACCACGACGAAGGGTTTCATGACCCAGAGGCTCTTCGCCAGGTTCTTGGGATACTTGTCAAGATACTTTATCGCCATCAGAACACACCTCCGACCTTCAGGAGAATGACAACCGCGAGGTTGAAGATGGACAGGGGCAGGAAGACCTTCCAACCGAGGTTGAGGATCTGGTCGGTCCTGACACGTGCGAGCGCGGCCCTTGCGTAGCTCATGAAGAAGAACACGATGTAGGCCTTGAGCAGGAACACGATCTCAGGGATGGGTCCATCGCCGATGAAGGGCAGGGTCCATCCGCCGAGGAAGAGGATGACGAACATGGAACAGGAGACGGATCCCCTCATGTAGTCAGCCAGCATGACGAGTCCCCACTTCATTCCCGCGTACTCCGTCTGCCATCCCTCGACCAGCTCGGCCTCCGCCTCAGCGATATCGAAGGGGACACGCTCCGCCTCTGCGACCGCACAGGTGAAGAACGTGATCGCTCCGATGACCTGGGGTATGATGTACCAGACAGAGTCCATCTGAGCGTAGACGATGTCGTTGATGTTGAAGCTGCCAGCGAGGAGCGCGGACGTCGTGATCAGGATGAGCATGGGTGCCTCGTACGAGATCATGAGCTCTGCTGCCCTCATTCCTCCGATCATGGAGTACTTGTTGTTCTGTGCCCATCCGGAAACGAGGATGAAGAACGGTGCGAGCGCGAAGAACGCCATGATGATGAGGAGACCTGTGTCGTAGTCCACGACGTACCACCTGCTGGACAGGGGCACCATGCAGAGAACTAGGACGGAGACCCCGATGACGAGGGTGACGGTCCACATGTAGGTCATCTTGTCGACCTTCGCGGGGATCGTGTTCTCCTTCTGGAAGGTCTTGAGACCGTCGGCGACACACTGGAGGAATCCTTTCATTCCGACCATTGTTCCCCTTCTGTCCATCATCCTTCCGAGGACCTTACGCTCCTCCCAGAGAACGATCAGCGTACTCACGAACGCGACGATGAAGATCAACAGCATGAAGACGATGAGACCGAGCAGTGTGGTCACTGCATCGCTCACGAGCCACTCGGAGACAACGTTGCCGGGGAAGATGAGGTCGATGAGCCACGCGAGCGTTCCACCGATGATCTCCCAGAGCTTGCATCCGATGTCGTAGGGGAGGTTGTAGGATTCGAAGGGCGTGTAGACGTTCGCCATCGTGTCCTTGTAGACGATCCAATCAAGAATGTGTCCCATTTGAATCACCTGTCGGTCTCCCCGAGGCACATGTCGATCTGAGCGAGGACCGCGGGAACATCCGCGACCCTGGTACCAACGGACATGGCCTTGGCGCCGGATACGTTCACGAAGATGGGGCTGCGGACCTTGAGCCTGTAGGGCTTGTCGGTTCCGTCGGACACGAGGTACATGAGGGACTCTCCACGGGGATCCTCGAGCCTGGCGAAGGTTGTGCCGGCGGGGACCCTGCTGGGGGTCTTGACCCTGTAGGGTGCGTTCTTACCGAGAGCCTGGACCTTCTTGACGGCCTGCTTGATGATCTCACAGGACTGGAACATCTCCTCGATACGGATCATGTACCTTGCGTAGGAGTCTCCCTCCTTGAGGACGGGGACCTCGAAGTCGACAAGGTCGTAGTTGTCGTAGGGGTCGTCACGGCGGATGTCGAAGTCGACTCCACATCCCCTCATTGCGGGACCGGTGAGACCCATGTTGGCGACCTGCTCGCGGGTGAGGTAGCTGATGCCCTTCATCCTGGACACGAAGATGGACGAGTCGTCGACGAGTGCGACGATGTCCCAGAGCGCCTTCTCGAAGCGCTCGACGGTCCTGAGGATGTCCCTGTCGAACAGCTCGGTGGTGTCGTTCCTGACTCCTCCGATACGGGGGTAGTTTGTGGTCATCCTGGCTCCGCAGAGCTTGACGTTCAGGTCGAGGAAGAACTCCCTCTCCCTCATGGACCACAGGAACACGGTGTAGCTTCCGAGGTCGGTTCCGACTGCGGCGAGCCACATCAGGTGGGACTGGATACGGCAGACCTCGTCCGCGACGATCCTGATCCACTTGGCCTTCTCGGGGATGTCGATTCCGAGCGCCTTCTCGACTGTCATGCAGTAGAGGTGGGTGTACGTCATGGAAGCGGCATAGCAGAGACGGTCGGCCATGGGGATGATCTTGGGGTAGGTCCTGTTCTCGGTCTCCTTCTCCCAACCGCGGTGGAGGTAACCGACGATAGGCTCCGCATCGGTGACGATCTCTCCATCGACCTGAACCCTGAGGGTCCAGAGACCGTGGGAGAAGGGGTGCTGCGGACCCATCGTGAGCCACATCTTGTCGGTTTCCATCCTCTCTTCAATCTCTTTAACGGGTACAATAGAATCTGACATCATTCGGTCCCCCTGAGTTTGTAGGACTTCCTGAAGGGGAAGAACTCGTATGTCTTGGGTGTGAGGAGCCTCTCGAGCTTGGGGTGGTTGTCGAAGACGATGCCGAAGAGCTCCCAGGTCTCCCTCTCGTGCCAGTTCGCGCCCTCCCAGATGGGGGTGACGGAATCGACATGGAGGTCGTCGGCGGGGATGTCCACGGACAGCTCGATCATGACACCGTTGTAGTAGTTCGTGAGGTGGTACACCGTCGCGAGGTGGTCCACGTAGTCCACTCCGATGACCGTGGAGCAGTGCTCGAAGGTCAGGTTGTCGTGGATATAGGAGCACACCTTGAAGATGTGCTCACGGGGCACCTTGGCGTGAACCCTGCGCACCTCGGTCTTGACGACCTCGACACAGGGGAACTTCTCGGGGAGAAGGGATGCGATCTCCTCGACAGTGGGGGTCTGGTAAACTGCATCTGCGTCCATCCTCAGTCCTCCCAGAATGTTCCTCTCTTGAAGTAGCTCTCGATCTTCTTCTGGAGGAGCATGAATCCGTCGATCATTGCATCGGGACGCGCGGGGCATCCGGGGATGTATATGTCCACGGGCAGGATCTGGTCCAGACCCTGGACTGTGTTGTAGGAATCGTACCAGGGACCTCCCGAGATGGCGCACTCGCCCATCGCCACGACCCACTTGGGGTTGGGGATCTGCTCATAGAGACGCCTGAGGTCGGGACGGATCTTCTTGGAGATCCAGCCGTTGACCAGAAGGATATCGGTCTGCCTGGGTGAGGAACGGTAGATCATACCGTAGCGCTCCGCATCGTACCTGGGAGCGGAGGCGGCGGCCATCTCGAGCGCACAGCAGGCGAGACCCCAGTGCAGAGGGTGCATGGAGTTCTTCATTGCCCAGGTCCAGATGGGACCGGTGAGCGAGTCGATGGTCTTCTTCGTTCCGGAGCTGAGGAGATCGTTGATCATGGCGTTGGACCACGACATGAACTCGTCAGCACTCATTGCAACTGCATGGGGGTAAAGGCTCATATCCATACGGTTTCCTCCTTTTTCAGGGCGTAAACGACCCCGAGAACAAGAATTCCGAAGAACATGATCATCAGGAGCTGTGCGTTGAGCGAAAGCCCAGAGAATGCCACAGCCCAGATCATCAAGAATGTCGCGACCAGGTCAAATACCACGAAAATGAGCGCAAATGCGTAGTACTGGAACCTGAACTGGACGTGAGCTTCTCCAATAGGAACCGAACCGCACTCGTAGGTTGTCTCCATCCACTGAGTGGGTTTCTTGGGCCTAATGAACCTTGATGCCCACCATGCCAAAGGTGCGAATCCGAGAGCGAGAATGCTCACTATCGCTAATGGCATGTAGTACACAATTAGTGACATTGGTCGCGAGCATGAACTGTAAGTACATAAAGCTTCCACCACGCGTAATTATATAGTAAAGGGAAATCGGAAGCGTTTTCCGACAGACGTCGAACGAAGCCAGCCTTTATTAACAGGCAACGCGAATCGAAAGCCATGGCATTCAGAATAGGCTTCATCGGAGCGGGGAAGATGGCGGAGGCCCTGATCGGCGGCCTCCTGGCGAAGGGGGTCTTCACCAGGGAGGAAATCGTCGCATGCGCCCCGAGCGAGGGGACGCGCAGGCACATCGGGGACACCTACGGTGTGGCGGTGTACCCCCGTGCGGCGGACATCGTTCCCCTGGCGGACATCCTCGTCCTGGCGGTCAAACCCAAGCAGGTGGACGGGCTCTTCACCGGGGAGGGTGTGGCCATCGGCCCCGGCAAGACCGTCCTCAGCCTGGTCGCGGGACTGTCCATCTCGAGACTGAAATCATATGTGCCAGATGGTAAAATTGTGAGGGTCATGCCCAACCACTGCTGCATGGTTCTGGAGGGTGCGATGGGCTACACCTGCGACGACTCCATGGACGGGGACGAGAGGTCCGAGGTGGCCCGCATCCTCGGTTCGGTCGGGTTGGCCGTGGAGGTCCAGGAGACCTACATGGACGCCATCACGGGCATCGCAGGGAGCTCCCCCGCCTTCATGTACCTCGTCATAGACGCCATGGCGGACGCGGGGGTCCTGAACGGACTGTCCCGTAAGGATTCGATAGAACTGGCTGCTCAGTCAATGCTCGGTGCCGCCAAGATGGTGTTGGAGACGGGCAAGCACCCGGATGTCCTCAGGGACGAGGTGTGCTCCCCCGGAGGGACCACCATCGAGGGCGTGAGGACCCTAGAAGACATGGGACTCCGTTCCGCGGTGATCGCCGCTGTGGACAACACCGTCGCGAAATCCCGCAGGATGTCCGGCAACTGATGGGGATCATCTCCTGAAGAACGACTTCAGGAGACCCATCGCCACCCTGGGCGAGTTGGCCCATATCGAACCGGCATCCCAGTCCAGGTCCTTCTTGTTGCAGACCGTGGAGTTCATCATACGGGTGCCCTCGTCCTTGGTCTCCCACAACCTGGCCTCGCGCTCCTCCGGATCGGCGATCTTCATGATCTCATCGACCCTGTGCATGAGGTCGCGGGCGAACTCGGTCCTCTCGCACCTCTCCCTCAGCACGTTGTCGTCTATGCGACCTGCACCGTGCTCCATGCGTGCGAGCTCTATCGCAGCATCGTACGAGATCTCGGCGACGTCGTCACGGGTCATCCACTCCGTCTCGTAGGACAGGACGTGTTTCCAGGACGGATTGTCCAGGAGGACGCGGTGCTCCTCGAGTGTGCGGGCACGGAGCCTGTACCCCCACTTCTCCGGCTCCTCGAATACACGGCTCCCCGGATCGACGAAGGGGGCGAAGGGGGCGTTGTAGATGAAGAGCCCGTCATCGCGGTTCACGGACGCCCACAGCCTCTCCGAGGCGCGGGCGCTGGACAGTGCGGACTCCCTGTCCTGATATGGGAGCCCGTTCATGTAGAACAGGTCGAACCTGCTGCAGCCGTTGCGGAACGCAGCGGGGATCGTCTTCTCGATCGCCTCGTTGGTGTAGCCCTTCCCGAGTGCCAGCCTGACCTTCTCGTCATGGGAGTCCGGGGAGAACTCTATGGACCAGCCGCCGTCGAACGTCCTGTCCAGCTTCTGGAAGTACTCCGGGGTCGCCCCGTTGAACAACTCGACGACCACGTGGTTCTTGATGCGCTGCTCCCGGCACGCCGCCAGGAAGCGGTCCGCGTAGTCCATGCTGTGCTGCCTCAGGTCGCCGACGATGAATATCGGGGTGTCCAGGTAGGACTGGATCGTCGCCATGTCCTCGGCGAGCTTCTCGGGGCTCCTGTAGGCGGGGGCCTTCCTGCAGACGACCTTCCCGTTGGCGTAATGGGACCCTCCGCACTCGGCGCAGTTGATGGAGCAGCCCCTGACGGTGAAGACGGAGGTCAGGGGGAGCTTGTCCCACCCGTACCACGGAAGTGCCCCGGAGATGTCCATGTTGCGCATGACGCACTTGATCATGGTCCCGTAATCGAACAGGACCTCGTCGAGGGATGTCAGCGAGTGGGTCAGCCCGTTCTCGTGGATCCTGCCCTCGTCGTCCTTCCACGTGAGGTTCGGGACCTCTGACAGGTCCCCTCCCCTCTGGAGGATCTCCATGAGGCGCACGGTGGGGACCTCCGTGGTGTCCCCGCGCATTACCATGTCCACCTCCGGGCGCTCGATGAGCTCCCTGTGGAAGTACGATGACGTCAGACCGCCCAGCTCCACCTTCGAGTTCGGATGGTACTTCTTCACGATCTTCGCGAGTTCCAGTGCACCGTGCGCATGCGGCATCCAGTGCAGGTCGATGGCGAAGACATCCGCATCCAGACTCCTGATCCTCTTCTCCACGTCGAACCTGTCGCTCTGGAGCATCTGGACGGCTATGTTCACGATCCTGGTCTTGAAACCGGCGGCCTCCAGGTGACTGGAGATCGTCATGAACCCTATGGGGTACATCTCGAAGACGGGGGACGACGGGATTACGTCGCTGACCGGTCCGTAGAATATGGGTTTCTTGCGGAAGTCGTAAACACTGGGAGCATGCATGAAGATGATGTCTGATTTCATCCGATCACTTACCGTAACGTCTCTTGCGCCTCTGGTACGTCCTTATCGCACGCAGGAGATCGATGTACCTGAACCCCGGCCAGTAGACGTCCGTGAAGTAGAGTTCGGAGTACGCCATCTGCCAGAGCAGGAAGTTGGAGATGCGGACCTCGCCCGACGTGCGCAGGATCAGGTCCGGATCCGGGACACCGTGGGTGGAGATGAACCCGGACACCATCGCCTCGTTGATGTCGGACACCTTGATCTCCCCATCGACCGCCCGCTGCGCTATCTCGCGGACGGCGTTGGTGATGTCCTGTCTGCCACCGTATGCGATGGCCATGTTCAATGTGTAGTCGGAGTAGCCGCGGGTGCGGTCCAGGGCGTACTCCATCGCCTCCAGGACGTTGTCCGGGAGCATGTCGGGGTCGCCGATGACCTTTATCGCCACCCTCCTGCGGTGGATCTCCGGATCGTCGGCGAACTCGTAGAGGGACTTCTCCAGGAGGTCCATCAGGTAGTCGACCTCGTCCGGGTCCCTGTTGAAGTTCTCGGTGGAGAACGCGTACACCGTCAGGTTCCTGATGTCCAGGTCGAGGCACCAGTGGAGCACCTCCTCCAGCTTCTCCCTGCCGAGCCTGTGGCCCTCCATGGGTTCGGTGCCCAGGACCTCCTCGGCGTACCTGCGGTTGCCATCCATTATGACGGCCAGATGGTCGGGCATGCCGCCCCTGCGGACCTCGCGGTCTATCATCGACTCGTAGGCGGAGTACGCCCTGTCGGTGATCGCACGGGGGACCTCCATCTGATCACTCGAAGTCCTCGGGTATCCCCGCCGCCCTCTCGCCGAGGTCGAAGCAGCCTATGGCCGCGACGGCACCTATGACGCCCTTCATACCGGTGACGCTGATGATCTGGACACCGTTCTCGTCCGCCACCCTCACGGCGTCCTCCGGGGTGTACAGGACGCTCTTGCAGCTCCATCCGAAGTCCCTGAGGGGTTCCGGTATGCGCAGACCCTGGTACACGGTCAGGACCGTGTCCTCGGAGTAGGACTCCTTCCTGATGAAGTCCACGGCGAACTCGATGAGCGCCGGGACCTCCTCCTCCCTGACCGCGAAGGACACAGCGGTGGAGCAGCAGTTGGTGGTCTTGTTGGGGGCACGGGGGTTGAGCTGGATGATCTTGTGCTCGATGAACCTCCCGATGGGGCACTCCATCCCCAGTCTCAGGGTGGAGACCCACGATGCACCCTTCTCCTTGGTGTCGGTGTCGTCGACGCCTATCACGACACGCACCATCTTGGGGGTGATGATGTCCACGGTCGCACGGTGGGCACCGCCCATCTTGAAGTCGTCGGGATACTCGGTGCGGATGACGTCGGGGCACTGGGGGATGCACGCGCCGATGCCGACGGATGCCCCCGCGATCCCGAACCAGGTCGTGCGGACCTCGTCACCCTCCACGCGGAGGGCGCTGATGCCCTGTCCGCCCATCTCCAGGGAGACGGGCCCGAACCTGAGCTCCCTCTCGCCGATGATTGTGTCCATGACCAGGGTGTTGGCCCCCAGCCTGATATCCTCTATGACACCGCCGGTACGCTTCCTGTTGACGTAGTCCCATTCGCTGGGGCCCTTGGCGGAGCACATCTCGATCACCTGTGCTATGCCCGCATCCTCGTCCACGAGGGTCATGAACCCCTTGCAGAACATCCTGCCGTACCTCTCACGGACCTCGTCGGGCCTCAGAACCTGAACCATGTCACTCATCCTCTTCGTAATCCGGATCGTAATCTTCCGGATCTGCAATCGATATTGCCTCCGGAGGGACGCTCCTGCACAGGTAGACTGTGCGCGCCGCCCTCCCTATGTCGGAACCCATGTCCATGCACTCGTCCGCATCCACGACCAGGATGACGGGGTCGTCCACACGGACGGATCCCGCACGGACCGCGTCCCTGTACGTCAGGGACAGATGGACCATGGCACGGTCCGACGGGTATATCCCGGACTCCAGGAGCAGTTCCGCCTCCTCGGGGGTGGCGGGGTAGAACAGCTCCTCGGGGATGTTCTCGCAGTCGAGCCTTATGTCCAGGGGAATCGTGTGTCCGTACGTGGCACGGATCTTGCCGCCGGAGACCACGTACCTCCCCTTGGGGTCCGTGTCGACGAGCGCCTCGATGTGTCTCGTCCTTATCCATCCGGCCATGCGGGAGTTGCGGTCCTTGACCTTGTTCAGGACGTCGCGCATGGAGACGAAACCCTGGTCGTCCATGGGGAGCCCGTACTTCCCGTGCCTCAGGATGCCCGCGAGGGTGCGACCGACCTTCTCGACCTCGTAGTCGGACATTATGAACCTGCCCTCCTCCCCGCAGTACGGACAGCGCTCGCTGCGGTGGTATCCGTGCTCCTCGCATTCGCGTATCAACTCGATACCTCCAGCGCCCTCTCCGCGGCCTTCACCGCATTGGCCATGAGCATGCAGATCGTCATCGGACCGACACCTCCGGGAACGGGGGTGATGGCGGACACCTTGTCCTTGACCGCGTCGAAATCGACGTCCCCGACGAGCCTGCTGCCCTTGGGGTGCGTGGGGTCATCCACCCTGTTGGTGCCCACATCGATGACCACCGCTCCCTCCCTGACCATGTCGGAGGTGATGAAACGTGGCTTCCCGATCGCGACTATTAGGATGTCCGCCTGCCTGGTTATGGATGCCAGGTCCTTCGTGCGGGAGTGAACGACCGTGACCGTGGAGTCCGCGCCCAGTCCCTTCTGGACCATCATGGCGGACATCGGTTTGCCGACGATGTTGCTGCGACCGACGACCACGACGTGCTTACCCGAGGTCTCGACCCCGGACCTTATCAGCATCTGCTGGACGCCTGCGGGCGTGGCGGGGAGGAAGTCGGGGTTGCCGATGAGGACGCGACCCACGTTGGAGGGGTGGAAGCAGTCCACATCCTTGGAGGGGGAGATGGCGTTGATGACCTGCTCCTCGTCCAGGTGGGGGGGCAGCGGAAGCTGCACCAGGAAGCCGTGTACAGAGGGGTCCTCGTTCAGTTCGCGGACCTTGTCCATGAGCTGCTCCTGCGTCGTGTCCGCAGGCATGCGCACGGTGACGGAGTGCATCCCCAGTTCCTCGCACATCTCACCCTTCTTCCTCACGTAGACCTGTGAGGCGGGATCCTCGCCGACGAGAACGACTGCAAGCCCGGGCACCATGCCCTTGGATTTGAGCGCCTCTATTCTCTGTCTGAGTTCTCCATAGATCTCCCCAGAAACGTCCTTCCCGAGGATGAGGTTCGTAGTCATTTGGTCACCTGGGCGGTTCAATGCTCGGCAGCCTATATATTTCTTTATTATAGGTCGAACGGGCGGCACGCACGCGTGCCACCGGATGCCCGGGAGCGGTGTGCCAGAGCTCAACGGACCAGGGCGGTCGCCCTGAACCCGCCGTCGAGGATCTCCTCCAGGACCCTGCGGACTGAGTCCGCGTTGGATTCGATCTCGGAACGGCCCATCGGACCGGTGTCACGACCCTCCACCATGTGCCAGGTATGGGTAGCCAACACGAACTCGTCGGCGTCCGAGGACATGGCGAGGTCGATGTAGTCCTGCGGGACACGGCGCCCCTCGTGCAACGGCCACAGGTACGCGGCTATCGTCCTGCCCCCACGGTCGGCCCCCTTGGGGACCGGGTGCTCCACCATCCCGTTGGGGAGCGGGTACGCGCCCACCTCCGGCCCGGCGTAGAACGATGAATCATGCACGATGCCCAGGGATGACACCGCATCAAGGACGCGACCGTCCACTGACATGTACGGCGCCCTGAAGCACACCGGACGGGACACGTTGTCGGACACGGCCTCGAACCCCGTGCGCAGGATGCCCTCCAACTGACCGTCGGTCGGACGGAGCCCGGTGGATGCCCCCGTCAGGTCCTCGTGGTCGTATCCGTGGAACCCTATGCAGTGACCGGATATGCGGGAGCAGTCGACGACCTCGGACGTCCTGCCCTCGACGAAGAACGTCGCGGTGACCCCCATGTCGTCCAACAGGTCCAGGAGGACCGAGAGGCCGCGGTCCGCGGAGGAGAAACGGGGGGAGTCCCCGGAACCGCGGTCGATGGACCCAGCCTCGAACTCGCCTCCGCGGGGGAGGTTCACATCACGGTCCAGGTCCACCGTGAAGATCAGGTCCCTCATATGCCGCGGGGCGACGAGGACACGCGCTTGATCAGCATGCCCTCCACATCCATGGGATGGTACTTCATGGCGGTCTCGCGTGCGCGCTTCAGCTTCGCCTCGCTCTCGGCGTAGATCGTCAGGAGCTTCTCGCCCGCCTCGACCCTCTGCCCCTTCTTGAGGTGGATGATGAGTCCGGCACCCTTGTCGTTAGGTGCACCGGCCGCCTTGGCGATTGCGACGATGTCCTTGTTGTGGATCGCGTGGATGTACCCGGACTTCATGGACACGAGGTCGAACGAGTACTTGCCCGGTACGAGGTCGCTGGACTTCAGGTCGGGCCTGCCACCCTGTGCGACCACGATCTGCATGAACTTCTCGTACGCCGCACCGGACTCCAGGATCTCCCTCGCCCTGACGGCCCCCTCGGGTATCCCCGCCATGTCCAGGATGATGCCGGCGCATTCGCAGGCCTTCTCCACGACACTCGCGGGGTGCTTGGAACCCTCCAGGATACTTATGCACTCCCTCGCCTCCAGCACCGGGCCGACGGCGTTTCCGACCGGCTGGTCGGCGTACGTTATGGCGCACTCCACGTGCATGTCCAGCTTCTCCCCGAGATCCATCAGGTCGCGGGCGTAGTTGCGGGCCACCTCGAGGGTGGGGACCTTCGTACCGGACCCGGTGGGGATGTCCACCAGGAGGTGGGTCGCACCGACGGCGACCTTCTTGCTCATGATGGATGCGAGCATCTGCGCACGGGGGTTTATCCCGAGCGGGTGCTCGATGTTGATGACCATGTCGTCGACGGGGGCGAGGTTCATGCCGCCTCCCCAGGCGAACACACCGCCGATCTCCTCCGAGACCCTCTTCAGCCTGTCCGCATCTATCAGGACGTCGCAGAACGTCTCCACGAAATCGGATGTACCGCACGCGCTGCTGATCGCACGTGAGGAGAGCTTCGGGATCATTATGCCCGCTGCGGCCACTATCGACACCACGATGGGCGTGATCTTGTTCCCGGGTATGCCCCCGAGGCTGTGGAAGTCGAACACGGGCTCCCTGTCGAACTTGATGATCGTACCCGTGTTGGCCATGGCCTTGGTGAAGTGGGCTATCTCCTCGATGTCCATGCCGTTTATCTGGAGTGCGGTGAGCCACGCGGAGATCTCGATCTTCGACAGCCTGTTCTCCAGGATGTCCTCGACGATCGCCTCGATCTCCTCCTTCTCCAGCTTCTCCCTGTCCATCTTCCTGCGGATGGAGCGCACGGAGTCGGGTTTCTGGGAGTACGTCACGCTCACCGTGTCGCCCTCCGCGATGCCGCACTTGGCCATCACGGACGCGGGAACCATCACGACCCCCTTCTCCACCAGCGTGTCGGACCTGCTGACCAGCACTATGGCCGACCTGGGACCGGACACGGACACGCGGTCGTTCTCCTGTACACCTATCTCCACGCAGTCGTCGTCGTGCAGAAGGACCGTGGGCTCCGACGAGTCCACATCGTAGTATCTGACTTCCAATCTCATTTCAATCCCCACTTCTCGAGGGCGAGCCTGAGCTCCCTGTGTGTCTCGGCGTACTCCTGCACGGGTACACCCTCGTATGCGGCGTCGACCGCCTGGCACATGGCCATCGCGCCTCCCCTGACCCCGTCCGGATGTCCGGCGACACCGCCTCCGGCCTGGATCTGGACGTTGAATCCGGAACGCTCCACTATGGCCCCGACCACACCGGGGTACACCCCTCCGGAGCACACGGGCATCATGCCCCTGTACGGGACGTCGTCCCCGAGGCACGCACCCAGGTTGCTGTCCTCGTGGACGTCGGCGGACATCTTGCCCGCGCCCAGGGTGCCTATGTGGAGCGCGTCCCCTCCGCACATGCGGACGAGCTTGGTGAACGGCAGCATCGCCACACCGTGCAGGGGGTTCTTGGTGATCGCCCCGTGCATCGTCCTGTGCACGTGTATCGGCACCTTTATCGACGGATCCTCAGCGAGGGCCTGAACCGCGGAGAAACCGCATGTGATGACATCGACCATGATCTGCCTGGCCCCCCATGACTGCACCCTCTCGGCCAGCTCCACTATCCTGTCCGTGCGGGCGCTCACGTTGATGGCGTGGATCATCCTGTGGCCCTCCTCCTCGAGACGGTCCAGGACCTCGGACACCATGACCGTCCTGTCCTCTATGGGGCAGAACGCCTGGTCCACGAGGGTCTCGTCGTCCTTGGAGTTGGTGAGCCCGCCGGAACCTGCCTCGTACACGTACTGGGCGGTCCTCTCCGGGGACAGACCAATCTTCGGTTTGACTATGGTGCCCACCAGGGGCTTCTCGGGACGGTCCAGCATGCGCCTGATGCCCTCCGCACCGAACTTGGGCCCCTTGAACTGCGACGTGATCTCACGGGGGAACACGACGTCCTCCAGCCTCACCCCGTCGAGTGCGCCGAGTCCGAACAGGTTGCCCGCGATGACGCTGAGGATCTGCGGGACGGATCCGACCTCCACGCTGAAGTCCTCCACGGGGAACCCGACGGTGATGACATCACCGGAGATGTCCGTGACCCTGGCGCCGAGGCGCCCGATGATCTCCGGATCGAGTGTGGATATGCCCGTCCACGTGCCCGTGGACTGTTCCGCGGCTATGGCGTCGGCGGCCTTCTCGATGGGCAGTTTCGAAGTCACGCGGTATTTGCAGATGACGTATCTGTCGGGATCCACGGTCTCCCCCAGGTGAAGGTATGTGTAACCATCCATGCGATCATCCCCTCAGGATCTCGTCCCCGAACTGCCTGACCATTACGTCGTACACCGAACCCGGGGAGATCATCCCGAGCTCGGTTATTATCGCGTCTATGTACCTTGCAGGCGTGCTGTCGAAGACGGGGTTGAATATCTTGACGGAGTCCGGGACCTCCCCTGGCCTCACGACCTCGGAGATGTCCCTCTCCTCTATGGTCACCATGTCCCCGTAGAGGGTCATCGGTGAGAACTTGTACGTCTCGCTGCAGACGTAGAACTGCACACGGGCCTCATGGGCCGCCAGGGCCAACTGCGACGTACCGACCTTGTTGACGAGCGCCCCGTGGGAGGTCACGGTGTCCGCACCCACGAAGACCTTGTCCACCCTCTTCATCACCGAGCGCACCGCACTGTCTATGATGAGCGTCGTGTCGATCCCCGCCGAGGCCAGGTCGTTCACCGTCAGTATCCCCTGCCTCCACGGACGGGACTCGGTCGCGTAGACCCTTATGTCCTTCCCCTGCCTGTGGGCCTCCTTTATGACCCCCAGGGCGGCGCTGCTGTTGCAGTGCGTCAGGATGGTGTCCCCGTCGGAGATCCTCTTGGCGCCTATGCGGGCGATCTCCTCCACCGCCGTCAGGGACCTCCTGACGAAATCCTCCGAGTTGGACACGACGAGTTCCCGGGCATCGGCCACGGACCTGCAGCCGTCGACACCCCTCAGGGTGGCATGGACCCCGTTCCACAGGGACACGGCCGTGGGCCTCGACGCCAGGATGGTGTCCCTGGCGAGGGCCAGTTCGGAGATGAAGGCGTCCACGTCGGACCCAGCGTATTCGCGCGCCATGTCGCCCAGGGCGGTAGATCCCGCACGGGCGATCCTGCCCGCACCGCGGATCGTCATGTCGCGTATCTTGCCTGCCGTATCGGATACTGCTGTGTGCACGCGGGACAATCCATCTGCGTGGTTAAATAGGGAACAGGTGGGACATTCGGAGGACGGGGGACACCCGTCCGTCACACCAGGATGACGGAGCGCACCAGTGCCCTGGCGGCATCGATCCCGTACGAGAGGTACATAGCGGCGACTATCGCCTCGAAGCAGTCGGCGCGCATGTTCTCCTCCACGACCTTGGCGCCACCCACCACGTGGCCTCCCCCCACACGCATGACGGAGTCTATGTCCATGCCACTGGCCAGGACGCGGTCCGAGACCATGCGGTTGGCGACCTTGTCCTGCTTGTAGTCGGTCATCGCCCCCTCCCGGAGGTCGGTGTCGGCGTAGACAGACTCGCACACGAGGAACTCCAGGACCGCGTCCCCCAGGAACTCCAGCCTCTCGTAGGATTCCAGGTGCACCGGCGGATTGCGGTCGGCCGCCTCGTTCGAATAGCTGTCGTGCGTGAGCGCCGTGCAGAAGAGTTCCAGCGCCTCCTTCGGGACACCCCTCAGGTTGAAGGGGGGACGTGCGAGGAACATGCGGACATCCATCTCGAAATCGGTCTCCATCGGGGGTGTATCCGGAGAGGTCCATTTAGCCGTGTTGGGTGCGCGTGCGTGCACAGGATACATATTTTTACGACCGCGCACATGTCAGGGCATGGCCGGCAAGAAGCGTGTGAGGATGAGGGGGGTCAAACACTCCACCAAGAGAATGGAGGACGAGCTCCTGGAGCGTTCCAGGACCCTCGCGGACAACCCCGGACTGCTCAGACCGCAATGCGCCGGCAACTGCAGGAAGTGCGTTTTCGACAAGCCGTTCAAGGAGATCGATGCGCTCCAGAAGATACGCGACAACCCGGATGCCCTCATAAAGGCCGCCTCCAAGTTCGGAGGGGGCGACATCGTCAGGGCCTACGCGGGAACCATATCCCTCGCGGCGGCGGGGTCCGTACCGCTCCTCGGTACCGCATCCCTCGGAGGGGAGAAGGTCTCCTATGCGGTCAGGGGATCCGTGGGCGCGGACAAGCTCATCGGCTGCCAGTACCACACCGATCCGAAGATCAGGCTCCTGCTCTACAACCAGGTCATCAAGAAGCACAAGCTCCATCTGTACTCCTTCGGGGAGGATGTCGTGTGCTCGGACAAACCCAACATGCCCGAGGACTACCTCTACGACACGTTCTGGGAGACCCCCTACGAGTTCCCGGACGACGGTCTCCAGTGCGGACACCCATCGTCGGCCACCTTGGAGATCGAGGTGGTCTCACTCGGCCAATCGGTGAAGATATGCGAGAGCTGCGCGAAGGACGTGTCCACCGTGCAGTACCTGATCTCCAGACTGTCCGCGGTCGATCCGGTCGACGACCTCAGGGTGAGGGTCAGGCACAGGTACCACTCCGAGGGGGAGAAGGACTACGTGGACGTGGACGGGGACCTCCTCAGGAAGTACGTCTCCGGGGAGCTCAGGGACAACACCCTCATCTCCACCGTCAAGAAGACCAAACTCGGGGACCTCAAGGATGCCGGTACATCGACGTACATCATAGGCAGGGAGAACTACGGTTCGTCCCTGGATTCCTTCATGTCCGCCCTCTCCGGAGGGGAGAGGGAGCTGAACACGATCAGGGCGTTCCTGTCCTCCAACGACAGGGCCGTCGTCGTGAAGACCAACAGGGCGACGGAGGTCCTCTCGGTTCTGTGGGAGTCCGATTGGAAGGGGCTCATCGAGACCCACACGGATGCGGCGACCGCAGGCAAGGTCGGTGACCAATCGAGATCCCAACCGCTCGTTGCCCTGGAGAACGCGTACAACGTCTTCATCTCCGCCGATGTTGTCGCATCGCTCCCGGAGTTCCGCAGACCCGGGCCGGTGACCACCATATCGGACAAACTCGCCAAGGCGGTGAAGGTCGGCGGCACGGAGATGCTGCTGAAGACCGTCCAGGAGACTGGCCTGAAGGACAGCCGCTCCCGCAGCGTGTCCGCCGCGTTCGTGATGGCGACGGGTTGTGCGGAGATGCCGATCAAACTGACACCCAGCGAGAGGGAGTTCGCGGAGTACCTCTCACCATTCGCGGAAACCGTGATCGGATCCGAGGGAGAGGGTTACAGGGATGCCATGAACACCCTGCTCACAGCATCGAGTTCCGGTGAGAAGGTCTGATCCTCACATCCGCCACATAATGGGACACCGAGGGCGCGAAGGACTTCACCTCGCGCACGGAGAGGATCTCGTAACCGCCCTCCCCGCATGCATCGTCGAAGATGGAGCGGATGCGGTCCATGTACTCGCTGACGTAGAACGTGTCGTGGTAGTGGATCACACCACCGGGACGGATGATCCTCAATGCAGTGTCCATGAACTCCGACGTTGTCTGCACGTACCCCATGAGGACACGGTCCGCGAACGCCCTCCCCCTGAGATGACGGTTGTCCCCCAGTACGGGGATGACCGTGTCCGTCAGGCCGTTGTCGCGGATGTTCCTCACCAGGAACGCATAGGATTCGGGGTTCTTCTCACAGGCGAAGACACGTCTCGCCCCCGAGTACTTGGCCAGCGGGAGCGTGAAGTACCCTATCCCTGCGAACATGTCCACGACGGTCTCACCCGAGCAGTCCTGCATCCTCATCCTCATGCGCTCGTCCGTGTTGCCGGATGCGAACATCACCTTGGTCACATCGAAGCCGTACCTGATGCCGTTCTCCAGACGCACGGACTCCGTGTCCGTGCCGTACAGCACCCGCATGCTCGGTCTCCTGAACTCGCCCGACACCCCCTTGGTGTCGGCACAGACTGTCTTGGCACCGAGGACCTCCGCGTAGACCCTGCCGATGAGCTCCGAGTACGGGAGACAGCGGGGGTCCAGACGCAGGATGATTATGTCTCCGACGGACTCCCAGCGGTCGGGCAGGATGCCCACCAGATCGGGATGATCCGCGAACCTGGCGGCTATCCTCTCCTGGGGGCTGCGCCTGTCCAGGGTGTGGGCATCGCCCTCCCCCATCTCGAACCCCATGGCCCCGACGGTGTCGATGTGCTCCGGGAGGATGGGGACCGTGCGGAAACCGTCCACCTTGCCGATCTTGGCATGGCGGTCCACGTAACCCGCATCCATCAGCGTCCTGATGTGCTGCCCGGCGGCGTCCGCCGGAACCTTAGCGAAGATTACACGTCTCATAGTATGCACCTGATGAACAGGGGTACCGCGGCGAGGAGTGCCCGGGGCCTCCTCAGCATGGCCCCGACCACCCTGCTGGGGTGGTCCAGGTCTATGTCGTCAAGGAGCGAGCGGACATCGTCCCTCGATGCGAACCCTCCCGCACGGACCAGGTCGGCATCGTCCAGACGGGTGAACATCCTGCGGAGCGTGTATCCCCAGGACAGTTCACGTCCCACCTGGGACCTCCATCCGCGTTCGTATGCCGAGAGGTTCGATTCCGAGAGGTCGTCGGCATCGAGAGCCGACGACAGGACGCGGCAGAGATGCGGCACGGTCTCGAACGTGGGGTGGAGACCTCCTCCCGAGACCGGTTTGACCAGCCCCGCGGCGTCACCGGTGAGCAGGCAGCGCTCGCCGTACGTCCTGGGACGGCCGCCGACGGGGATCTTGCCACTGTACATGCGGAGGATACGGTCCTCGGCACCCATCCTGCGGAGATGCGCGGAGAGGTACGGGTACGGGGGTCCGGCGGACCACGATGTGCACAGCCCCACACGGACGAAGTCACCACAGGGGATCTCCCATGTGAAGAAGCCGGGGGCGTACTCGGAACCGAGGTGGATGGTGAAGAGGTCGTCATGGACGGATTCCATGCGGACATCGGCCTGTATGCCGCGGAGGTACTCCCTCGGGCCGTTGTCACCGAGGGTCATCGCGACCCTCGAGCTGTGACCGTCGGCCCCCACAATCGCCCTGGCGTCGAGGGAACCCGATGACGATGAGACCGTGACACGGTCCCCGACCGTGTGGCCTGTGTAGCGTTCACCGTACCTGTACTCCGCCCCTGCGGACACAGCGGCGTCGGCCATCCTGCCGTCGAGATCGGCACGGTCGACGACGACCGCCTTCGGAGCCTTGGAACGGACGATGACCGAGGTCCCGTCCGGGAAGAAGACCTCAGCTCCGTGAAGTGTGTTTAGGATGTCCGGATCCACTCCGGACATCCTGATGACATCGGGACTCAGTAGTCCCGCGCACTGGACCGGTGTGCCGGAGGAGCCGTGCTCCTCCAACACGACCACGTCGTGTCGCGGTGCGAGGTTCCTGGCGACAAGGCTGCCGGCCGGCCCCCCGCCTACGACCACGACGTCGTGCATCACGCTCAGTCCTTCTTGGACTTCTCGTAGTCCGCGATGAACTTCTGGATGCCCTCGTCGGTCTTGGGGTGCTTGACCATCAGCTTGAGGGTGTCGTAGGGGATGGTCGCGATGTCGCATCCGACGAGTGCGGAGTCGAGGACGTGTGCGGGTCCGCGGATGGATGCTGCGATGACCTCGGTCTCGAATCCGTAGTTCTCGAATATGCTGACGATCTGTCCGACGAGGTCGCCGCCGTACTGTCCGATGTCGTCGAGACGTCCGATGAAGGGCGAGACGAACGCCGCGCCGGCCTTGGCGGCCAGGAGCGCCTGGAGCGGGGAGAAGATCAGGGTCACGTTGACCTTGATGCCCTCGGAAGACAGGATCTTCGTCGCCTTGAGGGTCTCGACGCACATGGGGAGCTTGACGTTGATGTTGGGGTGGATCTTCGCGAGCTCGCGTCCCTCCGCGACCATCTCGTCGGCGGTCATGGACATGGCCTCTGCGGAGATGGGTCCGTCGACGATCTCGGCGATCTCCCTGACACGGGTCCTGACGTCCACGCCCTCCTTGGCGATGAGGCTGGGGTTGGTGGTCACACCGTCGAGGATCCCCCAGCTGTTGATCTCCCTGATCATGTCCAGATTCGCAGTATCGATGAATATCTTCATTTTCTCAAGCCTTCCTTGAAATCGATTTCTTGGCTGCCGTGACGATGTCGTCCGCGGTCAGACCGTATTTGACCATGAGCTGTGCCGGGGAACCGGATTCTCCGAAGGTGTCCCTGGTGCCGACCCTCTCGAGGGGGGCGCACAGGGACTCCGACAGGCACTCCGCGACCGCCGATCCGAGACCGCCGATCACGCTGTGCTCCTCAGCGGTCACACAGCATCCCGTCTTGGAGACCGAGGACACTACGGCCTCGGAGTCCAGGGGTTTTATGGTGGCCATGTTCACGACCTCCGCGGAGATTCCCTCCGCTGCGAGGATGTCGGCGGCCTCCAGACAGGATGAGACCATCTGGCCGCATCCGATGAGGGTCACATCGGAACCCTCCCTGAGGACCGTGGCCCTCCCGATGACGAACTCCGCACCCTCGGGGGTGATCGTGTCGAACTCGGCACGACCCATCCTCATGTAGACGGGGCCGTCGTAATCCGCTATCGCCCTCGTGGCGGCGTACGCCTCGTACGCGTCCGCGGGTGCGATGACGGTCATGTTGGGGAGCGAACGCATGATGGATATGTCCTCGAGCGCCTGATGGGACGCCCCGTCCTCACCCACGCTGATCCCGCAGTGTGTGGCGACGATCTTCACGTTGAGCCTCGGGTACGCGACGGCCAGCCTGATCTGCTCCCAGCACCTTCCGGTGGCGAACACCCCGAACGTCGATGCGAAGGCGGTCTTCCCGGATGCGGCGAGACCGGCCGCTATACCGACCATGTTCTGCTCCGCGATGCCGACCTCCACGAACCTCTCGGGGCACACCTTCTGGAAATCGGAGGTCTTGGTCGATCCGGCGAGGTCCGCGTCGAGGACGACGATGTCGTCCCTCTCGGACGCGAGGTCCGCCAGTGCCTTGCCGTAGTAGTTGCGCTGTGCGAGTTTCTTTCCGCTCACTGTATGACCTCCCTGAGCTCCTGGACCGCCTTGGCGTACTCCTCGTCGTTGCATGCCCTTCCGTGGAACCCGGCGTTGTTCTCCATGAAAGACACGCCCTTGCCCTTCACGGTGTCCATTATGATCACCGTGGGTCTGGAGGACGTCCTCGCCTTCTCGAGTGCCTCCACCACCTGCCTCATGCTGTGGCCCTTGATCATGAGCATGTTCCAACCGAACGCCTTCCACTTCTCCGGGAGGGGCTCCAGGCCCACGGCCCCCTCGGTGTTGCCCGTGATCTGGAGGTGGTTGCGGTCCACGATCGCGACGAGGTTGTTCAGCCCGTTCTGGCGGGCGAACATGGCGGCCTCCCAGTTCTGTCCGGACTGGAGCTCCCCGTCGCCGAGGAGGCAGTACGTCATGTAGTCCTTGCCGTCCATCTTGCCGGCGAGTGCTATGCCGCACGCCATGCTGAGTCCCTGTCCGAGGGACCCCGTGGACATCTCCACACCGGGGACCTTGCCGCGGACCGGGTGGCCCTGCAGCATCGACCCCATCTTCCTGAGCGAGACGAGCTCGTCGACGGGGAAGTAGCCGCTCTCCGCGAGGGCCGCGTAGAGCACGGGGGCGACGTGTCCCTTCGAGAGGACGAACCTGTCCCTGTCCTCCCATGCGGGGTTGGTCGGGTCGTGCCTCATCACGCGGAAGTACAGTGCCGCCATGAGGTCGGATGCGGACAGCGATCCTCCGGGGTGTCCGGACTTCGCCGCGTACGTCATCTCCACGACGTGCAGTTTGAGCTTGTTCGAGATGTTCTCGAGTTCGGCGATGCTGGTGTCGCTCATCTGAATCACTCGCTCTCGATCCTGGGTGCGAGGAGGTAGTTGACCTTCGCGTTCCCGTCCGCGAGTCCGAAGAGGAGCTTCACAGGGTAGTCGTTGTCCAGCTCTATGTTGACCATCGTACCGGAGGGGACCGCTTTGACGATGTTCGAGAAGTAGTCCAGAGGGAACATGCTGCAGACCTCGGAGTCCGTGTCGAGTGCGGGCAGCACATCCTTGCCCAGTCTGAGGCTGACGGAGTCCGTGTCCCCCTCGCAGGAGAGCTCGAAGTAGTCCGCTCCCGCCTTGAGGGTGATGTGGTCGGATATCGTGTCTGCGGCGCGTATGCCCTTCTGGAGCTCATCGACGGAGACCGATATGTTCGCCGTGAGGGACAGCTGGGGCACCTTGGGATCGCTCATGCTGGAGGTGTCGACCAGGTTCATGCGCCTGGTGATGTTGCCCACCTTGAACACGAGCCTGCCGTGGGACTCGTCCTGCTCCATCCTGATCACGTCACCGGAGGATGCGAGCTTGAGGACACCCTTCACCTTGTCGAGGTCGAGTCCGATCTCGGAGTCTGTCGCCGTGAAGGACTCGAACGCTCCCTTGCCGACATCCATCTCGATCATCGCGACGTGGGCCGCATCGACCGCCTTGAGGGTCATCCCCTCGGGGGTGATCGTGAACTTGACCTCGTCGATGAGCGTGGAGATGATGTTGACTATCCCCTTGAGGGTGTCCGACTTCAATTCTGCGCAGAACATGTGTCCCACCCCGATCAGTACTCTCTCCAGGAGTGGTTGCACTTGCAGCAACGGTAGATCCTCGTCTCAGGCTCATCCGCGGCGCGGGTCTGCCTTATGACGAAGTACGCCTCCGTGTGTCCGCACTCGGGACAGGGGATGCGTGTCTTGGGCAGGGTGGCGACGTTCTCCGTGATGACGGTGGTCTCCCTGTCCTTCGAATCTGTCAAAATTACCTCGGCCCTTCCACCTATGTCCTTGGTGGCGCCGCAGGCGTTGCAAACATACATCCCATCCTTGGGGAACATCATTGAGCCGCATGAGCAAAACACGTTATCAGCCTCTGCCAAGGGCATTGACTGTCCGTATTTATTAATTGTCGGTGCGCGCGGTTATAAGGGGTAAACGGACCGGGAGGGGGTCTGCCGACCCCCGTCCGACGGTCACTTCTTGGACGTCTTCCTCTTCTTCGAGGAGGACTTGACGGTGCGCATGTTGGCCCTGACGGCGGCGAGGATCTCCTCGCCCTCCGCCTTCCCGTCGGTGATGGCCGCCTCGTCGTAACGGAGGACGGTCCACCCCTCGGACACGAGCAGGTCGTCTATGGAACGGTCCGCATCCGCGGGCTCCACGTACACCGCCACCCTGCCCTTGACGAAGGCCACGGGGATGTTGTGATCGCCGTACCCCCTCCTGCAGCGGAGACCCTTGTTCCATGCCGCCCTCCTGACCAGGGCCTCGGGGGAGTAGTCGGTGAACACATCCGTCTCGGGGACCTGCTCCGCGTCGGATGCCTCCTCTTCGGCCTCCTGGACGGTGGTTTCCGTCTCTGGACCTTCCACCACGGCTGGTTCGACGGGGCCGCATGCTCCGGATGCATCTGGGACGGCCTCCGGTTCGGGGACGCTGTCGGCAACGGTCTCGGAGCATTCCGCCTGGACGTCGGGCTCCACCGTCACTGGTGCGGGGACCTCCGGATCGAACGAACGATCGACGGGCGTATCGGCCCCATCGACCTGCTCTCCATCGGATCCCCCCTCTGCTACCTCCTGGATGGGGGCGTCCGGGACGGGACCTTCCACCGGATCGGACTCGGCAGGGCCGCATTCTGCGGATACATCGGGGACGGTCTCCGGTTCGGATACGTCGTCCGGGAACTGCCCGGCACCCTCCTCCACGGCGGATCCCGCATCCTCTTGGACGTCGGGCCCCACCGTCACTGGGACGGGTGTCTCCGGGTCGACATCGGGGTCGTCGGAGACCTCCTCCGGGGTGTCCGTATCGCCATGTCCGGCCTGTTCCGACCCGGATGGTTCCCCGGCCTCCACGGCAACCGCCTCGGCAGGGGACGCGTCGTCCTCCGTGGCCTGGTCGCCCTCGACGTCAGCACGGTCATCGCCTCCGGCGGGGACGGCCGTCTGATCGGCGGTTTCGGACAAATCATCCGCATCGGTTCCGTCCTCGTCGGGGCCCGGGACCCCGGATGCATCATCCGATGGCTCCACCTCGGGTTCATAGGTCATCTCGAGTGACGGATCGTCCTCGCAGAATCCCTCCACATGCTCCTCCGCATCCTGGACGGGTTCCGTCACCTCGACCGGGGCGGGGGGAACGATCACAGCCGGTTCCTGGACGGGTTCCGGTTCCTTCTGGGACTGCTTCGGTGAAACAGCCCTGCTGCTGGCATCCTTCGAAGACACGAGCTTCATCATGAAATCGTTGTTGGGTTTCTTCTCGGGCTTGGGCGCCTCCTGTGCGGGCACCTTCGCCTCGACATGGGAGTCCGCCTGGTCCGCGACAGCGGTTACGACGGGGACGGAAGCCCTGGCGGGCGTGACTGCGGCGGGTTCCTCGGGAACGGCCGCCTGCACATGGGCCGGGGCGGGTTCGGGGTCCGCCTTCTCCCGGACGGGTTCTGCCCTGACCTCGGTGCGGACGGTCTCCTCGCGCGGCGAGGGTATGGCCGCGGGCCTGCTGGGCTCCAGGGCCTGCCTCTCCGTGTCGTGCACATCCTCCACGACGGCCTTCCTCACGACGGCCTCCCCCTTCAGGAGACCGCCTATCAGGAGGGATGATGCGATCCACACCGCGAACAGGGCTACGGCGACACCTGCGACCGCGCCACTCCCCATCAGGGCCACAACGGACACGATCAGCTCGACGACGGCGACACCTGCGGAGATGTACATCCCGCCGAGTATGCGTCCGACCCAGAGGTCGAGTGCGTCAGCGGCCATCGCCAGGGCGGCGAGGACCCCCGCCACCGCGATGACAGTGCCAGACGATGCCCCGGCGAACGGGGCCGCGGCCATTGCCAAAGACGCAATGGCGACCATAATCCCACTTACCCTGTGGATGAATCTGTCCTGCGGGGCCAGTATGCCCACCGCATGCACCACACCCAGCACACCTGCGGCTGTCAGAACGTACAGCAGGGGCGCTTTCGCACCCACCATCACCAGCACGCCTGCCGCCAAGAACAGCAGTGCGGACAACATACCCACACCGCTGGAAGTCCTCCTGTCGAGCGATCCCATGAACGGTATGCAGGGGTTCGTCGGATTAAAGGATTTGTCAGGTGGCCCGTTCGGGCCCCGTATGCGAGGCATCCGAAATGTAGGAAGTTAAATATACCCCGTTCAAATAACCACATATTGCCTTTATAATATGGGGTGAAGGAGAGCCCTGTATCATCATCACAGTCAAGGGGGGCGTTTTGAGCCTCCTTTCACAAAGTCCTCCGGTTTCGGAGGCGGAACACGAAAAGGAGCTGATATCAATGAAGATGAAATTCAAATTCCTCGGCGGAGCCGACATGGTCGGACGCATGGGGATGACCATGGAGGGGGACGGCATGACCGTCCTCGTGGAGTACGGACTCAGCCCGACCAAACCGCCGGAGTTCCCGTTGCCGGCACCCCGCATAGACTACGCGTTCCTCACCCACGCACACCTCGACCACTGCGGGATGATCCCCCAGGTGTGCGGGAAGAACCAGTGCGACCTGTTCACGACCCCCCTCTCGGCCGAGGTCGCCGAGATCATGATGTACGACACCCTCAAGATCGCCAAGGCGGAGGACTACGTGCAGCCCTACTCGTCCGGGGACATCGAGAGGACGATGAAGGCCGTCGTCCCCATGACCTACGACGACGAGATCAGCATCAACCACGTGGACGTCAAGATGCACGATGCGGGACACATACCCGGTGCTGCCATGTTCGAGTTCTCCCGCGACTGCACGACGATCTACTCGGGGGACATCCACACTGAGTCCCAGAGGCTCGTCGGTGCGGCCAGACCCCACGACTGCACCAACCTCTTCATCGAGGGAACCTACGGCGGACGCTACCACGTCCCCAGGAAGGAGACCGAGAAGGCCTTCCTCGCCAAGATCGATGAGGTCATCGACCGTGGCGGAACCGTCCTCATCCCCTGTTTCGCCAACGGCAGGACCCAGGAGATCATGCTCCTGCTCAGGAACCTCGGCTACGAGATGTGGGTCGACGGTATGGGCAGGTCCGTCACCCGCCTGTTCCTCGACTATCCCGAGTACATCAAGGACATCAAGCACCTCAAGGCCGCCAAGAGGAAGTTCAACGAGGTCAGGAACGTCAACTCCCGCAACACCGCCAAGAAGGGGCAGATCATCGTCACCACGGGCGGCATGCTGGACGGGGGACCCGTCCTCGGATACCTCAACTACCTGAGGAACGACCCCAAGAGCGCGGTCCTTCTCGTCGGATACCAGGCCGAGGACACCAACGGGAGGCTGCTGATGGAGCAGGGATGCGTGAAGATCGACGGAGAGGTCGTGAAGGTCGAATGCGAGATCCAGAAATACGACTTCTCCGCACACGCGGACCACGGACAGATCGTGGACTTCATCAGGGCATGCGACCCCGAGAACGTCATCATGATGCACTCGGAGACCCGCGACCTCTTCCTCCCCGACCTCGAGGACTACAACGTCATCTTCCCCGAAACCGGGAAGGAGTTCGAACTGGACGTGTGAGCATGGATCCCACGGCGTACCTCGATGCCGACATCGGAAGGGGCGACATCACGACCCTGCTGACCGTACCCGACAGGGACGGTGCGGCCTACATCACCTGCGAGGAGGATGCGGTCGTCGCCGGACTCGAGGAGGCCGTGGCCGTGCTCACCCACGTCGGGGCGACCGTGGAGACCCACGTCCGCGACGGGGAGCGTGTGACCTGCGGGACCAGGATCCTGACGGTGACCGGCCCCCTCAGGGGACTGATCACTGCCGAGAGGACCGCCCTCAACTTCCTCATGCACATGAGCGGCATAGCGACCCTCACCTCGGAAGCCGTGGAGCGCACCGGGGGAGGGGTCGTCATCGCGGCCACCAGGAAGACCACGCCCGGGTTCGGCGAGTACCAGAAGAAGGCCGTCGCCCTCGGCGGAGGGGACCCCCACAGACACGGACTCGACAGCATGATCATGGTCAAGGACAACCACATAGCCGCATGCGGATCCGTCCGCAGGGCGATGGAGCTCGTCTCGGCGGCACCGTTCTCCATCAAGGTGGAGGTGGAGGTCTCGTCCGTGGAGGATGCCGTCACCGCGGCCGAGATGGGTGCGGACATAATCATGGCCGACAACATGGGCCCCGTGGAGACGGGTGAGCTCCGCGACCGTGTGAAGGGCATCAACCCGCGCATACTCGTCGAGGCCTCCGGGAACATGGATCTCGACAGGATCGGGGACTACGTCGGAAGGGCCGACATAATCTCCATGGGATGCCTCACGCACTCCGCGCCCTCGGTCCAGTTCTCGATGGACGTCGAGTGAGTCCCGTCGGAGAGGGTTATTAATCCGATGCCGACAATGGTCACCCATGGCACTCAACCTGGAAGACTACACCTGCGAGTTCTGCGGCAAGACCTGCAAGAACATAGTCTACGCCGCATTCGTATGCGATGACCCCGAATGCATAGAGAACGCCAGGGTCGCACGTGGCGGACCCGGGGGACACATGAAGAGGAAGGCCGAGGGAAGGCCCATCCTCCCCGACGAGCTCATCTCCGAGATCGAGACCAACAAACAAGTCTGAAAACGACACAATGGGTTTTACGGAGGGGTTGCCCCCTCCATTTTCACATTCAGTGCCTGAACACACGGCAACCGGTGAAGACCATGGCCATGCCGTGTTCGTTGGCCGCATCGATGACCTCCTGGTCCCTGATGCTGCCTCCGGGCTGGATGATCGCGGTGACACCGGCACGTGCTGCCTCGTCGACCCCGTCCCTGAAGGGGAAGAACGCATCGGATGCCATGACGCATCCCTCGGTGGGCTCGTTCGCCTTCATGGTCGCGATCTTCGCGGAGTCCACACGGCTCATCTGGCCGGCGCCGATACCCACGGCACGCTCGCCCCTCACGTACACCACGGCGTTGGAGGTCACGTGCTTCGCGAGCTTCCATGCGAACAGGAGGGAGTGGATCTCCTCCTCGGTGGGTGCGCGCTCGGTGACGACGGTGAGGTTCTTGGGGTCGATGAGGACGTCCTCGTCGGTCTGGACGAGTATTCCGCCCTGGACCTTCTTCATCTTGTACTCCCTGTGCTTGGCGGCGGGGCAGATGGGTGCGTTCGTCCTGAGGAGGCGGATGTTCTTCTTGGCCTCCATGATCTCCGCCGCGCCCTCCTCGTAGTCGGGGCAGATGACGGCCTCGACGAAGTGCTGGGAGATCTCCTCGGCGGTCTTGACATCGCAGTTCCTGTTGAGGCAGATGACACATCCGAACGCAGAGAGGGGGTCGACGTTGTACGCGGTCATGAACGCATCGTAGATGTTGTCCGCGGAGGCGAGTCCGCAGGGGTTGGTGTGCTTCATGACGACGGCGGTGGGCTTCTCGAAATCCATGCAGATGTCCAGCGCCTTGTCGAGGTCCAGGATGTTGTTGTAGGAGAGCTGCTTCCCGTGGAGCTGCTCGGCCTTGGCGACGGTGGTGCCGGGGGTGAAGGGGTCCTTGTAGAATGCGGCCGCCTGGTTGGGGTTCTCGCCGTACCTGAGGTCCTCGACCTTCTCCATGGGCACGGGGAACGATGCGGGGAAACCTGTGCAGAACTCACCCCACATGCGGGAGGCGATCATGGCGTCGTAGTTGGCGGTCGCGACGAACGCCTCGGCCATGAGCCTCTGGTGGAGGTCGAGGGACAGTTCACCGTTGGCCCTCAGCTGCTCGATGATCTCGGGGTACTGGGAGGGGTCCGTGACGACGGCGACGGACTCGTAGTTCTTGGCGGCGGCGCGGATCATGCTGGGTCCGCCGATGTCGATGTTCTCCACGACATCCTCGAACTCCACGCCCTCCTTGAGGACGGTCTGCTTGAAGGGGTAGAGGTTGATGACCACCATGTCGATGGGTTCGATCTCCTTCTCCTTTATGGCATCCATGTGCTCGGGGACATCCCTGCGGGCGAGGATCCCTGCATGGACCCTGGGGTGGAGGGTCTTGACACGACCGTCGAGCATCTCGGGGAAGCCCGTGACGTCGGAAACCTCCGTGACATCGATACCGTTCTCCTTCAGGAGCCTGTACGTACCGCCTGTGGAGATGATGTCCACTCCGGCGGACGACAGCTCTTTAGCGAAATCCACGATCCCGTTCTTGTCGGAAACACTGATAATTGCCCTTTTGATCTTTGACAGTGGTATACCCCCTCTTACGAGGTGCACACACATGTATGCATGCTGCAAATCCCCTTCGGGTATTTAACTTGTCATGGGACGGAGAAACACGGTGGATGGTATGTACCCCGAACCGGGATAATCACCCTGTCCGGGTAAACCGTTTGTTAGGGTTGAACGCACCTACCATCGACATCTGAACCCGGTAGGCACATCCTTGGCACACATTAGCCTTACATCATATTTAACATTTAAGCCAGGCTAAACGGAAGGTGGCCAGAGACCGTCGGAACGGCACCGTGGAGGGGTGCTGGATACAAATGGACATGCCATCCAACCATGTGCTGGGAAACAGTTAACAACAACCACTCCGACTCCACCATGATGAAGAGGAAGGATCTGGAGATGGCCCTGCAGTCCGTCAGGAACTTCGAATCGCCCGACCCCGCCCTCGAGCAGTACATGACCCCCGCCACGATGGCCGCGGACATCCTGTTCGACGCGTACCGCAGGGGGGATGTCGCCGGGATGAAGGTCGTCGACCTGGGATGCGGCACGGGGATGTTCTCGATAGGGGCGTGGATGCTCGGTGCAGGGATGGTGACGGGTTACGACGTGTCCGAGGCGGCTCTGCGCACCGCCCATGCGAACGCGGAGTCCGCCGGTGCGGAGATAGGGTTCGTCCTGAGCGACGTGTCGGAAGTGGACGACGTCGCGGACACCGTGTTCATGAACCCGCCGTTCGGATGCCAGAACCGCAATGCGGACAGACCGTTCCTGGACAGGGCCATGGACATGGCGGAGTGCGTGTACTCCATACACATAGCGGAGACCGTGGGGTTCGTGGAGGAGTACTGCGAGCGCCGGGGCAGGTCCGTGGCGTTCTCTAAAATCTATAAGTACGAAATCCCTCATACATTCGTGTTCCATACGAAGACGAAGAAGACTGTTGATGTGGCAGTCGTCAACATAAGGTGATTCATGATGACGGATTCCGATTTAGTGTTCCCCGGTGACGAGGTCGCGGTCGAGGAGGAGTACCTCGCCGCGGACGGCACCTTCGCCGAGAACGGCATTATCTACGCCTCCCAGATAGGCGTCCTCGAACTCGACGACTCCGATTGTGTCGCAAGGGTCGTCTCCCCCAACCCGCCCAACGTTCTCAGGGAGGGGGACATAGTCTACGCCGTGGTGGCCGACATCAGGAACACCATGGCGACCGCCGACGTCGTGGCCAAATCCGGGGTCGACAGGACACTCGGTGGCGAGACCTACGCGACCATCCACGTCTCCAAGATCTCCCAGGGCTACACCGACGACGTCTCCAAGGAGCTCAGGAAGGGGGACTACATCAGGGCCAGGGTCACCGGTACCAAGCCCTCGCTGCAGCTCACCACCAAGGACGACCACTTCGGGGTCATAAGGTCGCTCTGCAACAAGTGCAAGACCGAGCTCGTCAGGAAGGGCAACGGACTGTCCTGTCCCGAATGCAGGACCAACGTGTCCAGGAAGCTCGCCGACGACTACGGGAACGTCAGGATCTGACGGTGCGGAAGATGAGGTACGTCTCGCTCATCTCCGACGGCATCGACTCCCCCGTGGCATCCTACAAGATGAGCGAGGTCGGAGCCGAGGTCATCCTCCTCCACATGGACAACCGTCCGTACACGGACGACGCCAGCATCGAGAAGGTCATCGCCATAGCCGACCGCCTCAGGGAGGTCACCGGCAGGGAGTTCCCCCTGTACACGGCACCCCATGGTCCGAACCAGCAGGCGATAAGCGAGAAGTGCGAGAGGAACTACCAGTGCGTGATGTGCAAGAGGATCATGCAGAGGACCGCCAGGGAGCTGGCGGTGAGGCTCGGTGCCGACGGCATCATCATGGGGGATTCCCTCGGACAGGTGGCATCCCAGACCCTCAGGAACATCAGGTCGGAGAACATCGACCTGGACTTCCCAGTGGCCAGACCCCTCATAGGCATGGACAAACTCGAGATAGAAGCCGTTGCCAAGGCCATAGGCACGTACGACATCTCCATCCGTCCGACCGCAGGCTGCACGATCGTCCCGTTCAAACCGATAACCGAGGCCGCCCCGGACAAGGTGCTGTCGTTCGACACCGTCCTGGACCTGGATGCGATGGCGAAGGCCTCCGCGGAAGCCGCACACCTGATCTGAACCGTCAGAGGTACTGCCTGCGGGTGTAGAACGCGGGACAGGAGTCGATGTCGTCGCTGTCGTACAGCATGTCCATCGACACGTTGTCTATGTACATCGCCTGTATGCGGGATATGTAGAGGAAGTTGTCCCCGACGGGGATCTTGATGTCCGATTCCTTGGGACCCTTCACGGTCGTGGGGACGAGCGCGGGTCCCATGCAGGCCGTGCATATGCGGTAGTCGCGACCCTCGGAGACGATCAGGTTCCTCACGTCCTCGTCTATGGTAATCTCCATGGGGGCGACTGTCGGTCGCCGTTTATAATTGTTGTCCAGGACCGGATTCGAAGAACGCACGGACCGCTACGGGAATGTCCCTGCAGAGTATCGCGTCCATCATGGGCAGGCCGGACAGCCTGCGGTCCAGGACGACCGCCACACCGCGGTCGGTCTCGGAACGTATCACACGACCCATCGCCTGCCTCATCCTGCGGGCGGTGGGGATGACCGTCGTGAACAGCACCCCGTCACCGAGGCGTATGTCGTAGTAGCGCTTCAACGCCCTGAGCCTGGCCGTGGGCTTGGGATAGGGTATCCCCACGATCACCGCGAGCTCCAGGCTCTTGTCGGGGAAATCCAGGCCCTCGCTGATCCTGCCCCCGGTTATGCAGAAGAGCACGCTGCCCTCCGATGAACGGAACGTGTCGAACACCTCCATCAGCTCCGACTGGGGCATCCCGCGACGCTCGTAGTACACATCGCGCCCGAGGGCGGACACCAGGCCGTCGTCGACCATCCTGTCCATGAACTGGTACGATGGGAAGAAGACGGCGGTGTTGACCGCCACCGAGTTCACGGTGTCGACGAGCATCCCGAACAGACGCTCGTAGTTCTCCTCCACGAACCTCTCCTCGTACTTCATGGACACCTCGTCCGTGTAGAGCCTGACCATGTTCTCCGGGGGGAAGATGCCCCCCAGCGACAGCTTCGCCGGACGGTCGATGCCCAGCTCCTCGCAGTACGCATCCAGGGGCTCCAGGGTGCCGGACATGTGGACCGATGAGAAACAGCGGTTGATCGGATCCGAGGCTCCCCTCGGATCCATGCAGTAGGATTGGAACTTCGGGTTGTCCCCTCCCACCACCAGCCTCACGTACATGTCGTCGTCGCTGTCCAGCCAGAACTGTATGAACCTCGACATGGACAGGATGTAGGAGCGGGGGAGTTTGCGGCGCTGCTTCCTCCTCTCGGCGATGCCGTCGCCGATCTCCTCCATGGCCTTGCATATGCGGGACAGCGCGACAGTGGTCACACCGAGCCTGTCCATGAGCTCGTCCTGCAGCATGTAGGGCGGGAGCATCCCGTCCTCGTCTATCAGGTACTCCCTCTCCGCGAACGCCAGGACCTCCATCAGCACGGCCGCGACATCGGACACCGTTATCCCCTCGTGGACCTCGGGGTCCCCGTGCTCCCTGGCCTCCCTCTCGGTGAGTGCCATCGCCGCCCTGCTGTACTCGTAGGTCTGGACGTCGCGGAGGTAGTCCGGCAGGTTGTGGGCCTCGTCCACGACCATCACCGTGTGGTCGAGGGGGACACCGATCCACTCGATGAACCTGTCCAGGACATGGGGCATGAAGACGAACGGATACGGCACGGCTATTATGTTCGCGTGCGGGAGGGCGTACTTCACCATCTCGTAGGGGCACAGCCCCGCATCCTCGCACATGCGGGAGAACTCCTCCGGCCCCAGGTGACCGTCGTGTATGGCACGGATCCAGTCCCCTATGTCGACGGACTCGATCCTCTCGTAGAACTTGCAGTGGCATCCCCCGTCGTCCCGGCGCTTGTACTCGGAACAGAGACGCGAGATCTCGTCCGGAGTCCCCGATGCGAGGTCCGGATCGTCCCTCATGAGGGGGCATGACGAGGCGGACCTGCCCTGGACGCCGACACACAACGTGTCGCATCTCAGGGCGGCCGCCTCCCTGATAACCTGTTTCTGCTGTGATTTGGTGCGTGTGAGGTACAGGACCTTCATCCCGCGGTCCCTCGCGAACTGGAGGACGCCGCACAGGGACGACACGGTCTTGCCCGTACCGGTACCCGCCTCCACTACGGCGCATCTCCCCTCGCGGACCGTCCGGTCTATGAAACCGATCAGTTCCCGCTGACCCGCACGGGGTTCGTAGGGGAAGATGCCCATCGGGTCAGGCGGCGTCGCCGCCCCTGCGCCAGATGTCGTCGGGGAGATCGGCGTAGATGGATTCCTCCTGGAAATCGTCGCCGGAGTCTGATTTGACGTCCGCCATCAGGGCCTCTATGCGGTCCCTCTTGAACAGCCAGTAGTGGATCCTCCACTCCCTCCCGTCGTAGAGGGTGGTCTCCTCCCTCTCGGTGGTCAGGATTCCAGCGTCCTCCAGCATGTAGAACGCATCGCGGTCCTCGGGCTCCAGGATGTTGTCGATTATCCTGTCGGAGTACCCGAAGAAGTTCAGCACGTGGTGGGCGAGCTCGTAGGCCTGCTCCTCCACCATGCCGCGGGAGTTGTCGATGCTGTTCTTGATGGCCTGGGTCAGGTCGTCGACGGTGACGATTCCCATCGTATCACTCCACGACATCGAGGAACCTTATGTCCTCTGTGCCGACTGCCTCGGCGATCTCGGAGACGACGTCCTCGGACACGTTGTGGTCCAGTGTCAGGACCATGGATGCACGGTCGCCGGACCTTCCGACGGACATCTGCGCGATGTTGATGCCCCTGTTGCCGAGGGCGTTACCGACGATTCCGATGACTCCGGGGGTGTCGGCGTACTGCAGGTACATCATGTCCCCGCTGAGGGGGATGTCGAAGGCGAACTCGTCGACACCGACGAGCCTGGGCTGACCGCCGATGACGGTCCCCCTGAGTGCACGGACCCTGCCCTGGGAGGTGAACCTCAGCTCCACGATGCTCGCGTAGTCCTTCGCGGTGTCGTTGCTGGTCTCGGAGATCTCGATTCCCTTGGACTTCGCGACGGGGAGCGCGTTGATGATGTTGGCCTCACCGAGGATGTTCTTGAGGTACCCGATGACGGCGCTGACCGTCAGGAGCTTGGTCTGCTTGCCGGCGAGACCGCCGCAGTACGACACCTCGAGCTTGTCGAGGGGGTGGTTGCCGACCATCTGCTGGACGATCCTCCCCATCCTCTCCATGAGGGGGAGGTAGGGCTCGGTCTCGGCATCGAGGGTTCCACGGGGGGCGTTGATGGCGTTGGAGACGACGTTGTCCCTGAGGTACATGACCGCGTGCTCGGCGATCTCCACCGCGACCCTCTCCTGGGCCTCGACGGTGGACGCACCGAGATGGGGCGTGGTCACGAGGTTCTCCAGCTCGAGGAGCTTCCTCTCCTCCTCGGCGAGGGGCTCGTTGCACCAGACGTCGAACGCTGCACCTGCGATGATGCCCTCCTTGAGGGCCGTGTAGAGGTCGTCCTCGTTGACGATGCCGCCGCGTGCGACGTTGGCGATCCTCGCGTTGGGCTTCATCATCTTGAACTGGGGGAGGGAGATCATGTTCCTGGTCTCGGGGAGCAGGGGGGTGTGGATCGTCATGAAGTCGGCGGTGGTGATGACCTCCTCGAGGGTGGTGAGCCTGACCCCGAGGGCGTCAGCGACGTCCTTGGGGAGGAAGGGATCGTAACCGACCATGGTCATGTTGAAGGCCTTCATGCGCTTGGCGACCTCCCCTCCGACACGTCCGACACCGATGATACCCAGGACCTTGCCGTTGAGCTCCACTCCGGTGTACTTGGACCTCTTCCACTCGCCCCTGTGCATGGACTCGTGGGCGAAGGGGATGTTCCTGGCGAGTGCGAGCAGCATAGCACAGGAGTGCTCCGCCGCGGACAGGATGTTCGCGGAGGGGGTGTTCATGATCAGGATGCCCTTGTCGGTCGCATAGGGGATGTCCACGTTGTCCACACCGACACCGGCACGGCCGATGACGCGGAGCTTGGTGGCGGCATCGATGACCTTGCGGGTCACCTTGGTACCGGACCTGATGATGAGGCATTCGTAGTCTCCGATGATCCCACAGAGCTCGTCCTCCGTGAGTCCGGGTTTCACGTCCACGGGGAACCCGGATTTGTTGAGAATCTCGAGACCCTCATCGGAAAGGGGGTCCGAGACCAGAATCTTCGTTGTCATTTTCACTCCTCCAATACGGAATCCATCACGGACAGGAGCTCCCTGATGCCATCGGGGGTTGCATCTCCCATGTGACCGATCCTGAAAGTCTTCTCTTTGACGTCGCCGTATCCGTTGGACACCTCGTATCCCTTGGATTTCAGCTTGGAATGGAAGGAATCGAAGTCCAGGGGACCGCGGTTCAGCACCCCGATGGAGTTCGACATGTGACCCTCCTCGGGGAACATGCCGGCCAGCTTCCTGTCCGCCCAGTTCCTGACGAGGTCCGCCATCTCCTGGTGCCTCCTGTACCTGGTCTGCATGCCCTCCTCCAGCATGCGGTCCAGCTGGTAGTCGAGGCCGTACATGAGGGAGACGGGTGGCGTGGTGAGCGCGTAGTTGTCGTCGCTCTGCTTCTTGATCTTGAGCAGGTCCATGTAGAACCCTCTGTTGGGCACCTGTTTGGCCTTCTCGAGGAGCCTCTCCGAACAGAGCATGACCGCGAGTCCCGGGGGGAGGGACAGTGCCTTCTGCGTACCGAAGACGATGGAGTCCGCGTCCATGTCCTTCACCCTGATGTCCATCGCGAACGCCGACGTGACGGCGTCGACCATGGTGAGCGCATCGGGGTTCTGCTCCCTGACGGCCTTCGCCACCGCGACGGAGTCGCTGAACACGCCCGTGGAGGATTCGTTGCTTACCCAGTGGACGGCCTCTGTGTCACCGGTGACCCTGCCCTCGATGTGCTCGGGACGGATCGCCTTCCCCCAGGGGACCTGGACCTTCTCGACCTCCTTACCGTTGAGGGTGCCGAGCTCGATGGACCTGTTCCCGAAGGAACCGCTGGTGATCCCGAGCGACTTGGATGCGACCCCGTTCCTGATGGCGGCCTCCAGGAGGACCGTCGCGGAACCACCGACGAGGAACACGTCCATGTCCGTGTTCAGAGCCTTCCTGATCTTCTCCACGATGCCCGCGTGGAGCTCCTTGTACTCCTTGCACCTGTGCGTGATCATCGGTCTGGTCATGGCCCGGAGCGTGTCCTCCTCGACATGCACGGGGCCCACTGTGAAAAGCTTCCTCGTCAAGATAATCCCTCTGGGCACTCGGCCCACTCGACGGGTTATCTCCGAGGTCGTATAAAATGATTAGACGCGGGCGCGGGCGCACGCGTCTAAGGGGGTTACTGGAGGGCGGCGCACCGCCCTCAGAGCTGTCCCATGACCTTCTTGATCCTGGATATTCCCTCCACGATCATGTCCTCGGAGGTCGCATAGGACACCCTGAAGAACCCTTCGCCACCGGGACCGAACGCGGTTCCGGGGGTCACGGCGACGTGACCCTCCCTCAGGAGGACCTCGGCGAGCTTGGCTGACGGGATGTCCCTGTTGTACTTGGGGAAGATGTAGAACGCGCCCTGGGGGATGTTGCACTCGAAGCCGGGGATCTCGGAGATGAGGTCCATCGCGAGGTCGCGGCGCTTCCTGAACTCGCGGACCATGGCGTCACGGGCATCCTGGGGACCGGTTATGGCCTCCACGGTGGCGTCCTGGACGAAGGACACGGCGCAGGAGATGGAATGGGACTGGAGCTTGTTGATGGCCTTGATGTCCTCCTCGGGGGCGATGGCCCATCCGAGCCTCCAACCGGTCATCGCATGGCTCTTGGACACACCGGAGACGATTATCGTGTTGTCGAACATGCCCGGGAAGGACGCGATGGACGTGTGCCTCCCCTCGTAGATGATGCTCTCGTAGATCTCGTCGGACATGACCTTGATGCCCCTGGACATCGCTATGTCCGCGATCTGCCTGAGGACATCGGACGGGATGACCGCGCCGGTGGGGTTGGAGGGCGTGTTCAGGATGATCATCTTGGTCCTGGGGGTTATGGCGGCCTCCACGAGGGCGGGGTCGAGGACGAAGTTGTCCTCGAACCTGGTGGGCACGTACACCGGTACACCGCCGGCGAGGCGTATGCACGCCTCGTACGACACCCACGAGGGGTCGGCGAGGATGACCTCGTCCCCGGGGTCGATGTACGCCAGTGCGATCATGAATATTGCCTGCTTGCAGGGCGTGATGAGGACGTTGGATGCATCGCAGGGCACGCCGTTCCTGTCGCGGGTGGTCTCCGCCACCGCCCTCCTGAGGGCGGGGATCCCAAGGGACGGCGTGTAGTGGGTGTTCCCCGAACGCAGGGACTCGCACGCCGCGTCGATGACGTTGCCGGGCGTGGTGAAATCGGGTTCGCCCATGGAGAAGGACACGACGTCCACCCCCTCGGACTTCATCTGGCTTACAAGGTTGGAAATCGCTATAGTACCCGATGCGGGAATCGCCTGCAGTCTCTTTGACACCATTCGGATGCGCCTCTTCGGGCGCACACGTGTGTGGAGATAAAAAAGGATTACGGGGGAGGGGGCTCAGGACATGATGTCCTTGAGGTGACCCGCCTCCGCCGCCTCCCTGATCTCCATCGCCAGGCGGGCGCCCGTGCTGAGACCGGGGTATATGAGATCCGCGTACGGGGAACCGGAGATGAACGGGTTGGTCCCCGCGACGATGCGCGTGGAGATCTCGAAGACCTTGAACTGCAACCTGTCGTTGACGACGGTCTCGAGGCAGAACGGCCCCCACATGCCGCCGAACAGCTCGTACGACTTGTTGACGACCTTCTCCGCCATCTCGAACGCCCTCGGCAGGAGTGACTCGCGGATGACCACGGGGGTGTTGCCGGTGACGACGAACGAGGGGTAGATGCCGTGCCTCTTGGACTCCTCGATGGACCCCATCTTGTACATCTCGTCGATGTTGCTCTCATCCCTGCGGTCTATGGAGAGGAGCTCGAGGGACCCGCCCTGCTCGCACCTGTAGCCGTCGGTCTTGAGGGGGTCGTAGAAGAAGTGCATGTAGTACCTGGTTCCGAGGCAGTACTCCTGGATCGTGTAGGGCTGGGTCTGGTCGACGGCCATCTTGAAGCTGGGGTAGTCCATGGCGATGAAGTAGCCCCTTCCGCCCTTGGCCCCGTGGTACTTGACCATGACGGGTTCGTCGATCTCCCTGGCATCGGTGATGAGCCTGGGCATGGGGACGCCCGCGGACGTGATCCACTGCCTCTGCTTGTCCCTGTCTGATTCCCAGTTGAGCACCGCGCGGTTGCCGTACGAGGGGACCTCGTAGTCGGAGAAGCGGCGGGAACCCATGTACTCCACGAACGACCCGTGGGGGATGAGGATGGTGTTCTTGTCGTGGAGCTCCCCGATGCGCTCCTCCATCTCGTCGAAGTCCTGGTACTTGATGATCTCGTCGGGCTTCGCGAGGGGGAACGCGTCGTAGTACTTCGTGCTGTGGGATATGGTCAACCCGAGAGTCTTGAACCCCATCTTCCTCGCACCGTGGAAAATCTGGAGCGACGAATGGGAACAGAGGGTGGCTATCGTCAAATCCTCGAGATCGTAGCCATCGAGGATTTCATCAATTCTGCTCTTGGGAACCATATAGATGGATTGCGTTTGTGATTATAAACCTTGGTGCCATCTGGACAACGTTTCCAGCCCGTGTCGCACTTTCGGTGACCCCCGAGTGCCCAGTTATATAGGTGCCACACCAATCGCCCGTCGTCTTCTACGGGAGGTCGATTAGAGTGGAAATGTCAGAACTAACACCCCATATCGAGGAAATGAAAAGGGTGCTCGGAAACAAGATCGACGAGGAGCAGCTGATCACGGAGGTCAACAGGTACCTCAACGACTACCATGTCGGGATCGATGCGGCGAAGAGGGGGATCATCAGGAAGTACGGCGGAGCGGACAGCAGCTCCTTCGTGACCGCCTCCAGCGTCGTGAAGAAGATCGGCGAACTGACCGGATCCGAACAGAACGTGGACATCGTGGCGAAGATAGTCTACGTCGAGAACAAGGACATAACCGTGAAGGGACTCAGCAAGACCATCATATCGGGTATCCTCGGAGACGAGACCGGGACGGCCTCGTTCACCATATGGGAGCCCGGGGTGACCGTCCTGGACAAGGGCTCGGTGTACAACTTCAGGAACTGCTACTGCAAACTGTGGAACGAGAAGGTCCAGATCAACCTGGGCAACCGCGGACGCGTCGAGGCCGCCGCCGGTGTGACCATGGACCTCCCGGAACGCAGCATATCCATGTCCAGCTCGGAGTGCAAGATCGGCAGCATCAAGGAGGGCATGGGCAACGTCACCGTCACCGGACGCATCATGTCCACGGAGGCCCGCAACGTCATGGTCAGAGGCGAACCCAAGACCGTGTACTCGGGGATCATAGCCGACGACACGGGCAAGATACAGTACTCCGCATGGAACGACTTCTCCCTGAAGGAGGGCGAGACCCTCTGCATCAAGAACGCGTACATCCGCGCCTGGAAGGGGATCCCCCAGCTGAACATGGGCGACCGCTGCGAGGTCAGCCGCGTCGACTCCGTGTTCGAGGTCGTGAACGCCGACAGCAGCAGGAAGACCGTGGACGAGATCACCAGGATCGGGGGCGGACTCGACATCTGCGTGGAGGGCCTCATCGTCGACATGAAGGCCGGAAGCGGACTGATCAAGAGGTGCCCCCACTGCAACCGCTCCATACTCAACGGCGTGTGCACCGCCCACGGACAGGTCGAGGGCACACCGGACCTCAGGCTCAAGGTGGTCATAGACGACGGAACCGGCGCACTGGGTGCGATCATCAACCGTGCGGACACCGAGGCCCTCACCGGAGTCACCATGAAGGCCGCGGAGGGACTCGCCATGGCCCAGGGCGAGGGCGTGGTCGCGAGGGAGATGGCATCGAAGGTCCTCATGAAGAGGGTCAGGGTCACCGGCAACGTCATGAGCGACAACTTCGGACCCAGCATGATCGTGAAGGGTGCGTCCCGCGTGGAGGTGGACGTCGAATCCGAGGCTGCGAAGCTCCTCGACGAGGTGGAGGCGTCCATATGAACCCCAGGGAGACCGCATGGAGGGTCTTCGCGACGGAGCTCAACAGCTCCTCGCTCGAGATAAAGGCGACCGAGGAGAAGAGCCCGTCGTACGTCGTCACCCCGCTGGGTGCGAAGGTGAACAGGGTCCTCATCGCCGGTGTGATGACCGAGAAGGAGAACATCGGGGGCGATGACGAGCCGATGTGGAAGGCGAGGATCCAGGACGTCACCGGGAGCTTCTACGTCAACGTGGGCAGGTACCAGCCCGAGGCGTCCGCCGCGATGGCCGACATCGAGATCCCCTGCTTCGTCGCCGCCGTGGGCAGGGTCAGGACCTACACCACCGACGACCAGAGGGTGTTCGTGTCCGTCCGTCCGGAGCACATCGTCAAGGTCGACGAGACCGTCCGCAACGAGTGGATCCTGGAGACCGCCAAGAGCACCTGGAGGAGGCTGAAGAACGCGAAGACCGTCCTCGGCATGCCCGATGCGGTCGAGGCCGACCTCCTGGCGATGGGTATGACCCAGGCCGAGGCCAACGGACTGCTCTACGCGCTGGACAACTACGGTCAGATGCCCGACTCGGCACTGTACCTCAAGACGATCCAGAGCGCCCTCAGGATGCTCATGCCTGAACGCGACATCGACCTGGGATTCCCCGAGGACCTGTCCGACGAACCTGACGAGATCGACCTGGAACCCGGCACCAACGGCGGACCGGCCAACTACGGTCAGATGGAGGATGTGATCCTGAACATGCTCGAGGAGCTCGACACGGACGGCAAGGGTGCCCCCAGGGACGAGCTGGAGAGACGTGCCGAGGCAGAGGGCATAAGCAGTATCGAACTCGAGGAGATCTCCAACATCCTGATGGACAAGGGACTCGTCTACGAGCCGAACCTGAGATACCTGAAGCGTATCTGAGCAAAGGTAAACGGAGGGGGTCCGGCCCCCTCATTCAGAATTTGAGTTTCTCGAACTCCTGATCGAGTTCGTCGGCGTACTCCTCGAAGGCGAACCTTCCGCCGAGTATCATCCAGAACGCGAGCAGACCCATGAACAGCGCGAATAATCCTGCGACTCCGGTGAGGAACGAGAGGATGCATGCGATGAGCGCGACCCAGTACATCTTCCTCCTGTAGCACAGGAATGCGGACGCGAGTCCGAAGACGGATGACAGGATGTACAGGATGCCCATGGATCCGAACAGGTCCGCGACCTCCGCCTGGGTCAACCCGTAGTAGGCGATGGCCTCCGCGAACGCGGGTTCCTTGAACACCTCCGTCGCGAGACCCGATGCATCGACGATGCAGTAGATTCCCAGGATGAGGAACGGTACGGAGTACACGGCCATCATCACGGCCGCCAGTTTGAGACGTCCGGTCATCGCCTCGACGAGGGCCCCCTTCTCCGCGGAGATCTCCTCGTCCGAGGGTCCCTGCACACGGGCGCCGCATGCGGGACAGAAGCGCACGGACGCCGATAGGTTCTGACCGCACTTGGTGCAGAACTTGTCGTTTTCAGCCATACCATGAGATTGGACGGATCGGATATGAACGTACCGTAGGATGACTCGGACCGGGCGTCAGCGGAACAGGACGGACGCATACCCCACGACGGAACCGGGGTCGTATCCGAGGGAGTCGAACGAATCGGAGTACCTCAGGAGCTCCGCCGACCCCTCACCGCAGAACCACATCGCGGCCGCCACCGGCCCGTACCCGCACATGGACACGCGACGGTCGCGGACCACCCCGTACATACCTCCCACATCCATGTCGAGGATCCTGTCCAGCACGGCGAGGTCCTGGTCCCGGGCCACCGATTTCGGAACGTAGTGGGACATGTCCGTGGATGCGATAACGACGACATCCCTCCCGTCGCACACCTCGCGGAGCACGTCCGAAAGCTCCCTGGCGGCATCCGGCGACTGGTCACCCATCATTATCGGGACGATGCGGGGGTCGGGGTCGATGAACTGTATGAAGGGGACCTGGACCTCCACGGAGTGCTCCAGGGCGTGCGCGTCGGGACGGTCCGGGAAGTACCCGGAGAGTTCCCCGATGAGCCCGGTGTCCGTACGGCAGATGCCCAGAGGGGTCGCGAACGGCTCGGAACAGAGGACGGTGTCCCCTGCCATGCCATGATGGTCCGGGCCTATCACCACGTACGTCGACGGCAACCCGTCCGAGAGGATGGATGCGTAGACATTGGCAGCGTTCATGCCGGATGCCATGTAACCTGCATGCGGGACCATGGCGGCCCGTATCGAACGCCCGCAACCGGACCCGACGGGCACACCGGGGCCCAGGGGGTGCCTGAAACAGGACTCGACGGACAGACGCAGGTCGTCGGGATCGGAAGGATAGAAACGTCCCGCCGCAGAAGGATGGCGCATGCGGGAACGTAAGGGGTTTGGGTGGAAAAGGTTTCCTGACTGTGAGCTCAGACGAGCTTTGCCTCGAAGTCCTCGATCTCCATGTTGAAGTCGGCGGGGTCCTTGAGGTCTCCCCTTGCGACGAGGACCTCCCTGGACAGGAGCCAGTAGATGCATGCGAGTGCACGCCTTCCCTTGTTGTTGGTGGGGATGACGAGGTCGACGTTGCGGGTCTCGTTGTTGGCGTCGCACATCGCGACGATGGGGATTCCGAGGTTCAGGGCCTCGTTGAGTGCCTGCTTGTCCGCGGAGGGGTCGGTGACGACCAGGACCTCGGGCTCGATGAATCCGGGGTTGGCGGGGTTGGTGAGGGTTCCGGGGACGAAACGTCCTGCGAACGCGGGTGCGCCGATGGCCTTGGAGAACTCCCTTGCGGGCTTCTGTCCGTACTGCCTGGCGGAAACGACCAGGACCCTCCTGGGGTCGTAGCGTGCGAGGAAGGAGGCTGCGGCCCTGATCCTCTCATCGGTCTTCTTAACGTCGAGAACGTAGAGTCCGTCCTGCCTGACCTTGTAGATGAAGTCCTTCATGTCTGCGGACTTCTGCTGGGTTCCGATGTGGACTCCAGAGGTAAGGTAGGTGTCTTCTGCGACCAGCAGGTCTACGTTCATTGTTGTGTTCTCCTCGTCAACCATATGAAAAACCTCTTCAGTTTCTAACGACAGTGATAGGAATCAGATCCTTGTCATACTCCTGCATGGCGATGTCAATGGGATCCAGCATATCCTCGGGATGGTCCACGAGGACGGGTGCACCGTAGGAGATCTGCAGTGCCCTCGCGCCGATGATCCTTGCCTTCTCAAATCTAGTGTACTTCATGTGAGTCACCATACGGATGGACTGTCGTAATCAGGTGGGGATTATAAAGCTTTGTACCCGCCCCTTATTTTTACTGTTAGTAGTAACCTCTAACAACGCGCGCGCGTACGCGAGGATTGAACAACGGCGTTAACATTCAGAGGGCGCCATGATGGAGCAAAGCGATTTATCCGATACCGCGGTAGAGGGGGCCATGTCCGATGAACTGACCGTGTGCGCGGCTGCGTTCTTCCGCAGCATCGGGAAGGACGTCACCACGTCGGAGGAATTCGTCATGGGGACGTCGCTCGAGATGAAGTGGATGTCCCCCTCCGATTCGAAACTGCTCCTGAAACGTCTGGTGGAGACCGGGGTGCTCGTGCTGAAGGGGGATTTCGTCCGCCCCGCTACGGATGTCGGGGCCATCGACGTGCCCCTCGCATACAGGCCGTCCGCGGAGCTCCTGGAGTCCATCCGCAGCAAACCGGTCAAGAAAGCGATCGAGCAGGACATGTTCCACACCCTGATGGACGTGGCCGTGGGGACAGGCATGGAGCGCCGCGACTTCATCCAGAACTGCAACAAGGTCCAGAAGGGACTGGGTATCGACATAGGGGCCGCGGCGCTCATCGTCCTGAGGGACAACGGCGTCGACATAGCCCCCTATGTCGAGGGTGTTTACTCGGAGATCAGCGTCGGCTGATCATTCCCTGCGGATGAAGTTCCCGAGGGTCATCCTGTTGGATCCGCCCCCGTTCCCGACGGAGACGCCCGACTGGACGGTCTCCGTGAGCTTTATCCCGAGGGCCTTCTCGATCTTCTTGATGAGCTTGTCGTCGGGTACGAGGTTGTTGGACTCTATCTTCGAGAGGGTTCCCTTCTTCTCGAGGATCGATGCTGCGAACTGGTCGAGGTCCATTCCCCTCGCCTCGCGCGCCTCCCTTATGACCCCGCCGTAGTCGTCGACGAGCTCGACGGTGGACGATCCGGCGTAGATGTCCTTGGACTTCATCCTCCTCTCGCGCTTCTGGAGCCTCTCCTCTATCACTGTGTGTGACACGGGTGCTCCGCCGGAGGCGGAACCCCTGTAGTCCTCCCCGAATCTGGCGCAGTTGGGGCATACGGTGAGCCTGGAGCCCTCGACCACCACGGTCTTGGTGACGGGCACTTCCTTACCGCACATCTCACATATCATAGCCAGTCGATGCCCTAGCGGATAATTAAACCCATTGCAGGGACGCACGCGCCTGCGATAAACTATTATTAACCATGCACATTCCCTGCAACCACATGAACTACGACGAATTGGACGAGCAGATTTCCGAACTCAAGGCCAAGATCGTGACCTTGGAGGAGAGGAACGTCAGACTCATGGAGGACCTCCAGAACGCCGAGACGGAGAAGCGCTACTCCGAAAGCGAACTCTTCAGACTCCAGAAGGACATCGCCAGGCTCAGGAACGAGCTTGAGAGGTTGAAGAGCCCTCCGCTCATAATCGGGTCGGTCAGGGACATCCTCCCGAACAACCGCGTCGTAGTGAAGAGCACCACCGGTCCGGATTTCGTCGTGTCCGTGTCCGAGTACGTGCCCGAGACGGACCTGTACCCCGGTGCCAGGGTCTCCCTCAACAAGCAGACCCTGTCCGTGATGGACGTCCTCCCGTCACCCATCGACCCTGTGGTGTCCGGTGCGGAGATCATAGACAAGCCCAACATCACGTACTCCGACATAGGCGGACTCAAGGACCAGATGCTGGAGCTCCGCGAGGCCGTGGAGGACCCGCTCCTCAGGCCGGAACTGTACGCCACCGTCGGTATCGAGCCCCCGAAGGGAGTCCTCCTGGTGGGACCTCCGGGAACCGGCAAGACCCTCATGGCGAAGGCCGTGGCCAACGCCACCAGCGCCACCTTCATCAGGCTCGTCGGATCCGAGCTCGTGCAGAAGTACATCGGAGAGGGGGCCAGGCTCGTGCGCGAGCTGTTCATGCTGGCGAAGGAGAAGGCGCCCAGCATCATATTCATCGACGAACTCGACTCCGTCGGGGCCAAGAGGTCGGATGTGTCCACCTCCGGCGACAGGGAGGTCCAGAGGACCCTCATGCAGCTCCTGTCCGAGCTCGACGGGTTCACGCCCACCAGCGACGTCAAGATCATAGGCGCGACCAACAGGCCCGACATCCTCGACGACGCGCTCCTCAGGCCCGGAAGGTTCGACCGCATCATCGATGTCGGCCTCCCGGATGCGGACGGAAGGGAGCAGATCTTCAGGATCCACCTCGCCCACATGAACGTGGACGAGGGGGTCGACCCCGCCAAGCTGGCCGAGAGCACGGACGGCATGTCCGGTGCGGAGATCAAGAACGTGTGCACGGAGGCGGGAATGCTCGCCATCAGGGACAACCGCGACACCATCCTGGAGAAGGACTTCGACGATGCCCGCGAGAAGGTCAAGAAGTCCGGAAGGAACAAGACCAGTCCCGTACCGGCCTACATGTTCGGTTGATTCCGGACGTATGTGAAAACCGGGGGAGGGGGACCTCCCCCCTGTTCCCCCTTTGTTTTACGGTCACTCCCTGTCGTTGTCCTCCCCGCCGAAGAACGTCAGCTGGGATGCGGCGTAGATGTCCTCCATGCCCACGTAGTCCTGTGCGGATACGGAGCGTATCCCTCCGAAGACGCCCATGTTCTCCATGGCCTTGAACAGCTCCATGCCGACGACGGTCTGGGGGTTCGTATCGGAATCCAACAGGTCGCCGTACAGCACGTCGGGGACGGAGTACCAGTCGATCATCCTCTGCTCGTCCTCCTCGGACAGCGTGTCGCACTTGGAGAGGAGGTTGATCATGGGGAGCTGGAGCCTGAACTGGGTCAGCGCACCGAGGGTCATGGCGGATATGAAGCCATTGGGGGTCCTGGTGAGGGACGGGTCGGACAGGTACACCAGCATGGAGTCCTCCTTCCCGAACGCCCTGACTGTTATGTTGGACGACTCCCTGAACGCGAACAGCTCCAGCTGTCCGGGGGTGTCCACCAGGACGTAGTCGGCCTTGAACGTGGACAGCACCTCGGTCATCTTCCTGATGTTCACCGCCATGAGGTCGGCGGCCACGATCTGGGCGCCGTTCGGTCCGAGGGTGTACTCCTGCATGACCTCGCCGAGGGAGATCCAGTCCCTGATGTCTATCTCGGGCTCGTATGGGAGCTCGTCAGCACCGGGGTCCATGTTCACGACTATGGCATCGACGCCCGAGTCGTCCAACCACTGCCTGTACGCACCCACCAGGGTGCTCTTCCCGCTACCGGCCGTTCCAACGAAGAATAGGTTCTTCATTTCAATCGGAATATCATTCAGGAAGACCCATATATTAACTATCACACTCGCGCCATTATGAGAAACGGTACTGCTAATCCCAGAACCTTCGCCCTCGTCGGCATCCTCGCGGCGATACTCTTCGCCGCCATATGGATCATCGCCGCACACGAGGACCCCTCCTGGACCCTCGGGACCAACACCCTGTCCGACATGGGGATCTCCGATGTCGAGGTGACCGCCAACCTGTTCAATTACGGCTGTGTCGTCAGCGGCCTCCTGCTGGCCGTCTTCGGACTCGGCAAGGCCACATGCGAGACCGGAGCGAACCGCACAGGTGGCATGCTCCTCATCGCCGCGGCGATGTTCTTCGTCTGCGTCGGATTCGTGACCAAGGACGTCGGGAACGGCAACCCCCACCTCCTCGTCGCATACCTGTTCTTCCTGTTCCTCGTGCTCGGCATCGTCGCATCGACGGTCGGGGACTGGATGGAGGGCAGGGGACTCACCGCATCCGTGTCCAGCATCCTGATCGTGTTCTGCCTCGGGGTCTCCATCGGATCGACCCTCGCGATGACCGAGGCGGTCGTCGTCGCATGCGCTCTCCTGTGGACAATCCTGCAGGGAGCCAAGCTCCTGATGAGCAAGGCTTAATTAAGCCAACCAGATTACAAGGTCGGTGTAATAAATGGGTGCAATGCCTAAGAAGATGTCCTTCGGAATGGGGATCGGCTTCATCGGCGGAATCCTGGCAATGGTCGCAATGGCCCAGGCCTGGAACGGAACCGTCGACTCGATCTACATCGTCGGACTCGACCTGCTCGTCCTCACCGCGTTCTTCGCGGTCGCAGGAACGTTCTCCAAGTACAGCCCCGTCAAGGGATCCACGATGGCCCTGCTCTCCGCCGTCGCCATCGCGGTCTCCGCTGTCGCCCTCTTCTATGAGGCCCTCCCCCTCTGGATGGGAATCGTCCTCATCGTCCTCGGTCTGGTGGCACTCCTCTGTGCCGCCTGCCCCACCGTCACCGGCTGGGTGGACGCCAACAGAAGGGCTTGAAACAGGAGGGTCCGCAAGGACCCTCACTTACCAGTTTTCGGGTAACCACCAATTGTTGGTTACATTTATATTAGGAAATCCCGTCCAACCGTCATGGACGAGAAGTACTCATTCGCATTGAGGAAGTTGGGACTCCTTGGAGCTATCGACGACTACATTGCGATATCCTCCAGGGAACTCGGCGATGCCCTGGAGATGAGTCAGCAGTCCGCATCCAAGAGGATTCTCGAGCTCCTGGATGAGAAGTACATAGAGCGCGACCTGGGCGCCCGCAGGCAACGCATCAGGATCACCCAGAAGGGGGCCGATGAGATGAAGAAGGAATACAACGAGTACCGTCGCATTTTCGAACTGACAGACCACCTGACCATACACGGGACGATAGCGACCGGTATGGGGGAGGGGGGCTACTACATCTGTCAGCCCGGGTACATGAGGCAGTTCCAGAAGATCCTGGAGTTCACCCCGTTCGAGGGGACCCTCAACATCCTCGTCGATCCGGAGGACGTCGGGAAGATCGACATGATACGCAGCATAGCCGGCCACAACGTCACCGGGTTCAACTGCGACGGCAGGAGCTTCGGGAACGTCGTGCTCTACAAGGCGAAGATACGCAACATAGACTGCGCCATCGTGGTACCCGAGAGGTCCCATTACATGGACACACTGGAGATAATATGCCAGTACCACCTCAGGAGGACCCTGAGCCTCAACGACGGCGACCACATCGACGTCAAGATCGATATTTGAGACGGGGCGGGTGCCCCGTCCCTTTTTCAGAACTTCTCAAGGTGTTTCATGACGGATTCGAAGATCGCCCTTCCGTCTCCGTCCTCGGAATCGTAACCCATCGTCCAATCGGGGTGTGTGAACCTGGTCATCACACGCTCGGGATGGGGCATCATGCCCAGCACGTTGCCTGCGGGGTTGCAGATTCCGGCGATGTCCGAGGGGGACCCGTTGGGGTTCCAGGGGTACACCGCATCCGAACCGTCGGGACAGACGTACCTGAACACGACCTGGTCGTTGTCCTCCAGCTTCTGCACGAAGTCGGGGTCCATGCTCATCAGCTTGCCCTCCGCGTGTGCGGAGGGGATGACCATCGTCCTGCCCATGGGGATGTCCGATGTGAACACGCACTTGCCCCTGTTGTCGTTCCTGAGGACGGTGGGGCGGCACTCGAACCTTCCGGAGTCGTTGTTGTAGAGTGCGGCGGTGGGCTGCTCCGACATGACCTCGTCGATAGCCGGGAGGAGTCCCATCTCCACGAGGATCTTGAAACCGTTGAAGATACCGAGAACGGGCTGTCCGGACTCCACGAACCTCCTGACGTCGCCTCCGATGGCGGACTTGATCCTGGCACCGAAGATGGCTCCGGCACGGACGTAGTCCCCTGCGGAGAAACCACCGGGGAACGCGAGGACGTCGTAGTCCTCGAGGCTGCGACGCATGTCGGCCGGAGCCTGACCGGTGAGCTGCTTGAGGTGGACCTTCTCCGCCTGTGCACCCACCATGGCGAACGCGTTCGCCATCTCGTCCTCGCAGTTCGTGCCCTCTATCCTGATGACACAGACCCTCACATCCTCCGCCTTCATTCGCTGACACCTCCCATTATGTTCCAGATGGGGTCGTTCCACGCCTTCCTCATGTCGGCGACGGGGACGACCGTACCGTTGTCCTTGATCCGCAGGCTGTCGCCCTTGGTGATTCCGATGAGCTCCGCATCGTCACCCATGATCTCCGTGAACCTGGTGACATCCATACCGTCGACCTCGACGATCCAGCGGCTGTTGCTCTCGGAGTAGAGCTTCCTCCTGACGTCGGATCCGTCCATGGCGGACAGGTCGAGCTCGGCGCCGACCTGGCCCGAGATGCACATCTCCGCGACCGCAACGGCCAGTCCGCCGTCGGAGCAGTCGTGGCAGCTGAGGACGAGTCCCTCGTCCATCGCCCTGAGGAGCTTGTCCATGTTCCTCTTGAGTGCGGCGATGTCCACACCGGGTACCGCACCCTGCTCCCCGCCGAACCTGCGGAACAGCAGGGAAGCGCCCATCTCGTCGCGGGTCCTTCCGACGACGAAGATGCAGCTTCCGGACTTCTTGAAGTCGGCGGTGACCGCCTTCCTCACATCCTCGATGATTCCGCATCCGAGGATCATGGGGGTGGGCAGGATGTGGTTGCCTCCGGGAGCCTCGTTGTACAGGCTCACGTTACCGGAGGGGATGGGGATGTTGAGCTCCCTGGCGATCTCGCCTATCCCCCTGACGGCCTCCCTGAACTCCCCGAGCCTCTCGGGCTTCTCGGGGTTGCCGAAGTTGAGGCAGTCGGTGAACGCGTGGGGCCTGGCGCCCACGGCGACCAGGTTCCTGCAGGTCTCGTCGATGCACGCCATGCCGCCCTTGTAGGGGTCGGCCTCCGTGAACCAGGGGTTGCAGCCTATCGCCGCGGCGAGCCCCCTGGTCCTGCCGGGGACCGGCAGGAGGACGGATGCGTCACCGGGACCGGTCTCGTTCATCCTCCCGACCATCGGATGGATGGCGGTCCCTGCACGGACCTCGTGGTCGTACTGCCTTATCGCCCACTCCTTGGAGGCGATGTTGAAATCGGACAGGAGCGAGAGTATGACCTCCCTGTCACCGGGGAGCTCGGGGAACCTCTCCTTCTCCTTCGTGGAGACGACGGGCTCCGTGTAGGGCCTGTTGTAGACGGGACCCCCGGTGAGGAACTCCTGTTCCATGTCGAATATGAGCTCCCCGCCCCAGAAGAGACGGGTGCGTTTGAGGTCGTTCGTCGTCGCGACGGGTGTCGCGAGGACGTCCCACATCTCGAAGATCTCCAGGACCTTCTCGACGTTCTCGGGCTTGCATGTGCACATCATGCGCTCCTGCGACTCGGAGACCCATATCTCCCAGGGTGCGAGTCCGGGCTCCTTGAGCGGGACCTTGTCCAGGTCCACGTCCGCACCGCATCCGGCATCGAGGGCCATCTCGCCCACGACGCAGCTGAGTCCGCCTCCGCCGAGGTCCTTCATACCGGTTATGAGGTGCTTGGAGTTGACCTCGAGGCAGGCGTGCATCACGGGCTCCTTGGTTATGGGGTCGCCCAGCTGGACAGCGCCCCTGGAGTCTTCGTCGGAGGTGGCTGTCAGATCCGCCGATGCGAAGTTAACCCCGTGTATTCCATCGCGTCCGGTGCGTCCCCCTATGAGGATCATCACCTCGCCGGGACCTCCGGCGAAGTTGTTCGCGAGGTCCTCGCGTTTCACTATACCGAGGCACGCCACGTTGACGAGGCAGTTCCCGGTGTACTTCTCATCGAAGAAGAAACCGCCGGTGATCGTGGGGATGCCCACGCGGTTGCCGTAGTCGCGGATACCGGACACGACGCCGTTGACAAGGTAGCGGGGGTGCTTGATCCCCGGGGGCAGGTCGCCGTCGTGGTCGATGGGTCCGAAGCACAGGGGGTCGGCGAGACCGATGGGCTGTGCGCCCATGCACACGACATCCCTGAGGATCCCCCCGATACCCGTGGCGGCACCGCCGTAGGGCTCGATCGCGGAGGGATGGTTGTGACTCTCGATCCTCAGTGCGTAACCGTAGTCGTCGTCGAAGACCATGACGCCCGCGTCACCCTTGGACAGGACGTCGTCGCGGTCGATACCGAACACGAACTCCTTGAGGATGGGCTTGGAGCTCTTGTAGCAGCAGTGCTCGCTCCACGCCTGGCCGAGGGACTGGAGCTCCACGTCGGTGGGGTTCCTCCCGGCCTTCTCGAAGTAGCCGCGGATCACCTTCATCTCGTCCAGCGACAGACCGAGGCTCATGTCCGCGGAGACCTGCCTGAGCTGGTCGTCGTCGGCGGACAGGATGTCCACGTCGTACAGCGGGAACGGGACGTCGCGTTTGATCATCAGATCGGACATCGGATCATCTCACAGTGACGGAGTAGTTCTGGATCACGGGGTTGGCGAGGAGCTTCCTGCACATCTCCTCCCCCGCCTTGACGGCCTCGTCGGCGGGAAGGTCCATGTCCACCTCGAATACCTTGACGGACTTCACATCCGCGATACCCTCGAAACCGAGTGCTTCCAATGTTTTCCTAGTGTTCTTACCCTCAGGATCGGCAACGCCTTTCTTGAGCTCGACTCTGATCTCAATTACAGCCATTGCCGGTGCTATCACGAGGAACGACTAAAAGCTTACGCGCGTCGCGCGTGCGAGCTTTATAACGGCCGCAGGGGATACGGAACCGATGAGTGATTCAGTTACCCTGAAGGTCGCCATGGCCCAGAGGCAGTCCGAGGCGGGCTACGGCCGTGCACGCATAGATTCGGAGACGCGCCGCCGCCTGGGTGTGGAACTCGGGGACACCATAGAGATCGCCGGGAAGAGGACGGTCGTCGCAAAGGTGTTCAAGTGCGCGACCGAGGACGAGGGACTGGGACTCATACGCATAGACGGACTCACCAGGACGGGTGCTGGAATCAGCGTCGACGAGAACGTGACCGTCCGCAGGTGCGAACCGGCGCTGGCGGAGAAGGTGGTCCTCGCCCCGAACATCCCCGACGGCAAGAGGATACGTTTCGAGACCGGGATAGAGAACGTGTTCCTGAACGGCCTGATGGGACGCCCCCTCGTCTCCGGGACCGACATAATCGTACCCAACATAGCCCTGATGGGCAACAGGTCCACGTTCACGGTCGTCTCCACGGTCCCGTCGGGACCGGTACTGGTGGCGGGCTCCACGGAGGTCGTGGTGAGGGACGCCGCACCGACAGGGCCGAAGCCGAGGACCGCCACGACGGGCAAGCAGGTCACCTACGACGACGTCGGGGGACTCGACGAGGAGCTGAGGAGGATCAGGGAGATGATAGAGCTCCCGCTGAAGCACCCCGAGCTCTTCGACAGGCTCGGTATCGGCGCCCCCAAGGGCGTCCTGCTCTACGGTCCGCCCGGGACCGGGAAGACCCTCATAGCCGAGGCCGTGGCCAACGAGTCGGGTGCCGCCCTGTACTCGATACGCGGGCCGGAGATCATAGGACAGTACTACGGTCAGAGCGAGGAGCGCCTGAGGGACATCTTCAGGGAGGCCGCGGACAACGCGCCCAGCGTCGTGTTCCTCGACGAGATCGACTCCATAGCCCCCAACCGCGACTCCGTGTCCGGGGAGGTCGAGAGACGCGTGGTGGCGCAGCTCCTGACGCTGATGGACGGGCTTGGTGACAGGGGGAACGTCATAGTCATAGGGGCGACCAACAGGGAGGACTCCATAGACCCCGCGCTCAGACGGCCGGGGAGGTTCGACAGGGAGATCGAAATCGGCGTCCCGGGACGCCGCGCCCGTGCGGACATACTGGAGGTGCACCTCCGCGACATGCCCCTCACCGACGACGTGTCCATAGACGTGCTCGCCGGCATGACCCAGGGGTTCGTGGGCGCGGACCTGGCCGCCCTGTGCAGGGAGGCCGCCATGAGGTGCCTCAGGTCCCGCATGATGGAGCTCGACATGGACCGTCCCGTCCCGTCCAGGGTCCTGGAGAGCATGAGGGTGTCCATGTCCGATTTCGAACACGCCCTCGGCGACGTGGAACCCAGCGGAATGAGGGAGGTGCTGGTAGAGATCCCCAAGGTCTCGTGGGCCGACGTGGGCGGACTCGACGAGGTCAGGGCGCAGATCGAGGAGGCCTTCGTGCCGGAGGAGGGGAACGACGCCTACAGGAGGCTCGGCATAGAGCCCTGCAAGGGCATACTCCTGTACGGTCCGCCCGGCACCGGGAAGACGCTCATCGCGAAGGCCCTGGCCAACGAATCCGGGACGAACTTCATATCGGTCAACGGTCCGGAGGTCGCCAGCAAGTGGATGGGCGAGAGCGAGCGCGCCATACGTCAGATATTCAAGCGCGCCAAGCAGATGGCGCCGTGCATCATATTCTTCGACGAGATCGATTCCATAGCCCCCGTACGCGGGGGAGGCGACGGGTCCGCATGGGAGAAGGTCGTCGCACAGCTCCTGACATCCATGGACGGCGTGGAGAGCATGAGGAACGTCACGGTCATGGCGGCGACGAACAGACCGGACATGATAGACCGGGCCCTCCTTAGGCCCGGCAGGTTCGACAGGATGGTGCTGGTCGGGAAACCGGACGAGGGGTCTCGCCTCAACATCCTGTCCGTGCACACCCGCGACATGCCGCTGGACGGCGTGGACCTGCGGGAGATCGCCGCAAGGACCGACGGCTACGTCGGTGCGGACCTGGCCGCGCTGTGCAGGGAGGCCGGCCTCATGGCGTACCGCGAGTCGCACGACGCCGACAGGGTCTGCATGCGCCACTTCACCGCAGCGATGGGGGTCGTCAGACCGTCCACGGACGAGGAGTCGTTCAGGAAGTACGAATCCATCTCCCGCAACACCGCGAGGGGCCGTACGAGCTGGGACAACATACCCTTCTACGGATGAACGGCGGCGTACACCCTGGTTTAATACTATGTGGCCCTAACGAGGGTCATGACGGAGCAAGCCGCACCTGCCCGGAAGGAACAGAACTACGTCCTGTACAGCGTACTCGGGATCATCCTGGTCATCCTGACCGGCGTCAAGTTCGACCTGTACTCCGATTCCCTGGTGTGGCTCGTTGCGTTCGGACGCTTCGGCATGCCGGTGTTCTTCATCGTCTCCGGGTACTTCCTGTTCTCCAGCGACGGCCACTCGGAACGGTCCGTCCTGAAGAAGGCGATGCACATCCTCCTCCTGACTGTCTTCCTGAAGGTCCTGTACCTGGTCCTCGACATCGTCTACATGGCCGGCGGGATCGTCGATCTCGAGTACGCGGTGATGGCCTTCGTCATATGCGAGGAGACCACGATGCACCTGTGGTTCGTCTACGCCCTCCTTCTCCTGTACATCTGGTGGTGGGTGATGCTCCGCTACGATCTGGATATAAGGAGGATCTCGTACATCCTGTCCGCCATCGTCCTGTTCCTGATCATCCTGTTCGGCGTCGTCCTCCGCCTCGTCGGGGTGGACGAGGTCATGGGTGTCTCCAGCCTCTACATAAACGAGCAGCTGTACCCGTTCATAGGCATACCGTTCTTCACGATCGGGTACTACCTCCACAAGAACAGGGAGTGGTTCGACAGGACCTTCAGTACGTGGATGCTGGTCGCTATCACGGTCGTGGGGATGATCACCCCGATAGTGGCGTCCGAGTGGGTCCCCAGGTCCACCCTCTACGTCGGATCCATCGCAGCCGCGGTGGGACTGTTCATGCTCACGTTCAGGGTGCCCCAGGGCAGGCTCAGATGCGGATTCACGGAGTACCTCGGTCGCGACCTCAAGCCGTTCCTGTACGGTTACTTCCCCGCGGTCATATTCTTCCTGCAGCACGTGGCCATGACCGGATTCGCCGACAGCCCCTGGTACGTACCGGTCGGATCCGTCGTCGCGATAGTGCTGAACATCCTGCTGTCGCACCTGACGTACGTGCTGATAAGGAGGATCACGCGCCGCGGCGGTTCCGGGACGGCATCCGGATGATCCTCAGCCGAGGTCCTTGACCATGTACGGCAGGTCCCTGTGGAACCCGAGGGACGCGTAGTACTGCCTGACGCCGACACCGCTGGTCACACGGACTCCGCGTTTGCCGTGTTCGGACGCTATGCGCTCGGCCTCCGCGACCAGCTCCCTGCCGAAACCGCGGTGCTGCCAGTCCTCTCCGCCATCCCCGATGGACACGATCCTGCCGAAGACCTTGAGCTCCCTTATGGTTGCCAGGTCGCAGTCGTCGACCCTGACCCTGACGTAACCCACCAGGGAGTCACGGTACTCGAACGACACGAAGAACTCCCTGCCGCCGCTGGCCCCGTACTCCAGGGCCCTCATGACGACCTCCGACGGGTCGTCGAGGGTCTCCCCGGTGTGACCCACCTCCCTGCACCTTATGCACCTGCAGGGCGTGCCGTCCGCCGACATGCGGTCGGCGACGAGCTGACGGATGTTGCTCTTCGTTATCCCCGCGGAGATCTGCGGGACGGGGATGTCCCTCTGGATGCGCTGGATGCGGACGTACTCGGGCACCGTGCGCTTCATCCCGCACAGGAGGTCGACCGCCTGGTCCACATCGTACGGGACGTACTCCCCCGCCGCCCACATGTCGTACAGCTTGGTGCCGGCCACCACGAGCGTCGGGTAGAACTTCAGCATGTCCGGACGGTACGAGGGATCATCGAACACCCTCCTGAAGCACTCCATGTCCCTGTCGGGATCCGACCCGGGCAGCCCCGGCATCAGATGGTAGCATATCTTCAGGCCATGGTCCTTGCAGGCGGCGGTGCAGCGCCTGACCTCCTCGGTCCCGTGCCCGCGGTCCACGCCTGCGAGGATGGCGTCGTCCAGGATCTGGACGCCGAGCTCCACGCGCGTCGCGCCGAGGGCCATCGCCCTTTCGATCTGGGCATCGTCGAAGACGTCCGGACGTGTCTCGACCGTCAGACCGACGCATCTGTGGTCGGACGTCTCGTTGAGCGTGTGGGCGGTGGCGAGGTCCGGGGAATCGGTCCCGTTCATGGCGTCGAAGCACCTGCGGACGAACCACTCCTGGTACTCGGGGTCGCGGCACGTGAATGTGCCCCCCATTATGATCAGGTCGATCTTGTCGGTCTTGTGACCTATCTCCGTCAGCTGGTTGATGCGGTCGGAGACCTGGTCGTAGGGATCGAACCCGTTGCGGCCGGCACGCCTCGCGGCGGGCTCCTTCCCCGTGTAGGACTGCGGCGAACCGTTCTGGACCCCTCCGGGACAGTACGAGCACTTCCCGTGGGGACAATCGTACGGGGAGGTCATCACAGCGACTACGGCGACCCCGCTCATGGTCCTCATGGGCTTCTTGATGAGGAACGGGGTGAGCAGCCTCACATCCTCGGGGGCAACGTTGGCCAGAACGTCGGAGTTCGGCGGGACCGTGGCCAGACCGTACCTCTTGCAGAGCTTCAGCTTGAGGTTCTGCAGCTCGTCACGGTTGCGCACGGTGCCGTCCTTCACGGCACGGATGAGATCGACCGACAGCAGACGGACGGGTCCATCATCCATAGTACACGCTACCGGTCTCGACCTTCCTCGGGACCTCCGCATCGGGGGCCTGCTCGAGGAGGTCCATGAATATGATCTGGGCGGAGCTGATGAACCTGAGGACCCCGTCCTCCAACTCGAAGACCATCGCGGTGTCGTTGCCGATCACCGACAGCCCTCTGAAAACACCGACCGTGAACTCCTCGTCCCCGTGGTTGACCCTGTACTTGGAACCACGCGTGATCATGAACTCCTCATTCATTCCCTACCCTCCGATCTCCTCTGCATAAGCTCGTTGAAGTGGGCGACGGTCTTGCGGTAGTTCTCCATGGCCATCGCCACGTTGGCCTCCGTGAAGCTCCAGGCCTTGACTATGTCCCCGAAGCGTATGCGGTAGCCCTTGCGCACCTGCCCGTCGAACTCCACATCCATGGCCTCGAGCAGATCCATCGACTTCAGCTTGTTGATGTGCCTGTATATGGTGGGTTTCGTCGTGTCCAGAAGGGCCGCGAGCTCCTCCACCGCCCACGCCTTGGTGGGATGGGCCATGAAGAACTCCATGAAGAGACGGTACGGGACGCTCTCGCGGATCGTCATGGCGCCGGTCTTCGGATCGTATCCCTTGGGCAGGTACCCGACCTGGAGGAGCAGTGTCTCGGCTACAACGTTGACATCGTCCACCCCGCTCATCGGGGTGTTGCTCACCACATGAAGCTCGAACAGAACAGGTCCTCCGCGACAACCATCACGGACTCATTATAAAACAGTTTAGCTGGAAGCAATATTGTTTCACTAAACAGCTTAACGGATTCAGACGAGGTCGTCCGTCAACCTGTCCACGGCCAGCATCACGCTGGATGTGGGGATGACACGGGACACGGGGATCGACAGGATCTTCTCGATGGTCGGGGCGACGATCGGGGCGCACACGACACCCAGCGCACCGTCCCTCTCGGCACGGACGGCCGCGATTATCGCATCCTCCACCGTGGAGACGGGGTACTCGCGGACGGTCACGATCAGGCCGTCGCCCATCTCTATGGACTTGGGCAGGTTCTCCACGACGGTGGTGGATGCTATGACGGCGATGAAACGCGAGTCGTCCGCCTCCATGATGATCTTCAGGGCCTTGATGACCTGCCTCACGGTGCGCAGGTTCGGCTCCCTCTTCTCCTCCAGGATCTTGTACATCGTGCTCTGGGATATCCCCGAGAGCTGGCAGAACTCGTTGAGGGACATCGCGAGCTCGTCGTCCAGTATGTTGCGGAAGGCCTTCTGGAAACCACCCTCCTCCCTCAGCATGCCGGCTATGAGGTCGGATACGGTCATCTCGACCCCTTGGCGTGGTCCGCTGCCTGCATGCCGGCCACGCATCCCTGTCCCACCGCCTTGGCGACCTGCCAGGGTTTGCCCGTGACGTCACCGCATGCGAAGACACCCGGGACCGAGGTCATGCACCGGCCGTCCACTTTGATGGTGTCGTCCATCTCGGGCATGATGTCCAGATCCATCGCTATGTCGACGGAGGACCTGGCGCCCAGCTCTATGAAGACGCCGTCCGCGGGTATGGTCGTCCCGTCCTCGAGGACGAGGCGCTCCACCCTCCCGTCGCCCTCTATGGCGACGGGCCTGGACCCGAACCTCGCGACCCCTGCGCCGACGGCCCTGTCGACGAGGTTCCCGGAGACCGACGGCTCCCATGCGACCCACGAGACCTCCGATGCGTACGACGTCATCAGGTGTGCGGAGACCGCCGCCTCCGACTCGTTCCCGACGATGACGACCCTGCGACCGCGGTAGAAGTTGCAGTCGCATATGGCGCAGTAACTGACGCCCTTTCCCAGGAGCTCCGATTCGCCGGGGATCCCGAGCTTCTCACGGGAGATCCCCGTGGCGATGACCACGGCACTGGCGGTCACGGTCTCCCCGCCCTCCAATCCGAAGACGAAGCGACCGTCGGATGCGGATGCGGAGACGACGTTCTCGTCGATGAACACTGCCCCGGTGGACCTGGCCTGGGCGATGCCGTTGGCCAGCATCGAGTCGCCGGACACCTCCCCGGTCCCGAAGTAGTTGTCTATGTCGGTGCCGGACACCGCGCTGTTGGACGGTTTCCCCACGACGATCGTGGACGCCTTCTTGCGGGAAGAGTGTATGGCGGCCTGGACACCTGCCGGACCGCAGCCTATGACGAGGACGTCGGTCTCCATCTCACAACCCGTTCACGTAGGAGAGGATGTCTTCCTTGGGCCTGAGTCCGACGAGCGAGTCCACGAGGACCTGGTCCTTGAAGACGAGGAGTGTGGGGATCGCGTTGATGTTGAACCTGATCGCGATTGCCTGGCTCTCGTCGGTGTTGAGTTTCGCGACACCCACCTTCCCGGCGAGGTCGTTCGCGAGCTCCTCGATGATGGGGCCCATCCTCCTGCAGGGTCCGCACCAGGGCGCCCAGCAGTCGATGATTGCGATCTTGTTGGATTCCACGAAACTGTCGAAGTTGGACTCGTTGAGTTCTGTTACCATGTAACCACTGGTCAAGTGTATCCGGTGGTGGTTTAAAAGTGTATGACAGGTTGGCTCGGGGACCCGGACGGGGATGCGCCCGGTCCCGAGGGACCGTGGTCACAACAGGTCGAAACGGTCGGCCAACCTGAGGTAGGGGTACTCCCCGATGAGCTCGGGGATTATGTCCAGATCCTCCCCGTAGAGGTCCGACAGCTCCATATGGAGCATCTCCACACGGTCCGCACCGCGGAAGGCCCCCTTGGAGATCAGCTTGGACACGGAGTGGTCGTGGGTGACGACCCTGTTGTCGCTGACGAGGTTGTCGGCATGCGCCACGATCTTCTCCTCGAGCGTGGCGGGCATGTAGTCCCCCGTGGGGAGCCCGAGCTCCTCGACATCCTGCTCGTCCAGTCCGGCCCCCGTGTGCTTGCGGACGATATCCTCCAGCTGCCTGGGCAGTCCGAGGCGACGGACGATCTCCGACCCGTAGTGGGCGTGGAGTATGGAATGGTCCACGGACCTCCCGATGTCGTGCAGGAGCGCACCTGCTGTGACGAGGTCCGCATCCACCCCGGGTATGTGGGCCACCATCTCGTCCGCCACCGCACGCACGGTGCAGCAGTGGACCACGACGCGCTTCTTGCACCCCTCCTGGAGGAGGTACTCGATGCACTGGACGTCACTCGGGATTCTCGACAACGGTCTTCCCCCTCTCGTTGGGGACGACGGTGAGCTTGCCGTGCCTGTCCTCGTAGAGTGCCTTCCCCTCGGTGAAGCGGTCCAGGAATATCGCCAGGGCCGCTATCTCCGAATGGGGCTGGTTGCCCACGGACACGTTGAAGTCCGCACGCTGGTAGACATCGGCGGGCACCTTCTCGGCACCCACTATGATCATGATGTCCTCGTCGCGGGGAATCTTCGGGAGTGCGTCCGTGACCGCCTGCCCGTACATCGTCAGGTGGACGACCTTCCCCTTGAAGTCGCGGACGGCCTCCTTCCACGTGACACCGGTCCTGATGCTGTAGTCGCCCCCGAACCTGTCGACGACACTGCGTATGCTCTCCTCGAGCACCTCGTCGTACGTGTCGACATAGATCCCGCTGCAACCGAGCGCCCTGGACGAGAGTGCCACATGGGTGGTCACACGCTTGTCCCTCTCGGGGCGGTGACCTATCCTCATGATCCAGATTTCGGGCATCTGTATTACTCTTCGTGGATTAGTTCGATCCTGTGGCCGCGGTAGTCCATCTTGACGGACCTGCGGACGAGGCTCTTCAGCATCGTGGACGAGAGGCCGAGTGCCTCCGCCACATCTCCCGAGAACCTGCCGTCCTTGCCCACCTCGGCGAAGATCTTTCCTTCAATCTCGGCGTACTCCTCGTCGCTCATCATCGCAGCGGTGAGAACGTCACTGATCTCGTAGACGGGCCACTGCGCGTTGATGCTGAACGAGGTGTAGTAGGTGTGGTAGGACTTCTCCGGGTACCCTCCGTTCTTCGAGAGCCAGCGTGTCTCCACGAGCTTCATCTTCTCGAAGAAGATGATGGCATCCCTGCCCTCGGGACCGAACTTCTGCTCGATCTCATCGGCGGTCCTCCACTCCAAGGTCACCTCTTTCAACACGTCTCTTTTGACGGGTGTGTCAACGGACCTGAGCATCGGAACGAGTTCCGAGGGTTCGTTGATGACCTTGATTCTGTTCATGTCCAACTACATGTTATGGAAATTATATAAACAATCTGGGAAAGGTTTCAAGAACCCCGTGTAAGAAGGTTTAATAACAACCGTCCAGATTCGGTGACCAATGAAAGCCGAAAAGCAGCCCGAACTCAGGTGGCAGTGCCTGAACTGTTACAGGACCTACAAGGGTGCTGATGCAGAGCAGAAGGCACTGGACTGTTGTGGCACCGTCGTCCAGGGATGGTGGGCCAACTACAACAGGTGGGGCAGGCAGAAATGGTACGGACGCTGATCCGTACCCAGTTCTGAAAGCCTCACACCAACCGCTTTTTTCACATTGCGCTGTGTTCGATAGCAAGGGATTAGGGTAGTATGACGGGTAAGAAGGACCCGATGGGTTCTATTTCGGAGGAGTTCGAGTTGCTCGAACGCCACATCATGATCCTCAAGACCGTGCGCGACAACCAACCCGTCGGCCTGATAAGGCTGTCGGAGATGACGGGCATAGCCAAGCACAAGATCAGATACTCCCTGAAACTCCTCGAGGGCGAGGGGATAATCAGGGCCACACCCGAGGGGGCCGTCGTCACCGACAAGTACGGTGATTTCATGGAATCCATCGAGGAATTCGCCACCGGACTGCACAACAAGGTGGAGGGATTGTTGGCCCGTCTCTGATCAAAATGTTCTAATCACACAGTTCATGAACACCACGCTCAGACGCGCGAGCGCGTCTGAGCGTGGATGTTCCTGATCGGCAAAGTGTGAAGAAAGCGGACCCGGTGTCAGCAGTTGGCACAAACATGACAAGGAGTCCGAGAATCCCAACCAGAAGATGCGATATAATACTTGGCGACAGGAAGGCCGACCATCCGGGCACCAGATGGGACCACAAGGCC
>JAFTYV010000022.1 GCA_017461225.1 Candidatus Methanomethylophilaceae archaeon
CTGCTCCTTGGTCCAGTAGGGCTCGGTGAAGATGTCCAGGACGGTTCCGATGTCGGTTCCGATGGCCTTCTGGAACTCGATGATCTCCTCGTTGGTGAGCTCCACCTCGCCGTACATGTGGCTCTGGAAGGTACCGGAGTCTGTCATGATGATGCCGGGGAAGTCCAGCATCTCGTGGAGTCCGACCTCGCGCGCCCTCTCGTTGAGCTCGGGCGTGTTCTTGATGATGTACGAGTTGGTGATCAGCGATTTGAACCCGAACTTCTCGTACAGCTCGCGGGGAGGGACCGTGTTGATCTTGGGGTTGATGACAGGGAAGAGGGCCGGTGTCTCCATCGTCTTCCCCGAATTGGTCGTGAATTTACCGATACGGGCGAGCCCGTCTCTCCTGATGATCTCGAACATTGGTCATGGGGATTGGTGCGGGCTTATATTTGTTTGGCCACGGGTGCACGTGCGCGACAAGGGGAGAAGGGTAATGTGTTTGGGGTCCCGGGCGGCGGTGCCGCCGCGGGCGTCAGTTGTCGACGAGGGGGATGTTGTTCCTGTTCATGTCCGCGAACACCTTGGCGATGGCGTTCTTCATGATGGTGTCGGGGACGTCCTCCACGTGCTCCCTCCTCCAGTCGAGGGTGGGGCGTCCGAAGGACACGAGCCTCGTGCTCCCGAGGTCGCAGCTCTCCTCGGCATCCAGGAGCTTGATCTCCAGCCCCTCGATGATCTCGGGGATGGTCCTGCCGTTGATCAGCACGGTGTTGGGTCCGTCCGCGACCGTCTCCGTGAACTTGCAGGAGATGTCCGCCATCTGCATCTCGAAGATCAGGTCCCTGATGTACTTGGACATCTCGGACGTGGTCCTCCTCCTGATGGTGGGGTCGTCGATCGGTGCGTCGGAATGCCTGTACTCGATGTCAATCATCGCCATGGCCGGTCGATGGGTAACGATGTTGAAAAAGGATGGTGTGCCGGACCCCTGCGTGTAAGCCGTGTTTAGCATGCGCCGTTTTATCTACGCCCCCGACGTTCGTCGGTGCATGGGTCGCACGGTGAACGCTGGTGCGGCCGCCCTGGTCGTCGTGGCGGTCGCGGTTCTGATGCTCCTGCTGCCGACATGGCCGCAGTCCGGGACGGACGTCCCGTCGGATGTCGTGCCGGTGGAGCCGGTCGGGGACAGGTACGCCATCACGTACGTCACCGACGGCGGGGAGCTGGCAGGGGATGCACCCGCATCCTATCTCGAGGGCGAGTACACTGAGCTTCCGCATTGTGTGAACGGGGACAGGTACTTCGAGGGTTGGTTCCTCGACGCGGACCTGACCGAGCCCCTGGGCGCGGTGACGCGCACGATGTCCGGCGACATCACCCTGTACGCGTCGTGGGGAGACTTCTCCCGTCTCGGCAGCACGTTCACCATGGACCTGGACGGGGGCTACACGATCGGCAGCGTCCCCTACAGTGTGGAGGGCACCCTGACGTGGACGTACATGGCGGTTGCGGACAACGGTGCCCACTACGTCCAGAGGTCCGGGGCGATCACGTACACCGCCGCTTCCGTGGGCTTCCACTCCGTCTCGGACAGGACGCACGGGTACTGGACCGACGAGCCGTCCGACTCCGTGTTCCGTTACATCGGGAACGGCGAGGTCGACGGCATGGTCTGCGAGATGTGGTCCGACGGCGAGGAGACCCAGTGGCTGTACCGCAACATGTACCCGGTCAGGATGGAGTACAGCAGCGGCACCTCGTACCAGACCTACACCCTGGTGTCCGCCGGTCATGTGGAGTGCGGGACGCCGTTCCTGCCGGACGTGATGTGCGGTCATCCCCTGACGGTCACCCACCCCGGCGAGTGTCTGATAGGGGACACGGTGGAGCTGACGGCCGTGGGTGACGGTTCCGCGGGATGGTACGTGGACGGCGAGCTGGAGACCGCCGACAGGACCCTGACCGTCGACCGCATCGACCCGCTGAAGACGTACGACGCCAGGTCGGATTCAGTGTACACGGTCCTGGATGGGAACGTCCTGGATCCGTCGGAGTATCCCGGAGACGGGACCCTGGAGATGGTGGACGGTGACGGATCCGTCACGACCGTGACCGGTCCCGTCGGACTGGATCCCGGGATCCACAGGGTGAGGTACGTCGATTCCGGCACCACGGTGTACCTTGACGTCCTGGTGGACGAGGACAGGGTGTTCACCCACAGGTGGACCTACGCCGGCAGGATGTACTCGATGGAGCTCCCGATGGACCTGGCCACCGTGGCCAGGGATTCGTATGACGACCCGTACGGGGACAGGAGGTACCAGAACGGCACTCCGGACGAGGTCGGCCGCTACATGACGGTGGACAACACCTACGTCGTCACGGTCGCCGACAGGCTGGCCGCCATGGGCGAGGGCATGGACGGCAGGTCGATGGCGGAGTTCGTCCTCAGGTTCGTGCAGGAGATACCGTACCTGTCCGACACGTCGTCCCGCGGTGAGACCGAGTTCTGGAAGTACCCCTCCGAGACCCTGTGGGACGGTGGGGGCGACTGCGAGGACTCCTCGATACTGTACGGCTGCATCATGGAGAGGCTGGGCTACGACACCTGCCTGATGGTATTCTACGACCATGCGATGGTCGGTGTGGCGCTGGGGGACCTGAACGTCCCCGGTGACGACACGTTCACACACGACGGCACCGTCTACACGTTCGCCGAGACCACCAACACGGTCCTCGGCTACTGGAGCACCGGCAGGGGATACGCGGAGCAGGACATCCTGTACGTGTACGGCTTCCCGGAGCCGGCTCAGTGATCCCGGGATGCGGTCCCCCTGCGGGCAATGACGTCGCGCAGCACGACAACCGCCCAGACCGCGACGATGGATGCACCGAGGATCTCCGACACCGTCATCCCCACCCACAGTGCGGTGAGCGATCCGAACGTGGTGGCGAAGAGGCATATCGGCACGCGGAGCACGTTCATGATCACGGTCGCCGTCAGCGACCTGATGCCCATGCCGAGGGACTGGAACATCCCCGCGGAGGCCATCCCGAAGATCAACGTCGGGAGGAACAGGGCGCCGATCCTGACGAACATCACCATCTCGTCCGCGAGGTGCGCTGTGCCGTCCGAGTACGTGAACAGGGACACCATGTACGGTGCCACTATCAGTGCGACGACCATGACCACGGTCATTATGCCGACCCCCAGCTTTATGCAGTAACGGTACGCGTCCCTGAACTTGTCCATCCTCCCCGTACCGTACGCGGCGGCGCAGACGGGGACCACGGAGAATCCGAGCGCCATGGCGGGGATCATGAGCATGTCCAGCACCCTCCATCCGGTGGAGTAGATGGCTATGCCGTCCACGGGGTCGACGAGGAGGATGATCTGGTTCACGACGATCATGACCAGGGACATGACGATCATCTCCATGGACGCGGGGATGCCCACCCTGAGGATGTCCGCATCCACGGCACGGTCGAAGCGGAAGCCCCTGAGCGGGATCCTCACGAACGTGTCCTTCCTGACGAAGTACCAGTACAGTCCGAGCAGGCATCCGATGGACATCGCGAGGATGGTGGCCCATGCCGCCCCGGCGACACCCCAGCCGAAGATGTAGATGAAGATCGGGTCCAGGACGATGTTGAGTCCCGCCCCTATCAGCTGGATGTACATCGAGCGTCTGGACGCACCCTCGGACCTCAGCAGTCCGCTGAGGATGGAGCTCAGTACGATGATGGGGATCCCGATGAATATGGGGACGGTGTAGTCCATGCACTCCTCCAGGTAGTCACCGGCACCGGATGCGATCAGCGCCGGTTCGACGATCAGGAGCATGGCGACGGCCACGACGGTCCCAGCCGCGAGGGACATGACCAGCGCCTGGGATGCGACCCTGTTGGTCCCCTCGTAGTCACCGGCACCGAGGCGTCTGGAGAGCGCCTGGGACGCACCGACCCCGATGCCGTTCCCGATGCCCATGACTATGAAGAAGTAGGGGAAGGCCACACCGGTGGCGGCGAGCGCCGCGGTCCCGAGTCCGGCGACCCAGATGGCATCGATCATGTTGTTGGCAGACTGGACGATCGTCGCGATGATCATGGGTATAGCCATGGCCACCAGCGCCTTGCGGGGGTTCCCAAGCAGCGTCCTCGCATCGTCGGTCAGTTCACGTTCGTCCATGGGCGCTCATGTGCGGGCCGTATATTAATGGGCATCACGACGGTCGTGATCCGTACCCCTTCGGAATCGGATTAATACCGTGCATGCGATTCCACCACCATGGGTCTCGAACCTTCCGTCTTCATGTCACAGGTCCGCTCTAGGCGGCCCCTGGTGCACCACATCACCAACTACGTCACCGTGAACGATTGCGCTAACATGTGCCTCTGCGCCGGAGGTTCGCCGGTCATGACCGACGACATAGACGACGTAGCCGACATGGTGGCCGTGTCCGATGCGCTGGTCCTGAACATGGGCACCCTCAGCCGCCGGACGGTCGGTTCGATGCACGCCGCGGGCAGGGTCGCCAAGTCCGTCGGGGTCCCGGTGGTCTTCGACCCGGTCGGTGCGGGTGCGACGCCGTTCCGCAGGATGGTGGCGGAATCCCTGATAGCGGACGTCCGTCCGGATGTCATCAAGGGGAACCACGGCGAGATGGGCATCCTCTCCGGTATCGGGGGAGGGGTCAGGGGTGTCGATTCGGAGGGGGCGTCCGGCGACGTCTCCGAGGTCGTCCGTACCATCGCCCGCCGCTGGGGGTGCGTGGCGGTGTCCACCGGCGAGGTGGACTACGTCTCCGACGGCGAGTCGGTGGCAGTGCTCTCCAACGGGCACCCGTTCGAGTCCGCAGTGACCGGCACGGGATGCATGCTGTCGTCGGTGGTCGGCGCCTACGTCGGCGCCTGCGGGATGTCGCTGGGATCCGTGGCGTCCGCAGTGACCGTCTTCAACGTGGCCGCCGAGGAGGCCGCCGCAGTGTCCGGCGGACCGGGGACGTTCAGACAGGTGTTCCTGGATTCGGTGTACAACATCGACGGCCCCACCGTGGACCGCATGGCGAGGTGTTCGCTATGAGCGTCGAGAGGATGCTGGAGCACAACAGGAGGTTCGTCGAGGGCGGCGGTTACGAGGAGTTCGTCACCAGCAAGTACCCCGACAGGAAGGTGGCCGTGCTGACGTGCATGGACACGCGTCTCGTGAGGCTGCTCCCCGCGGCACTCGGTGTCGGCAACGGGGACATCAAGCTGATCAAGAACGCCGGAGGGATCGTGAGCAACCCGTTCGGCAGCGCCGTCCGCAGCATCCTGGTCGGGATCTACGAGCTCGGCATAGAGGACGTGATGGTGATCGGTCACACGGACTGCGGTGCCCAGCACATCTGCGGGACGGACATGGTGAACCGCATGATGGCACGCGGGATAACGGAGGAGATGATCACCACCTGCAGGTACTTCGAGGTGGACTTCGACCGTTGGCTCTGCGGATTCGACAGCGTCGAGATGTCGGTCAGGGAGTCCGTGAGGACGCTCAGGGAGCACCCCCTGATCCCGAACGACGTCCGCATATGGGGTTTCATAATAGACTCCGTGACGGGGGAGCTCACCCCCGTGGAGTGATCACAGCATCTTCAGGTCGCCGGTGACCTTGTCGATCTCGCTGACCGGTGCGGGTCCGATACCCATGCAGGTGACGGTCCCGGGTTCTATCTGGGTCCTCCCGGCATCGGTGATCACCGCGGTGTGGAGTCCGTTGCCGCGTGCGATCTTCATGTACTCGGTGAGCTGCTCCATGGAGTCGACCTTCAGGACGATCTTGGCCTGGCCGCTGTTGTACCACGCGTCGAAGGACTTCCTGTCCTTCTTCTCCGCATACAGTGCGCACTCCACGGCAGCGTGGCCTACCTGGGCGGCGACCTTCCCCTTGCCCATCTTCACATCGTTCCTGACGAGGACGACGAGCTTGTAGTCCTCCTTGGGTCCTATAGAGATCCTGAACGCCATGTGACTTCCAACCCCCACTGTGTATAAAATCTGATTGCAGGGAGGACGGTCCGGGGGCCGTCTTCGGCAATCCCATGTCACTACGGACGTCAGCAGACGACCGCGCCGTAGTCGCCGGTGTAGGCCTTCCCGTAGTACGTGAAGTTCCTTCCGTACTGGTCGAACGAGTGGCAGTCGCGGAGGTACCCCAGGTTGGGCTCAGGCAGTTCGCTGAGCGGGTCCGCGACCGTGTACACGGTCCCGCCGCTCCTGATGGTCCTGTACGTGTGGCCTTCCGCCGCGGCGGTCTCCGACGGGGGCTGCCCGATGTCGACCATGGACACGGTCCCGCCCGGCATGTTCACGATCCCCGCACCGTAGCCCGCCGACCTGTAGATGGACGTCAGGAGGATCGCGAGGTCCTCTTCGTCGCCGCAGCCGTTGAAGAGGGTCTCGGCGGGGAACGCCCAGTAGTCGGAGCGGTGGTAGTTCTCGGTGTCGTGTGCGAAGTCGATGCACTGCTGCACGAAGGACAGTATGAACGATGCGTATCCGACACGGTCCGTGCGGTGGTCGCCGTACCACTGGTCGTAGCACCTGGCGAGACCGTCGGTGAGCGTCGCCACCGATCCGGACGTCGTCACCAGCTCGGACACGGATCCCGGGGACAGACCGTACCTCACGTCCGATCCGACCGCGTCCGCGGACGAGCTCCGGACGACGTCATCCATCGTGACGGTGGCGGTGACCTCGTTCCTGTGTCCGAGGTGGCTCCAGGAGTACCTGACGTCCTTGTCGCCCCTGTAGATGAGCGTCCCCACGAGTGCGGAGCCGTACTCGCTCTCGCCGTCGACGATGCGGTACGCGGTCACCGTGTACCTCCCGGCCTCCGGCAGGATCCAGAGCATCTCCGGTTCCGTGCTCGTTATGCTGTCGCTGTCGTTGGAGTTCTCGTCGTGGAGGATCCAGTAGAACTCGTCGTAACCCTCCGCGGCCTCGTTGGATACGTAGATGACGACACCGTTCCCGGAGTTGACGTAGGCGTTCAGGTCCCCGTCCGCGAACGCACCCCCGAGCTCGATGTACCCGTCGCCTATCGTCAGGATGTTCTCCCCGACGGGGCCGTCGTCGGGCTCCCCCTCAGGGTACGTGATGAGCACCAGGGCGAGGAGCATGACGGCGATGGCGATGGCGCCGATGATGAGTATGTGCCTGTCCCTGGCCCTCTCCGGGGTGGACAGCGACCTGATGCCCTCGAGGATGTAGGTTCCCCTGGTGCGGAGGTCCACGGTGTCCGAGATGTACTCGCCGCAGAACGGGCAGTAGCGGTTCAGGCTCCCCCTGAACCTCCTCCCGCAGTAGGGACAGAACATGGGGGACGAATCCCCCGGTCCCGATTTAAACAATACTGCGGATCGCACGCAGGGTGCGTCAGGCGATTCCCCTGTGTTCGTACGATATGCAGAGGTCCTCGTTCCCCGTGAAGAAGCGGATGATGCTGTCCGGGTACAGGGAGAGCTCCCTCCTGTCGCCGTCGGCCTCGGTCGCGGTTATGGTGACGGGGCCGTCGGTGCTGACGAACCTGGCGGACACGTACTTCCACATGCGGACCTTGAGGTCCCCGGACACGAACCTGCCGTCCACGAGGAACTCGCCGTCGAAGTCGATGGTCACGTGGTTCTCGGGGAGTCCGAACACGGCGATGCCGTCCATGTCGGGGTCCCAGCAGATGTACCTCTCCCAGAGGAGGGTGTCGGAGGGGGAACCGGTGGTGGACACGTAGTTGCCGTCGTCCGCCTCGATGCAGACCGCTCCGTGCTCGGAGATCCAGAGTCCGCCGGACATCTCGCCGTACTCCACCGCGTCTATGTAGCCGGTGAAGTTGAAGGCGTACCTCTCGTCGACGTCGCTGTCGAAGTTGTAGAACGATGCGCTGTACCCCCCGGTCTCCGGGAGGGTGACGCGGTAAAGGGTTTGGATGGTCATGTCGGACCTCACGGTGACAGAGTATATCCCGTCGTCGTCGGCCTGCAGCGGATAGGCCACCCCGTTCCGCACGGTCCCCAGGTCGCCCCCGTCGTAGGAGGTGAACCTGAGCACGGAGTCGACCTCGGCGGATCCCGGGGTGTCGATCTCGTTTCCGAACTCGTCGAAGAACTGGAGGTCCGGACAGGAGTCGTCCAGGTTGACGGAGTAGGTGTCCGCGTCCGCGGTGTTGCCGCCGGCGTTAGCCACGATGAGCACCGCCGCCAGCATCACCATCATGATGACGCCGGTGATGTACCTGACCGTCCTGGCGGGTTTCCCGTTCTCCTTCGCGCTGCGGTTGAGCAGGGCGGTCTTGACGGACGACGTGCGCTTCTTCTTCGTCCCCGCGGCCGCCGCCAGCTCCTCGGAGCCCTGGCCGTCGACGGGGGTCATGCTGAGCGCGGGGTAGATCTCCCTGAAGGACACCTTGCTGTCCTCGGGGGTCTCCTCGACGTTCCTGACGAAGATACCGTTGCTGGCCATCTCCAGTCCCTGGTGGGCCATCCCCCTGACGAACGTCATCGCGGGGGACATCTCGGACTCGGAGTCCCTGCTGGAGATGCCTATGGTGAGCGGGTAGACGGACACGACGTTGAGCGAGAGTCCAATCGCCTGGGCGATGTCGGACATCTTCCCGAAGAACACGTCGAAGTTCTTGGGACCGTCGCGTCCGGCGGCCCTCATGTACTTGGCGCCGAGGACGACCATCATGTAGTCGGTGTCGAAGCCGTAGTTCCTGAGGGTGGTGAGCGTGTAGAGCAGGTACCCCTCCATGAACGCACCCTCCCTGTCGGCAACTCCGGACAGGAGCTCGGACACGGCGTAGGGGTCGCGGCTGACATGGCGGGACCTCTTCATGAGGATGGAGCAGGACAGGCCGTAGTAGGCGGATCCGGACTCCGAGTAGAACACCGACACCATGCCCTCCTCGACCATCCTGAGCAGGTTGGACGTGACGGTGGACCTGGGTGCGTTGACCTTGTTGACGATGTCGGTGATGCAGAGGGGCCTCTCGTAGACTGCGTCCACTATGTCGATCTGGACGTCGCTGGTCATGAGTCCCGCGGTGCCGTCCAGCTCGACCATCATGAAGCGGTCGACCTGCGCCCCGTGGGGGAGCGAGAGGTTCATGTAGGGTTCGGGGACCTTCTCGATGCGGTCGAACACGACCTTCATCCTCGTGCTGTCCCCGTTTCCGAAGTCCTCGAGGCTGGAGACGGTGTACGTCCTCCCGGTGGAGTTCTCCACCGCCCTGATGACGAACTGCGTCATCATGTCCATCTTGGACCTCATGCTGCGGTCACCCTCGAACACCAGGGTCAGGGGTGTGAGGGCGAACACGTTGAACTTGAAACCGGTTGTGTGGGCGAACGCGTCCCTGATCTTCAGGATCGCATCCTCCATGCCGCATTTGCCTATGTCGTAACGGAAGGCATCCGCGAGGTCGGACGCGTACTTGCCCCTCATCTGGTCCATGTCGAGACCGATCTCGGATGTGTACACGTCGAGCATGTTGGCGACGGACGACATCCCGCTGTAGTACCTCGAGGGGTCGTTGAAGGTGTCCTCCGCCTCCGCCTTCGCGTACTCGTCAGGTTCGAACGAGCCCGCGATCTTCAGGGCCAGATTGGAATAGTAGACGGACTTCTTCCCGGGGTCGGGCTTGGATCTCACTATGATCCCCGAATCGACCATCTTGTCCAGCACGAAGTGCAGGGACGAGGACGGTATCCCGAGTTCCGAAGAGATGTCACTGGGCCTCTTCATACCGTTGGTGAGGCTGTTGTAGACTGAGATCTGCATCGGATCCGTCAGAGGGACAACTCCCTTCTCCGTGAGCAGCACGGCGAAGTTACGCAGATATTCATCCTGTGAACCCATGCTTTCCCCATCGGCTCGCTGTATTAATAAACTTAGTTGCGAACGCGCGTGCGCGGTGCGAACATGTCCCGGGACAGGGCGCGCACCAGTCCCTCCGGGTCGTCCGTCGCCATCAGGGACGACATGGCGCAGACCCCGGCGGCGCCCGCCGAGATCACCCTGTCGACCTTGTCCGGTGAGATCCCGCCTATGGCGTACACCGGGATCCCGACGGATCCGCACACCTCCGACAGGAAACCCGTCCCGCGAGGCTCGGTGGATTTGCAGGACGTGGCGAACACGTGCCCCGCGATCAGGTAGTCGGCCCCGAGGGCCTCCGCCTCGACGGCTTCGGCGGTGCTGTGGACCGACGCGCCCACCAGGTCGAACCCGGAGACGTCGGTGTCGCGGAGGACGTCCATCGGCAGGTGCACCGCCCCGGTGCCGAGCTCCTCGGCCACGTCCACGGCGGAGTTCACGGACAGCACCACACCGTGTCCGGAGCACATAGCCAGACACTCCGCGGCGAGGTCCAGGAGGGCGTCGTGCGGCAGGTCCTTCTCGCGCAGGACGATAAGTTCCGGACCGGCGGATGCGATGCGTCCGACCCTCACCGGGAGCGGTTCCCGGCACAGGTCCCTGGATGTGACGGCGATCATAGCCTCACGTAGTCCGTCATGACCGGCTGCAGTCCGAGCCCCCTCAGGGCGGCGGCGACCTCGTCCACGTCCCTGGTGTCGGATATCTCGAACTGCCCGTCCCCGTGCTCCGTCCCGCTGCGCTCCCCCACGCCGACACTGACGCCGGCGGAGATCTTGGTCGCGCTCAGCCCGACGATCCCGTCCCTGAAGCCGGGGCGCTCGCGTGTGGATATGGTCTGTGCGGCGAAGGGCATAAAGAGCCTGTACGCCAGCGACACCTGCAGCAGCTCCGCCTCGCCCACGGGGGCGGGACCGGAGGGGCCGTTCTTGTAAGGTCTCAGACGCGGCAGGGAGAACGATATCTCGGCGTGCGGGTACCTCCTCTGGATGGCGTGGGCGTGCAGTCCGCATGCGAACGCGTCCCTCCTGAAGTCACCCAGTCCGAGCAGTGCCCCGAAGGCCACGCCCCTCATGCCTCCCCTGAGCGCGCGCTCCTGTGCGTCGAACCTGTAGGAGAAGACCCTCTTGGCCCCCGACGGATGGAGCTCCGCATACCTGACGGGGTCGTAGGTCTCCTGGAACACCGTGACGTAGTCCGCACCGCGCTCCTGGAGGAGCGCGTACTCGTCGGTGTTCAGGGGGTACACCTCCAGTCCGATTGTGGAGAAGTGGCGGGTGGCGGCGGTGACGCAGTCGGCGATGTACCCGACATCGGACCTGGTGCGGGACTCGCCCGTGAGTATCAGGATCTCGCGCAGCCCCCTGGAGGCTATGGCCCCCATCTCGGACTCGACCTGCTCCGGCGTCAGCGTCGCGCGCCTGATGTCGTTGTCGCAGTTGAACCCGCAGTACACGCAGCGGTTGTCGCAGTGGTTGGATGTGTAGATCGGTGTGAACATGCAGACGGAGTTGCCGAAGTGCCTGCGGGTCTCGTCGCGGGCGGCGACGGCCATCTCCTCTAGGAGCGGTGCCGCGGCGGGGGACAGGAGTGCGGCGAAACCCTCCACCCCGGGATCGCCGCCGAGGGCGCGGCGGACGTCGGACTCCGTGTACGAGTCCGGCTCGTACCCGCGGACCGCCTCCAGGACGGTGTCCATAACGTCCGAGTCTATGCACTCCATCGTGTCGTGGTAGTCCTCGGCGTCCGTCCACCTCCTCATCTGGGCTCCCCCAGGAAACCGGTGAGCGGGCTCGACGCCTCCGCCCTGCGGTCCAGCACCCTCCCGGGCCCGGACAGGTACGCGAGGCGTCCCGCCTCGATGGCCATCCTGAACGCGGAGGCCATGCCGGCGACGTCGTCCGCGGTGGCGATGGCGGTGTTGGCCATGACCGCGGCGCACCCCATCTCCATCGCCTCGCACGCCTGCGATGGGCGTCCGATCCCGGCGTCGACTATGACCGGCAGGTCGATCTCCTCCACGAGTATCCTGACGAAGTCCTTGGTCAGGAGCCCCTTGTTGCTCCCGATCGGGGCGCCTAGCGGCATCACGGCGGCCGCCCCGGCATCGGCCATGTCCCTGGCGGCGGACAGGTCCGGCATCATGTAGGGCATGGGGATGAAGCCCTCGTCGGCGAGCATACCGACGGCCCTGATGGTCTCCCTGTTGTCCGGCAGGAGGTACTTCGTGTCGCGTATGATCTCGATCTTCACGAAGTCCCCGCAGCCGAGCTCCCTGGCCAGGCGGGCTATGCGGACCGCCTCCTCCGCGTTCCTGGTACCGGACGTGTTGGGCAGGAGGGTGACCCCCTCGGGCATGTGGTCGAGTATGTTCCCCTCCCCGTCGGAGCTGGCGCGCCTGACGGCGAGCGTCGCCATCTGGACGCCCCCGTTCTCGATGACCCTGCGGGTCATGTCGAGTGAGAATTTTCCTGAGCCCAGGATGAACCTGGATGTGAACCTGTGACCTCCGAGAACGAGTTCGTCCGCCATGTCAATCGGTGTCACGGAACATTCGGACGGATATACGGTTTTCTCAGGGGTCCGTGAAACCGACGGCCAACCTGATGACCGTGTGCGCCATGTGGCCCGCGCAGACCATCACCCTGGGGGCGACGAGGCCCGCCCCGGAGGACGAGTCGGACACGCCGTCCCCGCAGACGTACAGCCTGGACATGCGGCGGACCGTGCCGATCCCGTTGCAGCTGTCGAAACCCGCCATGCCGGAGCAGGAGACGACGGTCGAGTCCGTATCGGTCAGCAGGGTCTCCACCAGCATCGCCTTGGCGGACGGGTCGTCGAACGCCTCGCAGACGATCCCGCATCCGGAGAAGAGGTCGGCGCAGTTGTCCGCGTCCACCCGGACGTGGTGCCATTCGACCCTTATGTCGGGGTCGATGCGGAGCAGGGTGTCCGCCGTAGCTTCGGCCTTGGACCTGCCGATGTCGTCGTAGGTGTAGTTCTGGCGGTTGAGGTTGGTCCTGTCCACGGCGTCCATGTCGACGATGACCAGGTCCGACACCCCGGCACGGACCAGGGACGCCGCGACGTGGGACCCGATGCCGCCCAGACCGGCGATGCCGACGCGTACGGAGCGTATGCGGTCGTAGGTCTCACGACCGTACCTCGGGGGGAGGATGTCGCCCGTGGTCGCGGAGTCCAGGGAACGTGCACCGGACATCACCGTCACTTGGTCGCCCTCTGCGAGCGGATGCTCCCGGGGGACGTGCCTGCCGTCGACCAGCGCGTCGGAACCCTCCGGGAACCCGGAAAGCAGGTCCCCGACGGTGCGGGCATCCGTATCGACGGGCTCCCCGTCTACGACGATCCTCATCATCCCCCTCCGACGAACCCGACGACCTCCAGCACCTGCCCGTCGGACAGGACCACATCGTCCAGTGTGGCACGGGGGCATATCCCCCCGTCCAACTCCACGGCCACGCGGGACGTGTCGTACCCGAGCGACCTGACCAGGTCCCCCACCGTGGTCGACGGACCTATCGGCACCGTCGAGCCGTTCACGGTCACGGAGCCCTCACGGGACATGGGGCCTCACCTTCAGGATCAGGTCCCTGAGCTCGTGCGCCGCCGTCCGGACGTCGTCCTGGGCGACCACCGCGGAAACCACCGCCGCGGAGTCCGCACCGGCGCGTATCACGTCCTGGATGTTACCGCGGTTTATGCCGCCGATCGCGACGACGGGGACGTCCACCGCCGATTTTATCTCCACGATCGGGTCGAGTCCGAGCGCCTGCTTCGCATCCGGCTTGGTGGACGTGTTGAAGATGGATCCGACCCCGAGGTAGTCGGCGCCGCCATCCACCGCGGCAACGGCCTCGGCGACATCGTGGACCGAGACCCCGATGATGGCCGACTCGCCCATGAGGTCCCTCGCGACCTCAACGGGGATGTCGTCCTGGCCGAGGTGCACCCCGTCCGCACCGGATGCGATGGCGATGTCCACCCTGTCGTTCACGATGAAGAACCTGCACATCTCGTCGGCCTTGCGTCTGATCAGCTCCGCCTGTTCCAGCATGGCCCTGCCATCGGCGTGTTTCATCCTCAGCTGTACGACGTCCGCCCCACCCTCGTAGGCGAGTGCGGCGGTCTCCGCATCGGTGCGTCCCCTGGACAGTCCGGAATCCGTCACGACGTATAGGTCGAACATGTCCCCCGGATGGTCGACCATGTAGATGAAAAACGTGGTGCCCGGTCCCCTGCGCGATGTGTGAATCATCGTTCAAAGAATCGTAAAGTACGAAAACGAACGAAAAGCGAACGAAAAGCGAACGA
>JAFTYV010000023.1 GCA_017461225.1 Candidatus Methanomethylophilaceae archaeon
ACTCGCTCATCCTCTTTCCCATAACAGATTCGATTTTCTCGACGACCTCTTCGGCCATCATTTCATCGTTCTTGCAAACTGCCTTCATGATAATGCCTCCCGCTTTGACAAGCGGATGATATTACGCGTGCAGGTACGCGCTCATGTGTGATAAAACTTTACGGGGAGCGCGACCGCGGCCCCCGCTGGCATCACATGGTCCCGGGGACGAGAACGGCGGGGACCGGGACCCCGTACCGGGCAAGTGGCGGTCCCGCCCCCTTGGATGGGACGGGACCGGGTTTCAGGATCGGTCTTCAGCTGAAGATCTTCTCGAGGAGCATCTTCGCATCCTCCTCGGTGACCTTCCTGGGGGTCAGGGGGGCGAAGCACTCGGTTGTGATGTCCTTGGCGAGCGCCACCGCATCCTCCTTGGATATGCCGAAGTCGGACAGGGGTTTGATGTTGAGGCCGTCGCGGAACGCGACGTACGCGGCGGCGGCCTTGCGCCCGATCTCCTCGGGGGTCTCGGTCCCGTCGAACTCCGCACCGAGGATCGTTCCGACCTTGCGCATCTTCTCGGGCACCGCGGTGGCGATGTACTCTATGGTCGCAGGACATGCGTACGCACATGCTGCACCATGGGGGATGTGGAACTTCGCACCGATCACGTGCGCCAACGAGTGTCCCACGTGTGCGCAGCAGTTGAACAGCATCCATCCCCCGAGGGACGCGCAGTCCAGCATCCTCTGGCGCGACTCGATGTCGCTGCCGTCCTTGACGACACGCGGGAGGTACTCCACGACGTCCTGCATGACCTTCTCGCAGATGATGTCGCTCATGGGGCCGGACAGCACGGTGGTGTACGCCTCCATGGCGTGGGAGAACACGTCGAGTCCGGTCATCATGGTGAGTCCCGGGGGCATCCCGAGGGTCAGTTCGGGGTCGAGGATGATGTACTCGCTCATCGCCTTGTCACCGACGATCGGCACCTTGACCTGCGTCTCGGGGTTCGTGATGATGATTCCGTTGGACAGCTCGCTTCCGGTTCCGGCTGTGGTGGGGATGGATATCAGACCGGGACTGTAGACCATGTTGGATGCGGGATCGGCGTAGTCGAGGATCTTGCCGGGGTTGAACCTCAGAACGGTCACACCCTTCGCGGTGTCGATGGAGCTTCCCCCTCCGATGGCGATCACACAGTCGCATCCGGAGGACTTGCACAGGTCCGCGGCGGCCTCCACGACGGTGCACGGGGGATCCGGGACGACATCGGAGTACTCCACGAAACCGATTCCGTTCGCCCTCAGGACATCGAGGACCTTGTCCGCGATGCCGCAGGCCTTGACACCCTGGTCGAATACGACGAAGGGTTTCCCGTAACCCGCGTCCTTCAGAACCTCGGCGATCTGCGATACCGATCCGGGGGCGGCTATGATCTTGGCTCTCTGCATCAGTGTGTATGACAGCATCTCTCTCAACTCCTTATCACTGGGGGTAGAATCCCAACGGGGATTCCAGCGTGCTTATCTCGATGGACTTCACCTGGCGGTAGTGCTCGAGCGCGCACTTGTTGATCTCACGTCCGTATCCGGACTTCTTGTATCCACCGAAGGCGATTCCGGCGGGGACGTTGGAGCATGAATTGATCCAGACACGTCCGCTCTCGATCCTCTGTGCCACACGGAGGGCGCGGTTTATGTCCTGGGTCCATACGGCACCTGCGAGGCCGTAGTCGGAGTCGTTGGCCATTGCGATGGCCTCCTCCTCGGTCTTGAACTTGATCACGACTGCGACGGGTCCGAAGATCTCCTCCCTTGCGACACGCATGTCGTTGGTCACATCGACGAGGAGCGTGGGGGCGACGAAGCACCCGTTGGCAAGGTCCCCTTCGGTGAGGCGGCATCCTCCGCATGCGACCCTGGCACCCTCGGATTTGCCGATCTCGATGTAGTTGAGGACGGTCTCCATCTGCTTCTCATCCACGAGGGACGCCATCTGGGTTCCCATGTCCCAGGGCATTCCGACGTTGATCTTCTCGAAGGCCTCGACGGCCTTCTTCATGAACTCGTCGTAGATGCCCTCCTGTACGAACACACGCGATCCGGCCGCGCAGACCTCGCCCTGGTTGAACAGGATTCCGAGCTGGAGTCCGTCGATGGCCTTCTCCAGGTTGCAGTCATCGAAGAATATGTTGGGGCTCTTCCCGCCGAGCTCCAGTGTCGCGGGTATGAGTTTCTTCGCGGCGGCCTCCGCGACCTTGTAACCCACATCGGTGGAACCGGTGAACGAGAGTTTGCGGATGTCGGGATGGTCCAGGAGGTACTGTCCCGATCTGGATCCGGAACCGGTGACCACGTTGATCACTCCCGGGGGGACTATGTCCTGGATGATCTCCATCAGGACGAGTGCGCTGAGGGAGGTCACGGACGAGGGTTTGAAGACGACGGTGTTCCCTGCGGCGAGTGCCGGTGCGAGCTTCCATGATCCTATCATCAGGGGGAAGTTCCACGGAACGATCTGGCCGACCACTCCGAGGGGCTCGTGGACCATCATCGCGATGGTGTTGGAATCCACCTTGGTGACCGCTCCCTCCTCTCCGCGGATGAGTCCGGCGTAGTACCTGAACTGGTCTGCGGTGGTGGGGATGTCGATGATCGTGGTCTCGCGTATGGGTTTGGCGACATCCATCGCCTCGATCATGGCGAGACGCTCCGCGTTGGCGTCGATTGCATCCGCGATCTTGTTGAGGATGGCCGCCCTCTCGGCGGGCATCTTCGCGGCCCACGAGGGGAACGCCTCCCATGCGGCCTTCACGGCGGCATCCACATCGGCCTCCGTCGCCTCTGCGCACTCTGCGAGGACCTGGCCGTTCGCGGCGCATCTGGCCACGAACTTGCCACCATCGGATGCGGGAACCCACTCCCCTCCGATGAACAGGCCGTACTCCTTCTCGAGTTTCATGATCTCTTCCACATTGGACATACCGTGCGAATGATTATCATGGTATTTAAATGTGTGACATGTTGTAGCATGGCACGCTTCCGAATGTACGAAGATCGACCCAGAGGTGTTTTCGACGATGTGGGCCGATGACCGGGGATCAGATGATGCCGGGGTGCGTGTGTCCGCCCCACGGATGCAGGCCCGCGGATGAAACAAGGACGGACAGCGACCCGGGATCCGCACGGAAAAGATGGGTGCGGCAGCGGCAGTCCGAACATCCGAATCCGTCGACCGCGGGGACCATGCCGCCCTCGCACGCCATGCGAGCCAGGGTGCACTCCGGCACGGGGTCCGGATACGACTCATATGCGTACACGCCGTCCGCGGCGAGGGTCAGCCGATCTATGTGCCAGCGCACCGACTTGTCCCTCGAGGTGTGCCTGGAGATGCGCTGATCCAGGCCGCCCATCGCACTGCCGACGTAGCAGTACGTGCCGGCCCGCAGGTTTACGGTGCCCAGGGCCCCGACATCCAACACGGTGTCGGAGCCCAGGGTCACCACGAGGACGTACGTTCCCGGACGCCTCATCTCCCGGCCTTCAGGTCCTCGTCCCTGACCTGCGAGCGGGTCTTGATGCGGACGATGACGCTGCTGTCGTCGATCTTGGAGGGGCTTATGTCGGCCACCTCCCCGAGCCTGCGACCGTAGACCATCACGTTCTCCAGGTACTCGCGGTGCTCGGAATAGGGTATCTTGATCCTGAGTCCGTCCAGATGGAGCACCATCGGTGCCGGCCTCAGGCACATGTCTATGGGTTCGTAGTTCTCGAGGATCTGCTTGACCTCGGACGGATGGACGAACAGGGGGTCCTCCTCCAGGCTCCTCTTCTTGTCCCTCAGGACCGCCTCGAGCGTGTCCGCGATCTCCTCCAGCTTGGCCCTCTCGGGAGGGGTCCTCATCCTGGAGGCCTTGCGGCCCACACCGGACACGATGGCCTCGCAGCAGTCGTCTATGCCCTCGGGCTGGGGTCCGGTGACGAGGACCACGGGGACGTGGATGTCGCGGACCAGGTCGGCCTTGGCCTCGACGCAGCTCTTGAAGTTGCCCATGACGAAGATCGCCGCGTCGTACTCGTCGACGATCTCCCTCTCCGTCCTGGAGATCTGGGCGGTGGCCTTCCCCCTGCCCCTCGCCATGCCCATGACGACGGTGATGGAACCGTAGCGCCTGAGCTCCTCGGCGATGTCGCAGATCGGGTGGGGCATGTGGTGCCTGCCGAGGGTGGGTCCCACGACGGCGATTTCGGTGCCCGCGAGGGGGACGTCCTTGACGACACCCCCGATGTCCACGCACACCCTGGACACGGCCTCCTTGTCCTCCTCCGGGATGGACATGATGACGGTCAGCATCTGGGAGCTCCTGTTCTTCTGGAGCACGACCCCTCCGACGTCCTCGATTATCTCGAAGAGCTCCTCGGAGCGGTAGACGCCCCCGTCGTACATCATGACCTCAAACAACGGCGGCACCCCCCATGGACTCGTGGACCTCGCGGCCCACCTGCACCATCTCCGGGAGGAGAATCTCCTCCGTGGCGATCACGGTTATGACGTTGCCGTCCACCAGGGTGCGGCGGTTCTTGATGCCCTCGGGCATCGTCCTCCAGATCGCACCCATGATCTCGCGCCTGTCCTCCTCCCCGGAGGATACGATCATCTCGGCCATGTCCGACTCCTTCGCACCCGTCACGTCTATGTCGAAACGGGTCTGCTGGTACACGTTGGACCTGCCGTACCTCGCCCAGAGTGCGGCGAGGATGTCGGGGGCGTAGCGCTCCTGCGTGATGGTCACGTGCACGCCCGTGGACTCCATCCTCACGGTGGACACGTCGGCGATGCTCTTGCTGCCGGGCTCCGCCCTGAGGGCGATCGAGAACACGAACAGGGGGACCGAGGGTCTCAGGACCAGCTTCACCCTGTCGATGAGGACGGCCTTGTTGAGGTCGTTCATGATCTCCTCGAAGAGCTTCGAGTAGACGTCGGAACCGTACTGCTCGTCCCCTGTCACCTCTATCTCCATCTGATCCCCTCACAGGAGTCCGGAGCTCAGGAGCGCGCCGCCGACCGCACCGATGTACTGGGAGTCCGGCGGGACGATCGGCCTCTCACCCAGGACCTCACCGACTGCGGTGACCAGACCCGAGATGAGGGACGTGCCTCCGACCTGGATGATCGGGCGCCTGACGTCGATCTCCTGGAGCTGCTGTTCGTAGACCTGCTCGGCGACGGAGTGGCACGCCGCGGCGGCGACGTCCTCGAACCTCTTCCCCTCCCCCAGGGTGGTGACGAGGTCCTGGATACCGAAGACGGAGCAGTAGGAGTTCATCTTGGCGTTCCTCCAGTTGCCCTGGTCCGCGAGGGCACCCAGCTGGGTGACCTCGATCTTGAGCCTCTTGGATGTCATCTCGAGGAACCTGCCGGACGCACCGGCGCAGATGCCGCCCATGGTGAAGTTGTCGGGTACACCGTCGCGGACGGTGATGGCCTTGTTGTCCATACCACCGATGTCGATGATGGTGGCCTCGCCCCTCTGCTTATCGGCGAGCCACACGGCGCCCTTGGAGTTGACGGTGAGCTCCTCCTGGACCAGCTTCGCGTTGAAGTGGTCGCCGAGGGTGAAGCGCCCGTAGCCGGTGGTTCCGATGGCCTCGACCTGCTTCATCTCGATGCCGGCCATCTCCAACGCGTTGTTGAGGACCAGTGTGGCGGACGCCACGACATCCCCTGACGGGGTCCAGTCCTTGCCGATGATCTTGTTGTTCTCCATCACCACGGCCTTGGTCGTGGACGATCCGGAGTCGATACCGACGGTGATGCCGGTCTGCCTCTCCCTGGCGAGGAGCTCCTTCCTGGTGACGATGGTGACCAGCGCCTCCATCCTGGTCAGGAGCTGGGACGCCTTGAGCCTCTCCGTGAAGGAGTACGTGACCACGGGCAGCCTGGTGTTCTCCTGGATGAACCTCCTGAGCTCGTTCCTGACCAGTGCGGCCTCGGCGCACCTGAAGCAGGTTGTGATGAACACGGCGTCGGCATCGTACTTGCCGTCCGCGAGCTGGGCGGCCCTGGCGATCATCAGCTTGAGCTGCGGGGAGCGGGGGTTGAACCCGAACCTCCTGACGGCGTCGTCGATGTCCGCTGCGGATACGTCGGGGTAGACGATCTTCGCCCCGACGGACCTTGCCGCCTTCTCGATCTCGTACTGGACGCTGCTGTACTCGGTACCGCAGGACAACTGTGCGATCTTTATCGTCATTCCAATCCCTCCAGGAACTCCCTGGTCTGCGCCACGAAGTCCACCGCCTGCTCGTCCGTCTCCGGATACGACACGTGGAACGTGGGGATGCCGCGCCTCTTGATCAGGTACTTCACCATGAGGTTGGAGCGCTCGCATCCGACGCAACCGAAGCTGTAGGGGCAGTCGTCCATGATGATGGCCGCATCCGCCTCCTCTATGAGGGGGCCCCAGACGGCGAGCCTCCCCCTGATTCCGGAGGGGACCTCCACTCCGGCGTACTTGAGTCCCCTGACGACGTCGTCCAGGGTGACGTTCATGGGCGGCATGTCAACCTCCAGGTTGTCCACCCTCTCCTGAATGGCCGCCATGGCGCTGAGCGGTTCGTGTCCGAACCTCTCCACCAGATCGAACAGCACGAGGCTGTTGGGCGGGTCTATGAAGATCTTCATCACTGCACCTCGCAAATCCTTTTGAAATCGTTTACGGGGATGCGCTTCCTCTCGGCCGGAGCCTCGTACTTGGCACCCCTCTCTATGTTCTCCAATCCGTACTGTATCCTGGAGAGGAGCTCCCACTCCTCCTCCAGCTGTGCGTACCCGGGCCTGGTCCCGTGCTGGGCACGGCACCTCCTGGGGTCGCTGCAGGGGTACGCCCTCACCTTCGAGAACACCTCGTTGGGGTACGTCTCCCTGACCTTCGACAGGATGTCCAGGACGAGTTCCCTGGGTCCCTCCACGAGGCACCCGTAGCAGGTCTCCTTGACGATCGCCGCCGCACCGAAGGCGTGCACCATGCGGACCAGCTGGTCCGGGGTCAGCATCGACCTCGGCGATATCATGAACAGCCTTGTCTCCCTCTCCTGGCTCATAGATCCTCCTCCGTTATGTAGACGACCTGCTCCAGCTCCAGTCCCTCCATGAGCCTGTCCAGGTCGCCCTTGAACCTGCCCACGATGTTGGTGCCGTAGGGCTCCTCCCCGGTGGGGCCGAAGTCCTTGCTGTCGTCGAGCCTGATGCCTATCAGGCCGTGGTGCGGCCTCGCCTGGTTGGTGAGTCCGATGTCCCCGCGCTTGACCTTCTTGAACGGGTTCTGCGGGTAGAGGTTCTTCCCCCTCATCTCGTCACCGTAGAACGTGACCATGGGGAGCCCCTCGAACGTGAACTGGACCTTCAGTATTCCGACGGGTTTGTGGCTCAGTCCCGTGACCTTCCTGAAGTAGTGCGTGCTCGCCGGGTCCTTGTCCGTGAGCTCTATCCTGTGGACGTCCTCCCTGGGGACCCCGAAGGTCTCGACCTGTCCGGCCTCCAGGGCCGCCATGGTCTGCTCCGGGCTCTGCTCCACGATGATCGCGTCGTCGGACGTGTCGCCGGTCCTGACCTGCACTATGCCCCTCGACTCGAGGAACGCGCGTCCCGCCTCCTGGGTCATGCCCACGGCGAGGGCGCGTGCGGGATTGGTCGTGACCGTGAACACGTCGCCCTGCGACGCCTGCGCTATGATGGCCCGCCCGGACACGACCCTCCCGGCCACGTTGTGGTTGGGGGAGAGCTGCCTGCGGTCCTTGTAGATGTGTATGCGTCCGGTTCCGAGACCCTGGTTCCTGACGGTGACGGTGCCACCGTCCCTGATCCCCGTGGACTCCACCGGGATCTTGACGTCCAGGTCGTCGGAGCACGCCATGTAGCTGCCCGTGACGTCCGTGGCGCCCATTGTCCCGTGGGATGTGAGCACGAGCACGTGCTCGGCGGACTCGGGTGACTCCCTGGAGAGGTCGACCGCGACGTTGGTCTCTATCCTGTAGCCCTCCTCGAGCTTCATGGAGAGGTCCCTGGTGACGACGACGTTCTCCGTGCTCGTCTCGGACATGAGGGGACGGATCGATGTCACGTGGTCCCCCTCGCGGATCTGGTCCAGGAGGTGCCTGCCCACGGTTATCCTGCCGATGACCGCGGCCCCGGCGCCGTAGGACCCCACATGGTTGTCCCTGGCTATCATGAGGTAGGTGGTGTGGTTGTCGAAACCGCCCAGCGAGAGGAAGCAGTCGTACATCCTGTACATGTGCTCGCTCCTGTCCACCTCCAGTTCCGTGGGGAACGATCCGAACGCCGCTATGTCGTGGGTGACCCATCTGGCGTTGATCCCCGCCATCCTGTCGATGAGGGACGTCCTCCACATCTCGGCCTCGGGCGAGTCGTTCAGGTGCATCACCATGGTCCCGCGGTCGGTCTCCAGTTCGAAGTCGCGTGTCTCCCTGATCACCCTCTCCTCCGAGAGGTGGACGGACACCAGGGTGCCCTTGACGTAGGGCTCCCCGGACACGGCGGTCTTCAGGGTCGAGCCCGCCCTCACCGTCCTCTCCTTTCCGTTGACGACGACCTTCACTCAACCACGCTCCGGCAGCATCGACTGGACCTTGGACACGATCTCGTCCAGCTTGTCCTGCGTGCAGGTGACACCCCTGACGACGCCGGTGACGATGTGGACGATCTCGCCCTTGGTCTGGATCTTGTCCTCGGGGGGCATGACCACGGAGGTCCTCACACCGACCGCGGCGAAGTCCTCGAAGTCCACGGGGCACTGCGCCACCACGATGGCGGGTATGCCGACGTTCCTGAGGATCAGCCTGGCCTTGTACACTATGTGCATGCGGACGTTGCCCAGGTGGATCAGCGCCACCTTGTACTGCCTGATCCTCTCGACCTCTATGGGGTCCAGTCCGAAGTAGGACCCCGTGGTCATGTCCGGGGCATCCGCCGGGACACCCGACCCCGCGTTGACGACGAGGACGCTGGTGTCGATACCCTCCTCGCGGAGGGCATACGTGATCTCGCACACCGGCTTCGTGATATGCCTCCTGCCGGGACCCATGGCGATCGCCACGACGTCCCTGCCCGATTCGGAGATGGTCGCCCTCTGGGCGAGACCGCCTCCGACACCGAGGCCCATCGACTCCCTGCACTCCACGAAGCTGAGGTGCCTTCCCATCTTCTGCTTCAACTTCATTCACCTTCCGGTACGGGCTCCATACCGAACTCCTCGAGGACCACCTCGGGGTCCCCTATTGAAACGACCTTGCCGCCCTTCATGAACGCGGCACGGTCGCAGCAGTTCATGACGAAGTCCATGTCGTGGCTGACCACGACGAACGTCTCGCCGAGGGTCTCCCTGGCGTTGACGACCGACTTGGCGATGATCGTCTTCGTGATGGGGTCCATGGTACCGGTGGGCTCGTCGAGGATGATGATACGGGGCTCCTTTATCAGGACCTGTGCGAACGCGATCCTCTGGCACTCACCCACGGACAGGGAGTCGGGGTACGAGTACAGGATCTTCTCGATGTCCTGCTTGGGGAAACCTACGCTCAGGAGCACCTGGATGGCCTTGACCTTCGCGAGCTCCGCGGGCATCTTCATGCCGATGCAGGTGCTGAGGTTCTGCAGGACGGTGTCGAACGGGTACAGTGTGTACTCCTGGTGGAGGAACCCGATGTAGGGTGTCGCCCTCCCCTTCCCGGAGAAACCGCTCTCGGACATGTCGACCCAGTCGTCACCGATCTTGATCTTGACGGAACCGCCGGTGGCGGGACTCATCCCGGCGATCATACGGGACGTTGTGGTCTTACCGGCTCCGGAGTACCCGACGAGCGCGAAGACCTCCCTCTCCTTGATGTCGAAGGACACACCGTCGACGGCCTTGACGACTCCCCTGACGACGGAGAAGTAGTGCTTCTTGGCATCGTCGAGGACGATGAGGGGTTCACCGAGGTTGCTGACCTGGCTCTTCTCGAAGTGGTAGTCCTTCATGAACTCGTCCGCGATGGCCTTGGGCTCGCCCTGCATGAGGACGTCCCCCGCATCCAGGAGGATGGCCTCGTCCGCCATCCTGGTGATGGCCTCGGGCCAGTGGGATGCGAACACCATGCATATGCCGTTGTCGCGGACGTAGTCGATGAGACCCTGGTGGACCGTCTCGGCGGTCGTGGGGTCGAGTGTACCGGTGGGCTCGTCCGCGAGGAAGAACAGGGGCTCCTTGGCGAGTTGCCTGGCCATGACGGTACGCTGCTTCTCCCCACCGGAGAGGTCCCTTGCGATGTGGGTCGTCCTGTGGGTCATGTTGACCAGCTTCAGCATGTCGATGGCACGGTTGATGCGTGCGTCGCCGTGGACATCGTCGGGTATGGCCTCCATGACGTTCTCGATGACGGACCTGTCCCCGAAGAGCGCGAAGGTCCTCTGGAGCATGATCGCCACGTGCGCCTTCACGGCCTGCCTGAGGGGGTCGCTCTCCTTGAGCGACCAGAAGTCCACGGACAGGGTCTCCGTCTCCCCTCCGCACTTGCCGCAGGGGACACCTTTGAACGGGAGGTCGAGGTCGCCGCACTTGCAGCAGCGGTTGACGTTGTAGATCACACGACCCTCGTCGGGTGCGTACTCCTCGCTGCCCCTGATCATGTGGATGAGCACACTCTTACCGGCGGCGCTCTTACCGATCAGTCCCAGAATCTTGCCAGTGCTCAGCTTGGCACTGACGTTCTTGAGGACGCATCTTCCATCGAACGACTTGGACACGTTCTCAATTACCAATAAATCGACCGACTCTCTGACCATGTCCCGCGGACAATTTGCTACAATTTAAATTATCTGGGAACACGTCCAAGGTATAGTGCCGTTAATACTGAACACCGTTAAACACGGGCTCCGGGTGATAAAGGTTTTTATGATGGATATATGATACATCCATATGCTTGTCCGTCCATCGAAACTCGGGGGACCGATACCCAAATTCAACGACTACCACATGTGGAAGACATTCGAGTGCCTGGACGAGAAGACGTCCGTGGGCAGGAAGAAGCTGTCCACCATGCTGGGCATAGGCGAGGGAAGCACGAGGACGATCCTCTCCATCATACAGGAGCAGAACCTGATCTCCATCGGGAAGAGCGGGATCAGCCTCACCGCCAAGGGTGCCGAGTTCAAGAAGACCATGCACATGGACGTCGCCGACGTGTCCATCAGCGACCTGACCATCGGCGACAAGGACTGCGCGGTCCGCGTCCCCCGCATGGCACGCAACGTCAGGTACGGGTGCGAGGAGAGGGATGCGGCGATAAAGTCCGGTGCGACCGGTGCGACGACCCTCATCTACTCCAACGGCAAGCTGATCTTCCCCGGATCCGACTACCCTGTCGAACCGGAGATAGAGTCGAAGGTCAGGTCGGTGTTCAACCTCAAGAACGACGACGTGGTCATCATCGGCACAGGGCCCACCCGCGAGATGGCGGAGATCGGGGCGGTCATGGCCGGTCTGACCATCATGGGCGGGTTCCAGTTCAACAGGGAGCTGAAGGACATCCTGTCCTCCCGCAGCTCCGCCAACGAGATGATCTCCCTCGCCTTCGCGATACACGACCTGGTCGGCGGACTCCCGGTGTGCGCCAAGAGCAGGGACAACCTCGGGATAAGGATCGAGAACGGGGCTGTGATCGACAACGCGTACAACGGACCCGTCCTCGAAGAAGTAATAAATGCGGGTACGACCATCCGCAAGATCGCCACTGCCGGCCCGTACAAGGGGATAAGGGTCATCGTCACCCCTATCGAACTGGACAACCGTATCATCGCCGCTATCGGTGTCGTGGACATACGTTCGATGGCAGGGGTCAACAACCTGATCAGACTCAGAAGTGATGAAAATGAGTGAGTGTAAAGTATGTGTCGATGCCGGCGTCTGCAAGATGAAGACCATCATCACCGCCAAGGAGAACGACATGGGCCTCGTCGAGCTCGACATCAAGAGCGACTGTCCCAACGTGCTCAGGATGTCCTGGAAGCTCGAGCCCCTCAGCCCCTACGCCGAGGTCGAGGCGGAGTTCCACAAGTCCGAGATCTACAAACTGGCCAACGATGCCATCCCCCACACCGCATGCCCCGTCCCCTCGGGAATCGTCAAGGCACTCGAGGTCGCCGGTGGACTCGGGCTCAAGCGCGACTGCTCCATCACCTTCATCGATGAGTGACACGGGGGCAACCCCCGTGAAACATTTTTAATCCACACCTCTTTTTGCACCTCATGCCAGCCGATGTGAACGCACCTGGAGATTCGCAGTTAGAACTAATACGTAGTCTTAGAGGGGTCATACACGCCTTCTACCTCGACAGGGATATCCTCGAGAAGCTCCGTGAGGAGGAGGCCAAGGTGCGTGCCATGGGCAACATCGAGGTCGACAACCAGGGATTCAAACAGGCCCTGGAGCGCGACAGCGTCATATGCATCGTGAAGGACCCCAGGTTCAGGCCCCCGCCGGAACCCACCGTCATCCTCGTGTCCCACAACGGGAACGTCATCGGCGAGGAGGTCTTCCCCTTCACCGCCAAGAAGTACGAGAACAGGGAGGACGTCGTCTGGCTGTCCGACGGTTTCGTCCTCTTCCCCCTCGTGGAATCCACCGGCGGGGAGCAGTTCGTCATGCCCCCCGTGTCGTTCCCCGAACTCAACGAGGGCAACGGATGCTGCGACGTCGTGTCCTGCAGCCCCGCACCCACCAGCGACCTGATGATCAAGAACCACTACGGGATCACGGACAACCCCAAGATCGCCTCCGTCCTGGTCGCATTCAACAGACTCTGAGAATGATGGTCGGCCCGGTTACCGGGCCGACCCTTTTAACTTGTTTTGAGGGGCTCACGCCCCCATTGTCATCAGGACGACCTGTTCCTGCACACCAGGACGGGGCATCTGGCCTTGCGCACGACGGAATCGGCGACACTGCCCATGAGCGCCCTCTCGGTGTTGGTGCGTCCGAGCGATCCGCAGACGATGAGGTCGTATCTGGAGGACTCGGCGATGATGACGTCGGCAGGACGGCCACTGAGGACCTGGGTGCTTATCTCGACACCCATGTCAGCAGCCATCTCCCTCGCCCTGTCAAACGCGGTGTGCGCGATCTCCCCTCCCGACGTCTGCAGTTCATCGACGGTCGCGATGTTACCGATGATACTGGAGTCCTCGGGATCGGACACGTAGAGCACCGTGAGATGTGCGGAGTTCCTCTTGGCGACGGCCACGGCGTTCCTGATGGCGTACATACCTCCCTCGCTGCCGTCGGTGGCAACCATAATGCTGCTGTACATGAGGGGGATCTCGGAGGGCTCGGACCCCTCGTCCTCGACAGCGGGTCTGTTGAGACGTGCCCTCAACACGAGGGAGAAGAGGCACATCACCACACCGAGGGCACCTGCGAACGCGTATGTCGTGAAGAAGGATCCGAGGACCCCCAGCACGATGGCGAACACGATGGTGGACACGAAGTTGGAGAGGTTGAGTGCGACGGAGTAGCCTCCCATGACCTTCCCGGACGTCTTCGCGGTGGAGTACATGGAGAGCTGCGAGATGACGGTGGGCATCAGGAGACCGAGGCTGCATCCCATGAACACCATGCTGATGAACGTCACGTAGATCACGGGGATGTAGAGCAGGAACAGGCTCACGGCCATGAGCAGGAACGCTATCGCGTACGCACTGAACTCGGAGGGCTTGCTGGCCCTGCGGGAGTACAGGATGCTGAAGACACCCTGGGACACGCCCATGATACCCATGAGGAGACCGCACATCGTGTAGCTGGCACCCAGCTCCGACACGTAGGCGGAGAAGTTCATGGGAACGGAGAACATCAGGAACATCTCCATGAACACCACGAGGTAGCAGATCAGGATCCTCCTGCCCTTGTCGGGGATCTCCAGCTCGGGCATGGCACCGGACTGCTCGTTGGACCTGGCGATCCTGGAGGGATCCCTGATGGAGACGAATCCCATCACGAGGATGGGGAGTCCGATGAGGTAGACGAGGAAGGGGTAGGCCCAGCCGATGTCGGCCATGGCACCTCCGAGGGTCTCGAGGACGAGTGTCCCCACACCGATGGCCGCGGACTGGTACCCGATGACCTTGGCACGGTTCATGCCGGTGTAGTACTCGCCGATGAGGGCGGTGGTGGTGAGCGAGATACCGGTGATTCCGATTCCCAGGAGGAAACGGAGGACGAGGAGCACCTCGTAGGAGGGTGCGACGAAACCCGCGGCACCGGTGACGGTGAAGATGACGAGTGCCCCGAAGAACACCTTGACCTTCCCGAGCCTGTCGGCCAGGTACCCCACGGCGAACCCGGTGATGGCACACGAGAGCGATGGGAGACTGACGACGAGCGATTTGGTGAAACTGTCCGTCACACCGAAGTACTGGGCGATGGGTTCGATGGCCGGAGCCACGACCGCCGCGCCCATGAGGATGACCATGGACGACAGCAGGATCGTCAACAGGGTCACCGCGTTGGGTGTGAACGGTTTTACTTCGTTGGAAGCCATGGAACCATCAGCTACGAACCCTACTTAAGCCTCCCTGAACACTGCATAGTCCCCGGTTGGACCGTTTTAATCAACCATCGGACGGGGACGTGTACAATATGTCGTATGTTGGACACGTGTGGGAAAGCACTCATCGGAATCCGAAGCGAAGGGATGGAAAAAGGGGAAGGGGTTGGGTAAAAGGTTTGGGAAGGGGTTTATCCGCCTCCGGAGGGCATGAACTCAGAGATGTCGACCTCTTCGGACTCCTTCCTGATATCCTCGATGGATCTCATGCCTCCTTCGTACGTCGAACGCTCCTTGAAGGAGACCTCGATGTACTCGGACGCATCCGCCGGGACGAGGTACGTGGAATCGTAGTAGAGTCCGGTGAAGTCAAGTTTGACCCAGACGACACCGTTCTCCTCCTTGATGTCCTGCACCTTGCCAACCGTCGATGTGGGCAAGTACTTCAAGATGTCTCCGTTTTTCAAGGTGATCATCCTTTGATGACAGCGCTTCTCTCACCGGCGGGCACGAACTCCCTGAGGGCTCCGCGTCCGATCTCCTTGGTGATGTTTGCGAAGTCGAAGACCAGTGCAGGGTCAGCGAACGAAACACGCACGAAGGGGTTGCAGGTGAATGCGTCACCGCGGGCAACGTGAGCTGCCTTGGGGATACCGGTGTATCCGGACTGGTGACCGACGTTCATTGCGTAGTTGGGGTAGTTGGGTCCACGGACCTCTGCGGGGAGACCCTCATCGGACCTGTATGCGTAGGAGTTGGCGGAACCGCACTGGTCCTGGAGGTCGAATCCGTAGAATCCGAGCCTTCCGGTCCTCTCCTTGTGCTGGAGCATGGAGAGGTACCAGCAGTTCAGACCGACATCCGCGACTCCGGTTGCCATTGCACCAGCGATTCCGGTGGATGCTGCTGCGACGGTTGCCCTCTGGGATCCACCGAAGTGGGTCTCCATGACAGCGGGGTACCTCTCGTACATCTCGAGAGCGTATGCGTTGATGTCGTCACCGAGTTTCATGATCTCGTCGGTGTTGGAGGGGTCCAGTTTGCAGAATCCTCCGTACCTGTCCTTGATCTGGTCGATTGCGTAGTAGACGTAGTCCTCGAGGATGTTGTCGGTGTATGCTGCGGTAGCGTACTGGGTGAATCCGACTCCTCCGGACATGTATCCACCGAGGTAGACCTGGTCGTAGATGGCTGCTCCGAGGGCGACTGCCTCGAGTGCTGCACGTCCGGGGTCGTCAGGGTAGACACGGTCGGACTGGGTGATGTCAGCCATGTATCCGAAGGGGATTCCTCCGGGCTCGTTGGGTCCCCTTGCACGCCTTGCGGGCATCATGGTTCCCATGTTGAGGGACTGGTGCTTCGCGGAGTATGCGAAGTCTGCGATGGCTGCCTCTCCTGCTGCGAGCTTGTAGGAGGAGATGAATGCCATGGAGATCTGCATTGCTGCGTGCCTGGAGACGGTTGCTCCATCCATGAGCCTTCCAACGATGGTGGGGACACGGACGGACTGCATGAGGGTCTTTCCGACGGCTGCCTTCAGCTGCTCTGCCTGCTCTGCAGGGAAGAGCTTGTTGATGTCGAGGACGTACCTGGAGTCGATCTCGTCGATGAGCTCGTCGTCTCCGGAGAAGACCTTGACGTAGGAATCCCAAGCGAGTGCGGGGTTGACCTCTGCCATGTGCTCCTGAACGACTGCTCCACCGGGAACGGTGTGGTTGACGGTCTCGAGGTATGCGTTGATGGTCTCGGGGGTGACCTCCTTACCGAGCCTTCTCTCGATGGTCTGGTGAGGGGAGTCGAGTCCGACGAGGATGGTCCTCCTGATGTCGTCCCATGCCTGCTGGATTGCGCAGTTGTTCACGCAGTGCAGGTCGTCTGCCTCTGCGTAGATGTCGGTGTGGGACAGCTGGTAGGGCATCCAGGACCTCTGTCCGAGAGGAACTCCGATGTCCTCGTTGAGCATGGGGACTCCACGCTTCTTTGCGATCTCGTCTGCGGTCTTCTGGAACTCGACCTTGGACTTGGACTGCTTCCATCCACCGTAGCAGTAGTACTTGGTGGAGATGTCGGTAGGCTCTTCCTTGAATTTCTTCTTGCATGCGTCCATGAACAGCTTCTCTTTTCCTGCCATGGTAATCACTCTCCCTTAACCTTCCAGGGCTGGTATCCACCAAGGGTCCTCAGTTTGTGGATCCTGAGTCCGTACATGGTGACCTCTTTGTCGTCTCTCATGTCAACACCGTCTGCTCTGAAGATGGTGGTCCTCTTCCTGAGGTCAGAAAGGGGGCTGGGCTTTCCAACGGAGATCTTCCTGTCGAGGGGGATAGCGACCTGGTCCTTGACGTAGACGACCTCTTTCTTCTCGTCGTCCCAGACGTACCTCTGCCATCCGTCGAACATGAGTCCGTTCTCATCGAGACGGCAGGAGTGTCCGTGAACGGTTGCTCCCCTGATTCCGGTGAGTGCGGGGTCGAAGGTCTCGTTGTCGATCATCTCTTTTGCCATGACCTCGAGGTCTCTCTCACGGACCTCGATGATCTGCCTTCCGGAAAGGGTTCCGGTGTCGACTCCTCTGTACCTGGAGAGGTACATCCATGCCCTCTGGTAGGGGGAGATGGGTGCGAAGTAGACGGAGTCAGCGAACTGGATGTACCTGACACGGTCTCCGTGTTTCGCTCCCTCGATGGGAACGACGAGCTTCCTGATGGGGCACTCGGGCTCCTTGCCCTCCTCGATCGGGGGGTGGATGGACTTGTAGTCCTCTCCGGGGTTCCTGTGTCCCATGATCCTGACAACGTCGTCCATGGAGACATCGCGGAGCTGCTTCAGTTTGACTTTGGGGTCCAGGTATCTGCGCCTGTTTTTCGCAGGGACGGAGTTACCGGGATAGAACTGTCTCTTGTATGCCATATTATGCACTCCTATAATCATGTAGTGTAGGTTTGTATTTCAAGTACCTTCCAACCTGGAGGGTGTAACCGTGCTCGATGGTCGCATCGCACGCGGCCTTGATCTCCTCCAACCTAGCATCGAGTTCCTCCTCCGACTCAACATCCATCTCGATGTAGAACCCTCCGACGAGGTAACGGAGTTCGACCTCCTGGTTGCCCACGTGGATGATCTTACGCTCGGTGTGGTTGTTGGCGTGTCCCTTGCCGGGTCCGTTGTTGATGGTCTTGGGAAGGCTCTCACCAGTCATGTTGATCTGCCTGATGTTGGGAATCACATCCAGAGCGTTCAGGACCCTCTCGGTGGAATCGGCACTGAGGAGGCGGTTCGTGAGAATCTGCACCTCGGGGAGGGGTTTCTCGGCGTATTCGGCTGTAGGTTTGATGGGACTTGACATAACAAGGCCTCACAGTTTCTTTTTCACCTTCTTTGCCTCAGCAGCGACGTACTGCATGGGCTTCTGGAACTCTTCCATGTCTCCGAAGACCTCCCTGAAGAGACCGGATGTGGCCTCTGCGGAGAAGGTCTGTGTTCCTCCGTCCAGACAGTTTCCTGCGGTGACGGCGGGGATCAGGACTCCCTTTGCGTGCCTGGTAACGACGTGGTTTCCGTGGAACAGACCGGGTCCGCCTCCTCCGTAAATGGAGTGAGAGAAGAAGGACATACCGACTCCGACTCCCTCAGACCTTCCGTAGTCTGCTCCGGGGAGACCGGACTCGTGCTCGAGCAGGTCGTTGTAGTACAGGACGGTTCCGGGGATACCCTGTGCGGCCCTTGCGGCTCCGACGTTGACCATGACTGCTGCGACCATTCCGGTTGCTGCGTATGCGTTCCACTTGGGGAGATCATCGGTGGTGTAGACCTTGTATCCAGAGGGCAGGGTCTCCTTCACGCGGATGACTCCATCGTCGATTGCCCTCTCCATGAGGGATGCGATAACGGTACCGACGGTTCCGGTCTTTCCGTTCTTCTTGACGAGAGTGTAGAGCATGTTGTTGGCGTTGAGTCCCTCGTACGCGAAGGAGAGGAGTGATCCACGCTCGAAGTTTCCGATTGCATCTCCCATCTCGTAGGATCCGCACTGCTCGAAGATAGAGGAGAGTGCGACTCCCTGCATGGCGTTCCTGTTGACGAGTGCGACAACGTGGTTGGCCATGATGTTCCTGAGTGCGAATCCAGCACCCTCGTTGTTCTGGGGAACCTCGAGGATGGACTTGACGTTTGCACCCTGGAATGTGACGGTCTGGGGGTACCTTCCCCAAACTGCAGCTTTAACCATGTTAGCCTTGTACATGGGGATGTCAAAGGTGTCGATGATTGCCTCGGTGGCTGCTGCTGCGACGGATGTGAATCCAGTGGTGTACTCGATTCCAGCGTTCATTCTCTCCTCAGGCACAACGACAACGACGTTCTTTCCGTCGGACTTGACCTGGGAGATGGTTCCATCGCCGTCGTATACCTGGACTTTCTCTTTGACAAGCTCTGCGATCTTGTCGGCGTTCTTGACGAGAGGGATGTCGATCTCCTTTCCTTTGATGATGACACCGCCGCCGGTCATGGAACCGGACTTGAGTGCTTTCTCAATTCCGGCAAGGTTGATGGCGCAGGTCCTCTTTGTCAGAGAAACGATCTTCTTGATCGCATTGTTGCGCAACGGACTGATGGCCTCCAACGGAATGTCTTTCGCGATGCGTTTTCCGTTGTCGTCATACAAGTCGATTACGTCCTCGTATTTTGGCATTTTATACCTCCTTTCTCGATAAATGTCGTGGAAGCCTCAAAATCCCCAAGAAACCTCAAGAATTATTCCGAATCCACATTACCCCTTGCAAGCTACGGTATCGGATTTGACAATATAAAACCATAGCAAAATCGATAACTTCGGACGATGCCGTCGCATGTCCCAGCATCCTCAGAAACGTGTGCGGTTCCAGCCCGGACGACGACGGGCCGACCACATGTATAATAATGTTTGTGAAGGGGCCCGCCCGGTCGCACGGACGGGCCGTTTGGACCTCAGTCGCGCTTCGCCTTGGTCATGATGCCGGCGGAGTACCTCCTCAGGCGCTCCACGAATCCCGGGATCATGTCGTACGGGATACCGCATGCGAGCTCGTCCGCCGCCATGGAGGTCTTCTTCCTGCATCCGAAGCAGCCGAGCGAGATGTTCGGCTTCCCCGTGCAGATGGGCACCGCGGTTATGTCCTCGCAGGCGCACTGGAAGGGGGATGTTGTGAACGTGACGCGTCCGCCCTCCTCGGCGGTCGCGAGCGGGACCACCCAGTAGATCCTCTCGGGTATGTCCTCGAGCGTGACCACGTCGGGGACGAAGTCCGCATCCTTCAGGGGGCAGACGACCTCGCCCTTGGTCTTGAACGGCACGATCATGCGGTCCGCGATCATCTTGGCGGCGGCCTCGGGACTGTCGTGCATGCCGAGACCGGCGTGGAAGTCCCCCGAGACGACCTTGTCGGGGGTCTCGTTCATGTTGAGGGCGGATGTCCCCACCATGCAGTTCTCCGCACTGAGGGGGAGTTTGAACGACTCCCCGTCCCTCGCCCTGAAGATCGCCTGGCAGTGGCCGAGCTGGAGCTCCGGGACCTCGTATCCCTCGGGGAAGTCCTCGTCCTCCCTGATCAACCTGACCGCGACGGGTTCGCCCCTGAGCCTGAGGACGGTCCTCATGACCTCGGCGAACTCCCTGTTCTTGTCCAGAATGTCCGACATGGGGATGTCCTAGGGATGGTGGATATTAACTGTTTCCCCTTGCGACGGGGAACCGGGATATGAGTTGCAGAAGTATGTTGGGCCCCCGCCCGGAGGCGGGGACCGTGAAGATGTTTGTTAAGTGAATCGTCCCGTTTATGCGAGGGACTTGATTGCCTTAACGAGGGCCTCCATGTTGGCATCGGGTGTTGCCACTGCGATACCGCATCCGGAGGAGATGACGTTGAAGCCGGCTGCTGCGGAGCGCTTTGCGGCTGCGTCGACTTCCTCGGGGGTTCCCTGGAAGAGAGGCCTGACGGATCCGACGTTTCCGACGAGGACGGTCTTTCCGCCGACTGCTCCGGCTGCCTTCTCGGGCTCGACCTTCTCCTCGATGGAGATTCCGGTGACGCCGGTGCCGATCATCTGGTCGAGGATGGGGAAGGTGTCTCCGCAGATGTGGAGGACGGTGTACTTGTCTGCCCTGGGCTTGAGGGAGACCCTGACGTGCCTTCCTGCTGCTGCCTCGAACATGTCGGGTGCGAGCATGTCGGTGGATCCGGAGGGCTCGGAACACTGGACGACGTCTGCTCCTGCGTCCATGAGTGCGTTGGTGTATGCGGTGACGTAGGGGTTGACGGCGTCGACCCACTTGTCGACCTCCTCGGGGGCCATCATCATACCGAAGATCATGTTCTCGGTGTTGACGAGGTTACCGGTGAGGGTGAAGGGACCGGTGTTTCCTGCGACGACTGCGTAGTTCTCGCCGTGGGACTTTGCGAGGAGCTCCATTGCCTTGATTGCCTCGCCGGGCCTTCCGCCTGCGATGAACTCCTCGGGGGACATGAGGGAGGAGGGGTCGTCGTACTCGCCCATCATGGGGTCGAAGTGGCAGGGGTGGGTCTTGATCATGGGGGATGCGTCCTTCTTGTCGACCTGGACCGTCGCACCGAGCCTCTCGGACTCTGCGGTAAGGCAGAAGGGTGCCCTGACGCACTCGAATCCGAAGACGTCTGCCTGTGCTGCTCCGAGTTTTGCCATGAGCTCGGCGTCCTTGTGGGCCTCGGGCCATGCTGCGCCGACCTTCTCCATCTGTCCGAGGGTGGAGGACTGGGTGAAGATTGCGACAGGGGGCCTGTCGAGGGATTCCTGCTTCATTGCTGCAAGTACTCTGTCTCTGGGAGTCATTGTCATGTTGAATTTCTCCTTGCGTGCGGAATAGCTTACTATTACTTAAAGGCGGATGTCCGCGGGATTTGAGGGGACCAAAAGGCGATGATCCGGTCGAAAACGCATCAGATCGAGATGTCGCTGAGGTCGCGGAGCGTCCCCAGCCTCATGACGCCCATGTCGGTGACCCCGTACAGGTCGGCGTTGGCGAAGTCCGATGCCCTCAGCGCAGGGGCCATCACGCACCCCCTGTCCAGGACGAGATCGTTGCCGGACGAGAAGGGACTGAAAGGCGGGAGGACCATCACGCCGTCCGCCCTGGCGTGGACGAAGCACTGGACCTTCAGCCCCCCACCCACGGAACCGGGTATCCTCACGGACGGGTGCTCGTGGCCGATGATCACCGGACGCACCCCCGAGTCCACGTGCCCGTGCTCCAGCCTGAACCCCATTATGTCGACGTGGTCCACCACCAGCATCCCCATGTCGGCCACTATGTTCTGCAGGTAGTTGTCGTGGTTGCCCTTGACCACCACGGTCTCCGCGGCCTCCGACAGGAGGGTCATGATCCTGCGGACCTCGGCCTTCTCCTCGTAGCTGGACCTCTTGAAGTCGTGCTTGACGTCGCCCAGGAGTACGACCCGGGACGGCTCGTAGCGGCAGAGGATCTCGTTGAGGGCGTCGCGGATGGACTCCGTGTTGATCCTGGGTATGTACATCCCCTCCTGCTCCAGCGCCCTCTCGTACCCGAGGTGCAGGTCCCCCAGGACCACGGTGGGGCCCTCGTCCAGCACCAGGCACCTGTCGCTGGTGACCCTCACACCCGGCATGACCTCCACGGACCTCATGGTGCCGGGATGGTCCCCGCCCTATATACCTGTGTCCGGACCGTTCTCTTTTTCATGTCGCCTGACGATCGCCCCCCGTCATGATAGAGCACACATTCCAGATCCTCCCCTCGGTCGGCGCCAAGAAGGAGATGGCCCTCTGGGAGGAGGGCGTCCTCACCTGGGACGACTTCGTCTCGGCCGACTCCATCGGATGCATAGGCAGATCCCTCAAGGAACGCGGCGACGCGGTGCTGACCCAGGCGTCCGAGCTCCTCGACTCCGGGGAGTGCCGCCTCCTCGGCGACATGCTCCCCCGCGGCGAGCACTGGAGGATGTACAGGCGCTTCAGGGACAGGGCGGCGTACCTGGACATCGAGACGGACGGACTCAGCAGGGACGCCCTCGTGACGGTCGTCACCGTCCACCGCCACGACCGCACCGTGACCCTCACCGAGGGCATAGACCTCACGCCCGGGGCGCTCGCCGATGCGCTCGACGGCGCCGGCATGCTCGTCAGCTTCAACGGGAGCTGCTTCGACGTCCCGGTGCTCAGGAACAGCTTCCCCGAGGTGGACCTGGACCTGCCCCACTTCGACCTCCGCTTCGCATCCCGCAAGGTCGGGTTCCGCGGGGGACTCAAGCCGCTCGAGGCGGAGCTCGGCATAGCCAGATCGGAGGAGATCGGGGATGTGGACGGTGCGATGGCCGTTCGCCTCTGGAAGCAGTGGGTGCGCAACGGGGACAGGGACGCCCTGGACATACTCACGGAGTACAACCGGGCGGACACGGTCAACCTGGAGACCATAGCCGACACGATATACGACAGGATGGTGACCGGTTATGCCGGCTACAGGTGGTAACCTCCGCCGCATGGAGCGCGACCTCTCCGAGGCGGCGACCGCCCTCAGGGGATCCCGCAGCGTCCTGATAGTGTCCCACATCGATGCCGACGGGATATCCGCCGGTGCGGTAGCATCCATCACGGCGGACAGACTCAGCATCCCGCGCAGGACGGTTTTCGAGAAGAAGATCACCGAGGACACCATCTCGATGGTCGACTCCGCGGAGGAGGACGCCGTGTGGATATGCGACCTCGGCAGCGGATACCTGTCCGAGTTCGGACGCAGCGGGATAATCGTCACGGACCACCACGTCCCGGACCCCAGGTGGAGGAGGGACCAGACGGTCCTCGACAGCTTCACCTCGATCCACCACCTCAACCCCCACGTGTACGGCATGGACGGTTCGTACGAGGTGTGCGGGGCCGGCATGACGTACCTGCTCTCCAGGGCCGTCGACCCGTCCAACACGGACCTCGCGTTCCTCGCGGTGGTCGGTGCGGTGGGGGACTTCCAGGACTCCGGCGAATCGCGCCTTGTGGGACTCAACCGCATGATACTCAGGGACGCCGAGGTGAACGGGGACGTGCTGGTGGAGGACGACCTGCGCCTGTTCGGCAGGGAGACCCGCCCCCTGACCCAGTTCCTGCAGTTCTGCAACGAACCCGTCATCCCCGGGATCTCGGACAACCCGTCCGGATGCACCGCGTTCCTCGACTCGCTCATGGTCCCCCTGAAGGAGAACGGACGGTGGCGCGTGTGGAACGACCTCTCGCCCGACGAGAAGGCGAGGGTCACCGACGGTCTCCTGGAGCTCGTGGAGTTCAACCAGAGGGACAGGTTGCTGGGCGAGATGTACACCCTCCCGAAGCTCCCGTCCGGAACCGGGCTCAGGGACGCCAAGGAGTACGCGACCGTCCTCAACTCGTGCGGACGCTACGACGACGCCGAGACCGGGTTGAGGATATGCATGGGCGACACGTCCGCACTCGCCGTCGCGGACCGCAACCGCGCCGAGCACAGGCGCCACATCTCCACGGCGCTGGCCTACGTGAGGGACAACCACCTCATGCGCGAGCGCAGGTTCCTCCAGTACTTCGACGCCGGATCGGAGATCAGGGAGACGGTCGTCGGGATAGTCGCCGGCATGCTCCTGAACACACCGGAGTGCCGCCACAACCTGCCCATAATAGCGTTCGTGGACGCCGAGGACGGCACCAAGGTGTCCGCCAGGGCGAACAGGGACCTCGCATCCAGGGGACTCGACCTTTCGGAGGTCATGAAGACCGCCGCCGGACTGGTGGGCGGTTTCGGAGGGGGACACAGCGTCGCCGCGGGCGCCACGATCCCGCCGGAGTCCAAGGAGGAGTTCCTGGACATAGTGGAGGACATCGTGTCCTCCCAGGTGTTCTGATAGAAGTTGGTGGGACGGCCCGGTCCGGACCGTCCCGGTGTAAGGGGACGTCAGTCCTTCATGAGGGTGTACAGGACGGCCTTCTGGGCGTGGAGCCTGTTCTCCGCCTGGTCGAAGACGACGCTCTGGGGCCCGTCCATGACCTCGGCCGTGACCTCCTGGCCCCTGTGGGCGGGGAGGCAGTGCATCACGATGCACGTGGGCTTGGCCACGGAGAGGAGCTCCTTGTTGATCTGGTACGCCTGGAACAGCTTGATCGCATCCTCCTCGGATGTGGAGTCGCCCATGGAGATCCACGTGTCGGTGTAGAGGACGTCCGCATCCACGCAGGCCTCCTCGGGCTCGTGGGACGCGATGATCTTGGATCCGTTGGCCTCGGCGATCTTCGTGGCCTTCCACATGATCTCCGCGTTGGGCATCCTCACCGCGGGACAGCATGCGACCATGTCGATACCCATGATGGCGCAGGCGTAGAGCAGGGAGTTGCACACGTTGTTGCCGTCACCGAGGTAGACGAGCTTCTTGCCGCGGAACCCTCCGAGCTTCTCCTTGATCGTCACCATGTCGGCGAGAGCCTGACAGGGGTGCTCCAGGTTGTCCAGACCGCTGATCACGGGGCACGATGCGTACTCCCCGAACTTGTCCATCATCTTGTAGTCGAACGCCCTGTACATGATGCCGTGGACGAAGCGGCTCATGACGCGTGCCGTGTCCTCGACGGTCTCGCTGTGGACGCCCATCTGCATCTTGGACTCGTCGATGTAGAGCGCGTGTCCGCCGAGCTCGGTGATGGCGACGTCGAACGAGATCCTCGTCCTGGTGCTGGGCTTCTCGAAGATCATGGCGAGCGTCTTCCCCTTGAGGGGGTCGCCGTGGTTCCCGCGCTCGGCCTTGAGCCTGATAGCGAGGTCGACCAGCTCCGGCCACTTGTCCTGCATGTCTATAACGGAGATCAGATCTCTCTTTGCCATGATGTACCGTAAAACATGTTTCTTTTAACGGTATTGCTCGCAATCGGACATATATCCGGCCACTTGTCCGTGACCGCACTTAATGGACGACGGGGGACAGTAAACCCCCTGAATGTCACCCCCGGACCCCGGCGACGATACAAACGTTTATCTAAGGGAATACAATAGACCGGCTTACATCATGGCCGGGATAGGGTAGCTTGGTTATCCTAGGGGACTGTGGATCCCTTGACTCGGGTTCAAATCTCGGTCCCGGCCCCTTCTCTTTATCATTATCTCACTACCGGTGGTCATCATGGCTTGGAAAGGCACCCTCAACAGGATCGACGACAACAGGTGGGAGATCCCCATGGACGAATCCGCTGGAATGAGGACCAACGCGGTCATCTACGCCAGCGAGGACATGATCTCCCAGATACGCTCCGACAACGCACCCCAGCAGGCCGCCAACGTGGCGTGCCTCCCCGGGATCGTGGGGAGCTCCATGGCCATGCCCGACATCCACTGGGGCTACGGTTTCCCCATCGGAGGGGTCGCCGCGGTCGACGAGAACAGCGGTTCCATCTCCCCCGGCGGTATAGGGTTCGACATCAACTGCGGGGTCCGCCTCATCAAGACCGACCTCACCGTGGACGACATAGGCGGGCTCAAGGACGCCCTCGTGGACGAGCTCTACAACAACGTCCCCTCCGGTCTCGGGTCCAAGGGCCTCACCAAGGTCGGCTACAAGGAGCTCGACGAGATCCTGGAGAGGGGATCCGAATGGGCGGTGGAGAACGGCTACGGCTGGGAGCGCGACCTGGAGGTCACCGAGGAGGGCGGCCACATGGAGGACGCCGACATAACCACAGTCAGCGACAAAGCCCGCAAGAGGGGGCTCCCCCAGCTCGGATCGCTCGGTTCGGGGAACCACTTCCTCGAGCTGGACGTCGTCGAGAACGTCTTCGACGAGGCGACGGCCAAGGTCTTCGGGCTCAAGGAGGGGACGGTCACCATCACCGTGCACTGCGGATCCAGGGGATGCGGCCACCAGATAGCCACGGACTACCTCCAGGAGATGGAGCGCTACGTGAAGAAGAACTCCGTGTCCCTCCCCGACAGGCAGCTCGCATGCGCCCCGCTGGACTCCAAACTCGGCGACGACTACTACAGGGCCATGTGCTGCGGGGCCAACTACGCCTGGGCCAACAGGCAGATGATCACGCACTGGGCCAGGGAGTCCTTCGAGAAGATCCTCGGCGACTCCGCGGAGAACATGGGTATGGACGTCGTCTACGATGTCGCACACAACATCGCCAAGAAGGAGCGTCACGACATCGACCGCCACCACGAGGACGTCCTCGTCCACAGGAAGGGTGCGACCCGCGCGTTCGCCCCGGGGAGGTCCGAGATCACCATGCGCTACAGGGATGTCGGACAGCCCGTCATCATACCCGGCGACATGAGCGTCGGAACGTACGTCCTGGCCGGGAGGAGGGGATCGATGGAACAGACGTTCGGATCGTCGTGCCACGGTGCCGGCAGGAAGATGTCCAGGAAGGCCGCGATCGACACGCTCTCGGTGGAGGGCGTCATGGACCAGATGGCCGCCAGGGACATCTACCTGCGCAACGGCTCCAGGGAGGGTGTCCTCGAGGAGGCTCCCGACGCGTACAAGGACGTGGACGAGGTCATCAAGGTCGTCTGCGATGCGGGACTCACCGCCAAGGTGGCGAAGCTCACCCCCATCGGGGTAATAAAGGGTTAAAGCCCGAGCACCCTGCGCGCCGCCCTGCCGACGGCGTCACGGGATCCCGCCGGCGACGAGACGAGCAGCACCCACCCGTACGGGTTCCTGGACTGGAGCGAACGCGCCACGGATGAGAAGCGGGTGATCGACCTGACCCTGCCCTCGTCGTCGGACACGGCCACATCGGTCTTGCCTATCCTGAGGTTCGAGTGTATGTTGGAACGGGGCGTTATCTCCACCCCGACATCGTAGACGTCCACTCCCGCGGCATCCGCGATCTCGTGCTCCAGCGTGTCCCTCCCGTCCCCGGCGTACTCCGACAGACGGGCCGACGCCTCGTCGTCCACATCCTCACCGTAGACCACGAACGCCTTCTTGTCTATGTCGCGGTTGAGGAGACGGCACATGGTCACAGCGGACCTGCCGCCCGCCGACATCAGACGGTTCACCAGGTCGTGGTCCGTCCACAGGTACATCTCCGACAGGTCCAGTCCGGATTCGGCCACGGCCTTCGTCAGCATCCTCTGCGCCACCCTGACCGTCTCGTGGAAGTAGACCGACGTGTACATCAGGGAACGGGCGACCATCAGGCCCTCGGCCGCGACGATCCCTCCCCTGCGTATCACGATGCGGTCGTTCTGCACCCTCATCGTGTTCATCAACCTCTCGCAGTCGATGGTCCCGTGCGGTATGCCCGTGTAGTGCGCGTCCCTCATGAGGTAGTCCATCTGGTCGGCATCCACGGGACCGTGTATGATCTGGTGGGCGTAGTCCCTCGACGGGAAGTAGCTGTGACCCTCGGAGAACATGTCGAGGCCACCGCGGACGGTCTCGGGATAGGCTATGAGGTCGCAGACGCCCTCGGGGGATATCCCCTCCCTCTCCAGGACCTCGCCGATGGGGCCGACACCGTCCAGAAGGGTGTCCAGGACCCCAGTGCGGTTGCGGACCCTGCCGGTTACCAGGGCGCGTGCCAGATCCATGTGGTCCATCCCGGTGACACCCTCCATCAGGGACTCCAGGGTGTGGGAGTAGGGGGGATGGCACACGTCGTGCAGCATCCCCGCCATGCGGACGGCGTCGGAGTCCCCGCGGTCGAGGCCTATGGCGGATGCCATCCTGCCGGCGAGGTGGTACACCCCCAGCGAGTGCTCGAAGCGCGAGTGGTTGGCACCGGGGAAGACGGTGTAGCCGAGGCCCAGCTGCCTGACGTGCCGGAGCCTCTGCATCTCGTGGCGGTCCATGACCTCCAGGAACACGCCGTCGACGGGTATGCTCCCGTGCACCGGATCCTGGACCACCTTCACGGACTCACTCCCCCGTCTTCCAGAGCTTGTCGCCGACGAAGTGGATGGTCCTGATGGCCTTCCCTCCCGCCTTCGACTTGAGGTCGGCGGCGGACCTCATGGTCACGCCGACCGCCAGGGGGACCTGGTTCTTGATGTCCCTTATCCAGACGATGTCCCCCTCCTCGATGCCGTCGTCGGCATCGGTGATGCCGGGACCCATGACATCGGCCCCGTTGGTGACGAACGGCACGGCACCCATGTCCACGGTGACGAACCTCCTCTCGGGCCTGTACTTCAGGATGCCCCTTATGGTGAGGAACGGTTTGCCGTCGACGACGATACCGAGTATGTCCGCTCCGACGTAGACCACGTTGAACTCGGAGCTCTCAGCGAGATCGACGGGGTCGTCCTCGGAGAACACGGGTACACCGAGGATCTCCTCGAGGTCCCTGGACATCGCCTTGATCTCCTTGGACCTCATCCTCTTCCTCTTGCGAATCATGATGTCTGCCATACACACCTCCCATTGCATCTGACGGATATCATACTAACTGACATCATCGACCGCTCCGGGCGGGACCCCCATCTATTTCACATACCTCCGCCATGGTCGCACCATGAAATCCGGATCCGTCAAGGACCTGCTGGTCGGGACCCTGGTGGGGATCGTGTCCATGCTCCCCGGAGCCAGCGGTGCCACCGTGGCGGTCATATTCGGGATATACGAGAGACTCATAGGCGACATCGCCGACATACGCGGGAGGCTCGTCCACGACCTCGGATTCGTGTTCGTCGTCGGCACGGGGGTCGTCATAGGGCTCATGCTGTGCGCCTTCGGACTGGACTTCCTGATAGAGCGTGTGGAGATCCCGATGATGTTCTTCTTCGTGGCGCTCATAGTCACCCAGATACCGGACATCGTGAGGCTCGGGGACGACGGCGCCCCCGCGACGGGCTGGAACCTCCTCGCCTTCATGGCGGGGTTGGCCGTCATGGTCGCGCTCCTGTTCGTTGACGGCGGCGGATCCGACGGTGGAGAGGGACTGGGTCTGCTGGCGATGGTTGCTGTGGGTGCCATACTCGCGGTGTCCAAGATCGCACCCGGGATCAGCGGATCGACCGTGCTGCTCGCCCTCGGGCTGTACGCCCCCTTCATGCATGCGCTCACGGACCTCGACATCGTGACCCTGGCGCCGGTGGGGGTCGGGTTCATCGCCGGTGCCCTGCTCTTCTCCAAAGTGGTCGACCACTTCATGAGGAACAACAGGAAATCCACGTACGCGGCCATCCTCGGCCTCACGGTCGGTTCCATCGTGACGGTGACCGTGGACGCCGCGGGCGGCCTGACCGGATCCGACATCGTGGTGCAGAGCGCGGTGGCGGTGGTCGCCGGTCTCGCACTCGGCATCGCCCTCAGCAGGGTGGCCAGCAGGTACGCCGAGGAGACCCTTTCGGGATGAGTGCAACGGTGGCGGACGGGATAGGATAGGATGGATGAAAAACATCCGTCACCGTTGGGAAGAGCCGTGTCGTCGGGATGCACACACGCCGTCTTCAATATCAACGAAGCCGTGGAGCGTATTTAAACGGAATCGGGGGAGGTCGTTGAAAGTGACCCCTCCCCCGAGACCATCTGGCTATGGTCCGAAAATGGTGAAAGTGGGGTTCGGAGTCACTTGGACTTGTGGCGGATCTTGACGGCTATGCCCCTCCTGAGATCCGTCATCTCGCGTCCGCACATGAGTGCGACACCCACTCCGCGGACCTCCCCGTTGCATACCACGACCGCCTCGTCGCCGACGTGGATGCGGGGATCCGCCGATATGACACCCACCGCGAACAGGTTGCCCTTGAGCTCGAAGTCCATGATCTCGACGGTCAGGTAACCCATCTCCGACAGCACCCTGGCACCGTCCAGTGTGAGGGACACCATCCCCCTCTCGGGGGTCATCATGCCGAGCTGCACCTTCTTGGAACGGTCCTCGGGATCCTCACGGAACAGCTTCCAGTAGGGGAACTTCCCGATGGCGTAGGTGTTCTCGTCCATCAGCGCATCCGCGCACTCCCTTCCGAACTGGAACTCCAGGACCGATCTCATGAGGTTGTTGCGGTCCACGAGGTAGTCCACGGACTCCATGTCCCTGGTGGCCTCCCTCAGGGCCCTGTCCAGGTTCTCCAGGGATGCGGGGGACGTCGGATCCCCGACCACGGTGCACTCCATGTCGGCGAGGCCCTCGACGAGCTCGTAGTCGTCCCCGAGATGGCAGATGACGCGGTCGTAACCCTGGGCGATGATGGAACCGACCATCTCGCGGATCATCCTCCTCTCCTCGCACTTCCACTCACCGGTGACGGGGATGTCGTAGGAGTTCGCGGGGTACATGGCGTCGAGTTCACGGGGGACGACACCCAACGGGGACGTCACGATGACCTCGTGGACGAGCGTGTCATGGGATGCCGTGTGTATAGCGGATGAGAAGGCCTTGTGGGACTTCGAAATGTGGTAGGGTTTCTTCGCGGAGCACGGCAGGAGCAGGAGGACGCGCTTGTGCTCAGGTTTCCTGTAGTTGGCGATGCGCTCCTTGTAGCTCCTGATGTCGGGCCTCCTGAGGGCCTGCGTGGTGTTGCAGCTGAACCTGCATCCGACCGTCGAGCATGTCTCCTCGGCGTACGCGTAACCCTTGTCGTCGTACAGCCTCAGGATCGCCACCGACGACGGGGACGACGGTGCCCTCTGGTCCACCAGCTCCCTGAGACGGTCGGCACCGATGAACATCCTGATCTTGTCCATCTCCTCGGAGAGGGCGGCGACGTTGGACGCGGACTCGTCGGCACCCGTGACGATCTCGGCCTCGGGGATCAGCCTTATCCCGCTGAGTCCCGTGGCGCGGGGGAGGGCGTCGTCGAACAGGTCCACCCCCATGTAGGACAGCAGTGCCACGGTCGAGGGTTCCGCTATACCGGACATCATGACGACCCTGTTGAAACCGGCGGCCTCCCTGAGCCTGATCACCGTGTCCACGATGCGACGGGGATCCTTCCTCAGCTCGTACGCGTTGGGGACGACGACGAACTCGACGGTGTCGTCGAATGCGAGGTCCTCCGGAAGGGGGAGCCTCACGACCGCGATCCCGTCGGTGACGGCCGGCCCGGACTGGATACCCGACGAGGATGTCGTCCTCAGTCCGCCCTCCAGTGCCACAGGGGTGCCCATGACGTGCAGGACCCTCCCGCTGGCCGTGGTCTCGATCCAGATGCACTCCCCGTCATCCTGACCGACCGCCGCCGGCGTGGTAATCTTCGATCCGTTCCTGCTGTATTCACAGACCCTTCCCCTCTGGGATCTGGAGACGATGTCCAACATGACCACCTCCACACAGACTAAATTAATTAACCTTACCCAGTCGCAGGCGTGCGCGAGCAAGGGTTAAGAACGATAACAAAGGTTACCTCGGCATGGACCTCTACGACAAGGATGTTGTGTCTATCAGGGACTTCACCAAGGATCAGATCGAGGGTATCCTCGACCTGTCCGAGAGGATGGTCCCCTACGCCATGGGTGAGAAGACCGACCGTATCCTGGACGGCAAGATTCTGGGCAACCTGTTCTTCGAACCCTCCACACGCACCAAGCTCTCCTTCGAGAGCGCGGCGTGCAGGCTGGGCTGCGACGTCATCGACGTGTCAGAGATGTCGATGACCTCCATCTCCAAGGGCGAGACCCTTGCGGACACCATCAAGATGGTCGATGCGTACTGCGACTGCATCGTCCTCAGACATCCGTACGAGGGAGCCGCCAGACTGGCGGCCAAGTTCTCCATCAACCCCGTCATCAACGCCGGGGACGGCGCGGGATCGCACCCGACCCAGACCCTGCTCGACCTCTTCACCATGAGGGAGGCGAAGGGCACCCTCGAGGGGCTCAACATCGTCCTCGTGGGCGATTTGAAGTACGGCAGGACCGTGCACTCCCTTGCCGATGCCCTGACCATGTTCGGTGCCAAGCTCACGCTCGTTGCCCCCGAGAGCCTCCAGATGCCCGACGATATCGTGAGCGACCTGGAGTCCAAGGGCTGCCACCCCAGGAAGACCGCGGAACTCGACGACGTCATCGACCAGGCGGACATCCTCTACGTCACCAGGATCCAGAGGGAGAGGTTTCCCGACCCCGCCGAGTACAACAAGGTCGCGGGCACGTACAGGATCGACAACGCCATACTCAGGGAGGCGAAGAGCGACATGATCGTCATGCACCCCCTCCCCAGGGTGGACGAGATCGCACCCGAGGTCGACGAGACCTCGCATGCCAGGTACTTCAAGCAGGCGTTCAACGGGGTCCCCGTCAGGATGGCCCTGCTCGCATCCATCATGGGGGGTGAGCTCTGATGGAGCACGCACCCGTCAAGGAGGTCAAGCTCCCGCCCATCAGGAACGGGACCGTCATCGACCACATCTCGTGCGGACAGGCCCTCAACGTCATGAAGATCCTGGGCGTCAACGAGAACAACATCGACTCCTCGATCAGCATCGGCATCCACGTGTCCTCCGGCAAGGGGATGGAGTGGAAGGACATCGTCAAGATAGAGGACAGGGAACTGGATTCCAAGACCGTGGACAAGATCGCACTCATCGCACCCGAGGCCACGATCTCCATCATCAGGGACTTCTACGTCGCGGAGAAGTACACGGTGCGCCTCGACGACCACGTCGTCGGTCTCGCCAAGTGCAGCAACCCCAACTGCATCACCAACAGGGGCGAGCCGGTCTCCCCCGAGTTCTCCGTCATAGGCAGGAACCCGCCGCAGCTCAGATGCTGCTACTGCAACAGGATGCTCACGAACATCTCCGACAACCTGCTGTGATACCCGTGAGGATACTCCTTGTCGCAGGTATGCCGGGAGCCGGCAAAGAGGAGCTCCTGAACGTCGCCCGCTCCATGGGGATACCCTTCCTCAGGATGGGCGACATCGTCAGGGAGCATCACGCATCCTCCGGTACCGACCTCTCCGTGGGGGAGTTCGCTACCCGCGAGAGGGAGGTCCACGGAAGGAACGTGTGGGCCGTCCGCGCCATGGAGCGCATGTCGGGGGAGCTGTTCCTGGTGGACGGCTGCAGGAGCATGGACGAGGTCCGCTCCTACCGTGAGCTGAGCGACGACGTCCACATCATAGGCGTCCACGCATCCCGTGCCACCCGTTACGAGAGGCTCGTCAGGCGTGGACGCGAGGACGCCCCCTCGGACATGGACGAGTTCGACCGGCGCGATGCCAGGGAGATGGGATGGGGCCTATCCGACCTCATCGCCCTCTCGGACATCATGATCGTGAACGACTCCGACCTCCCAGGGTTCCAGAAATCCGTCCGTGATGCGTTGGAGGCGATGGGTTGAGGTTCACCACAGCCCGCCTCTGCGGGGGCAAGGCCCTCATGGCGGTGCCGTCGGAGGACCTGGACATAGACATGTCCGCCGCCAGGGAGGTCGTCACATCCATGGGCGGGGACATCGTCTCCTCGGACGACATGATGATGGTCTACAACTGGAACGGGATGGAGACCACCCTCTACTCCCAGGGGAAGATCATGTTCTACCCCCTGGAGGACAAACCCCTCTGCATAAGGTACGCCACCGAGACCTTGGAGAAACTGGTCTGACCCTCATCCCACTCACCCATCAATTTATATACAGTACATCATCCCCGGGCCATGGAGCAAACCACCTTGGCGGTTCTGGCGGTGATCCTGTCCGCCGTACTGTCCCTCGAAGCCTACAAGCTCCACTGCCTCACCAGGTTGGGGTCGGTGGCATCATTCGCCGTGGGCTCGCTCGTGGGCGTGTTCGGCTCCATCAACGCGTTCTTCCTGATGACCGTGTTCACGGTCTGCGGGTTCCTGGTGACCATCAAGGACTTCGACAGGAAGAAGGCCGCCGGGCTGCAGGAAGGGGAACTGGGCGAACGTGACTGGACCAACGTCCTCGGTGTCGCGCTGCCCCCGTGCATGGCGGCTGTCGCCAACTACCTCTGGCCCATGCAGCCCGAGGTGTTCTACGTGCTGTTCATATCCACGATAACGGTGGCCGGTGCGGACACCATCGCCAGCGAGATCGGGGTCAGGGACAGCAGGACGTACATGATCACGACGATGAAACCGTGCGAACCGGGCGTGAACGGGGGAGTCTCCCCCACGGGCACCGCGGTGTCCACCGTGGCGGCGCTCCTCATCGCCATCCTGGGTTGGTTCGCCATGACCGGCACGGTATCCGCATACGCCCTGGTCCCGTTCGCGATGGGGGTCCTGGGGAATGTGCTCGACAGCGTGTTCGGCGCACTGCTGGAGAACCGCGGTTACATCTCGAAGTACACGAATAACTGCTCCACGGCGATCATCGCATCCGTCATGGGAGCGGTGATCATGCACTGCATCCTCTTCTGAGGGTCGCACCCATATGCCTGCACGCGGACACGGGAGGTCCGTCATCCGGATTGAGGTATGGGACATCGTCACGAAGAGACACATGTGAATGGCACGATAGGTGTCCCTAACGAGATGAAATGGAAAAAGTGGCAGACAGCGTGCCTGAGTTCCCGTAGGCTTGCGCACTACAGTACAGACAGGTACGCGGGCGGACTTTACTGCCGGGTTCGGAATGGGACCGGGTGTGACCCCGCCGCTTTG
>JAFTYV010000006.1 GCA_017461225.1 Candidatus Methanomethylophilaceae archaeon
GACGACCTTGGTGCGGACGGTGCGGGAGTAGCCCTCGGACAGGTCCCTCCTCACACCCTCGTCGGCGGGACGGGACCACCGCCCCAGCGCATCCTCGACCATCATACCGGAGAAACGATCCCTAGTCAGAAACTCACCCCGCCGTGGGTCCCGGTTCCCCCTATTAATAGTGATTGGATGTATGCTCCAATAATGGTTCCGTTCCAAGGGGACGCGGTCGATGTCACATCGGATCAGGATCGTTCATCCTGGTCTCCAGGTCACCGATGAAGTCCATGATCTCGTCGAACGACGGACGGGTGCCGAAGATCATCCCCTCCATGGCCCGGTAGTCCTCCCTGAGCAGGTCCAGCACACCGTCCGACGGCACCAGTCCGAACGATCCGGGGACCATGGTGTCGTAACCGTATCCCGCACCCGGGTAGAACCTCCTCTTGAACCCGACGATCTCCGAGATCGTCCCGTGGTCGAAACGGATCTCCCCCATGCCGTTCAGCATGCTGTACACATCGTAGTAGTGTCTGGAGTAACGGCTCGGTACCGTGCCCCTGGCGGCGACGCTGTGCAGAATCAGCACCTTCTCGTACAGGGCGCGTTCAAGGGATATCGCGTTCACCGTCACCCCGCATCCCGGGGCGACGTTTCCGTGTTCCGATATGTACGGGGACACGGTCCTGACCTCCGGCATCCCCCATGCCCCGCGCGGTCCGATCTCCAGGAGGATGGTGTTGGACACACGGGATGCCCCGAAGACGGACGGATAACGTATCGAGATACCGCCGTCGCACGGTCCGATCCCCAGATGGGCCCCGATGAGCCCCTCCAGATCCTCCCCCATCCGCGGGATCATCTCGTCCACGATGAAGCGGCTGGTACGTCCGACCATCTCGTCGTTGTGCATCTCCTGCTTCTTGCGGGAGGTTCCGACAGGGGGTCCGCCGATGCCGTATCCGAGCAGGCGCCAGTCGAGGAGGACGTCGACATCCTCGGAGAAGCGGTCGATGGCACCATAGCACTTGGACATGCAGGTTCCGCCCTTGAAGAGGAGGTGCCCCCTCCACGGGGAGTCCCGGAAGAGGTACCCGAGAACCAGGGTCACCCATGCATCCTTCTCGACCATGGCCGCGGATATCCCCATCCTGCGGGATGCGATCATGCAGGAGTCCCGGAGATCGGGGTTGGCATCGCCTATCAGCGAGTAGACGCTCTCCATTCCAGGGCCCTCCTGACGACATCCTATATCCAGCCCGTCACACCGTCCAACTCACCATCGAAGTACTCGACACCGCGCTCGGGGATGACCTTGGACAACGCCCTGATGAACCCGTCGTCGCAGTTCGACCTCCCCCATGAATCGACCGCGGACACGATCACCGCCATGTCCCGATCGCGTGGGAGCTTGGACGGAGGCCGGTGCCTGAACACCAGCTCCGCACCGTCCACGTTGTAGGTCCTGCTCGGTCCGTCCGAGTAGTAGACGAAGCCCGCCGGCATCTGGGTGGAGAGGCCCAGGAGGTTCAGGCAGCAGTCCCCCTCGGGTACGAGGCGCCAGCCGTTGTTCCTGGCGATGGCGGAGGCGACGTCCTCGATGTTGCATGGGATGTTGCATCCGAGACGGCTGTTGTAGCGCGGCTTGTGGTAGACCCCGTGGTGGACGCGGTCTATCCTGCCGGACGTGCATGCCCTGCTGAGCAGGGTCTTCACGGTATCGTACCCGGAGTCCGTGTTGGAGCACACGTCGCGTATGGCGAAGACCGTGCCGTCCTCAAGACCTTCAATGTACTGTGAAACGGAACGTGCCGTCATTGGATCACGGTACCCTGTATGTTTACTTTTATTATCTATTTTCGTAAACATCATTCATCGGAGACGTCCGAAACGGCACAGGTGCGCCACCGGACAGCCCCCGCAGTCCGGATCCTTCGGACGGCAGACCGTCCTCCCCAGGGTGATGAACGCAACGTCCATGTCGTCCCACCTGTCCACCGGGACCGTGGACTCCATCGCCCTCCTGGTGGCGTCTACCCTGTTGGAATCCGATATCCCCAGGCGGTTGGCCACCCGGTTGATGTGGGTGTCCACGATCACCGACGGCCTCCCGAAGCCGTAGCGCATCACGCATGCGGCGGTCTTCCCGCCGACACCAGGGAGCGCAGTCAGCGCACGGACGTCACAGGGAACCTCACCCCCGTGCTCCCCGACTATGATGCGCGTGGCGCCGACGATGGCCTCGGCCTTCTGCCTGTGGAACCTGACGGACGAGAGCACCGCCCCCACGCCCTCCTCGCCCGCCTCCAGGATGTCCACCATGCCGGGGTACGCGGAGAACAGGGCGTCCGTCGCCCTGCGGGTGCAGGCCTCCGTGACCTGCTGCGAGATGATAGTCGACACCAGCACGCGGTAGGCGTCCATACCGTGGTAGAAGTCCGTCTCCGACCCCCTCACGCCGAAGCGTGCGCATATCAGTTCGATGGCTTCGACCGCGGATTCCGTGTCCATGCGACCCGTGACGGCATCACCCGACAAAACGTTGGCGGATCCCATGTAGTGACACGGGGGCCCCGATTCACCCGGGAATCCCGTGGAAGGCGGCTCCGGACGCGTCCCCCTTTTATACCGTGCCGTCGGAGACGGTGCCATGGAGCTGTCTGCATTGGATATGGCGATGGATGCGTTCGACCGGGCACCGTCCGGGCCCGGCCGCTTCGGGCTGGTGGACAGGAGGGTGCTCTGGGAGCGCGGGTACTCCTCCCGGGTCGACGATTCCGAGGGGCTGTCGGACCACGAGACATGGCGCTTCCGCGTGCTGGTCTCCGGGGGGATCGGTAACGTGCCCGCCGGCAGGATTGGGATGCTGACGGCGGACGGCTACCTCCGCCTCTGCGCGCTGTGCTACCGTGCGATGGGACTGGGGGACGGGGACCCCCGCGGGATGTACCTGCGGTACGCCGACGACCCCGACGGACGGATGCTGTCCCTCGACGGCGGCGATCCCGACGCGTTCGCCCGGTTCCTCGCCTCGGGTCCTGGGGACGGGACGTGGTCGATCCTCCCGGGCGGGCCCGGCGACGGGCTGTCCCTGACGCCCGTCCGCTGCGGGGGGTGGTACATTGTCCTGCGCGGATGCTCCCGGAGGGCGGACCTGGTGCGCAGCGCCCTGGCGCTGCACGGTGCCGGGGTCCCGACGAGGGTGGTGGACGCGGAACGGGTCCTGTGGGCACTGGAAGGTGGGGACAGGTTGGGCGTGGTGCCGCGGCTGCCGGTACCCGAACCGATGCTACACACGCTGAGGGACCTCGGTGCGTTGGACTTCCTTGTCTGCGACGGGGACCTGATGGAGTCCGTGGGGGACAGGGTGGAGTGGTTGGACCCGTGACCTGGGATCCACCTTCCGATTATAGACGGTCATAGGATGACCGATTACACGACACTCTGATCCGGACATCCTTGCCGGGGAACCCCGGATCCGTGCCGAGGCGGAAGCACGGGTCCGGACCCCTGATCCATGTCATCGATCATTGGTTCTCAATGCCTCCATGACCGATTTTTGTATGAGGAATCGTTATACGTAGGATGAACAATCAATGGGATTAAATACGATCTGCGATAATCCGTATAACGGAGATGACGGCCCCGAGGGGCCGGATGCTTAAGGCGCATCAAACCTCGACATCCCTTACGGGATATCGATCGTGATTTCGAACGTTTCCGTTCTGATCACGATTTTGAAACCGTTGGTCCGGTTTTCGATGCTTATCATAAGCATTTAAGCACCTCCTACCGGGACGGTTCCGGATATGCCGAGTACTGGGAATCTCGACATATTCGGGACTTCCCGTCTTACGGCATTATCCAGATGACAGCATGCTATATAAATTGTATGAATTTTCATCATATACAATATTTTAAACTATTAAATTGATATTTCATCTGGTTATTGATGTAATATGGGAAGGTCACACCAATAGGGATGGTCTTGCACGTCACATCGTCTGGAAGAGGAGCGGAGACTACCATTCCGACAGGCGCGGGGATTCCTTCGGGAATCCCTTTTGGTGGGCAATGATCCACGAACTGGAAAACCAGTGTCATCATCAAGGTGGCTCAAGTTGCGATTTTGCATGATGTATTATTATGTAGAAGATGAACAATCAATGGAATTAAATACGATCTGCGATAATCCGTATAACGGAGATGACGGCCCCGAGGGGCCGGATGCTTAAGGCGCATCAAACCTCGACATCCCTTA
>JAFTYV010000024.1 GCA_017461225.1 Candidatus Methanomethylophilaceae archaeon
GGTGTCCGTGGCCCAGATGACGAATCCGACCTCTCTTGGATAGCATCCCTTCTCGTCCATGTAGCGCTGGATCATCTGGTCGGCCATGCGCTTCCCGATCTCCCAGGAGGAGGGCGGGGGGATGATGTCGGGGTCGATGCTGTAGTAGTTCCTCCCCATGGGCAGGATGCGCGCGTTGCCGCGTGTGGGGGCACCCGACGGTCCGGGCAGGACGTACTTCCCGTCGCATCCGTGCATCAGGTTGTCCATCTCGTCGGTCATCCTCATGATGTTGCCGGCGAGGGTGTCGCACACGTACGACACGGAGCACCCCAGGTCGGCAGTCATGGAGCCGGCGAGGCGCTCCGCCTTCGCGAGGCAGGCGTCCCTCCCGTATCCCTCGGCCCTCATGCCCTCTATGAGCTCCATGAGTCTGGCGTCCACCATGTCCAGGATGGCGCCGTTGACCTCGCCCCCGGTGAGTCCGGAGGGGTCGTCCACAAGGGCCTGGACGTCGTAGCCCATGGCCGCACCGAACGCGTCCCTCAGCGAGGGGACCTCCCCGTTCCTGAGCCTCATGAGCGAATAGATGGTCTCGTCGAGCCTCTCGCCCTCCGGCGCCCTGCCGAGGATGTGCAGTCCGTCGCGGATGATGCCGTCCTTCAGGTCGGTGAGGTAGTCGTGGAGTTCGTCGAGGTGCCCCTCGAGCTCCTCTGCTGTGACGTCCGCGGGGAGGTGGAGGTCGTTGAACAGCTCCGCCTTCCTGACGCCCTCGAGGATCTGCTCCACGATGGCCATCCTCTTCTCGCCCCTGTAGGAGTCCTTGGCCTTGAAGTACTCCTGGAGGGCGTTGTCGACCTCGGACAGCTCGTCGTAGGAACCGGCCCGGGCCATCGCGGGACACATGTGGCCGATGAGCACGGCCTCCGAGCGCCTCTTGCACTGTATCCCCTCGCCGGGGTCGTCGATGACGTAGGGGTAGATGTGGGGGATCCCGTCCAGGACCAGGTCGGGGAAGCACTTCCCGGACAGCCCCACCGACTTGCCGGGGAGCCACTCGAGGGTGCCGTGGGTGCCCATGTGGAACACCACGTTGGCCTTGAAGTCGTGCTTGAGCCACCTGTAGAACTCCAGGTACTGGTGGGGCATGGGTATCACGGGGTCGTGGTACACGGACTCCATCTGGTCCGCCCAGGACCTCAGCGGCTGGTAGCCGATGAAGATGTTGCCGTTCATCAGGCCGGGGATGACCATCTCGTCACCCTCCACGCACACCTTCCCGATCGGCTGGCCCCAGGCCTCCTCCATGCGCCCCGTGTTGAACTCAGGTATCCTGTCGTAGTGCTCCATGTACCTCTCACGGGACACCATGTCCGCCGCCTTCTCCCTGATCCTCTCGGGCGAGGACCACTCCAGGTCGTTGGTGATGTTGTCGAGGATCTCGTCTATGAGCGCCCTCCCGTTCTCGGGCACGTGGTCCAGGGTGTAGCCGTCCCTGTCGAAGCGGATCAGCATGTCGTTCACGCTCTCGATGGTGTCGAGTCCGGCGGCGTTCCCGATCCTGCCCGAATCGGGGCGGGACTGGTACATGAGCACGGCGACCCTCCTCTCGGAACGCGGGGTCCTGGCGAGTACCGCCCAACCCTTGGCCACGGAGGCCAGGTGCCTGATCCTGTCGTCCAGGGGCGTGTACTTTCTCATCCCGCCCTTCCCGGCCTCGTTGCTGCCGATGGGGACGGTGATGATCTGACCGTCTATCTCCGGCCAGAAGACGCTCATGTTGAGCTCGCCCTTGGTGAGTCCCTCCGCGGTCTCCTCGTAGTCGGCGAAGTGGCCGCTGGAGGTCAGGGCCTGTATGACGGGGACGTCGGTCATGTACCTGAAGAAGTTCTGCTCGTCGGGTGTGTACACGCCGCTGCAGTCCCTGGAGCCGTTCAGCTGCGAGAAGGGGGTGGCCATGATTATCGCGTCCACACGGGACCTGTCACCGTCCATGAAGTACTGCCTCACGACACCGGCCGTGCCCTCGTCGTCCTGCATGTTGCGTACTATGGTGCTGAAGAACACGGGGATGACGTTGACCTCCATGGACTCCAGCTCGCGGATCAGGGCGTCGATGTGCTGCTGGTTGTCGTAGATCCACAGGTTGGCCGTGTACAGCAGACCCACCGTGGGCCTTCCGGGGACCATCCTGGCCTCCATGTACTCCTCGAACCCGACATCGCGGTCGAAGTCCGGGTGGTGGATGCCGTTGGGTCTCGTGGCCACCGGTTCCGGGATGTCCCCCTCGCCGGTGAGCCTGTTGTGCAGCCAGCGGACGATGGACTTGTCGTTCTCCGGGCCCCTGTTCCTCAGGAACTCGCCGACCAGGATGAAGTCCTGGTCGTCTCCCTTGAACAGGTCCCTGTACATCAGGCGGACCTCCATGTTCCCGGCGTAGATCACCGTGTAGCCCGGACAGTCCCTCAGGACCTGCTCGTACTTGTCGAACCTCTTGAGGCGGGTGGGATCGGTCATGCACCTTATGAGGATCAGGTCGGCGACCATGCTCCTGCGCACGAGTTCGTGGTAGAGCAGGGGGTCGTCGTCGATCTCGTCTGCGTTCGCGCAGAAGATGTCGACATCCCATCCGGTCTCGAGTGCGATCTCGCGGACGGGTTCCTCCATGTTCTTCGCGTCGGCGCTCTGGACGGACACGTATACTATCTTCAATTGGAAAACCCCAGTTGGATGATTATGCCAATCTTTCTATATGAACAGTTGGATGCATATTCCAATCAGAGGTTCATGACATGCAGAAGCTACTGTTCCCGTTCGTATCGATCGTCGGCCAGGAGGACATGAAGAGGGCCCTCCTCCTCAACATCGTGGACCCCGGCATCGGCGGGGTCCTGATCAAGGGGGAGAAGGGTACGGCGAAGTCCACGACCGTCAGGTCCCTCCACCGCATCCTTCCCCCGAGGGTGTCCGTGGAGGGCTGCCCCTTCAACTGCGACCCGTCCAGGCCCGACAGGCTCTGTCCGTACTGCGCGGACAGGCTCTCCTCCGGCGGGGACCTGGAGGGGACCGAGGCAGACATGCGCGTGGTCGAGCTCCCGCTCAGCGCCACCGAGGACCGTGTGGCGGGGACGTTGGACATAGAGCATGTCCTGAAGACGGGGGAGAAGAAGTTCGAGCCCGGTGTCCTCGCACAGGCCAACGGCAACCTGCTCTACGTCGACGAGGTCAACCTCCTCGACGACCACATCGTGGACCTGCTGCTGGACTCCGCGGCGATGGGTGTCAACTACATCGAGAGGGAGGGCGTGTCGTTCTCCCATCCCTCCAGGTTCATCCTCATAGGTACGATGAACCCCGAGGAGGGGGAGCTCAGGCCCCAGCTCCTGGACAGGTTCGGACTGTCCGTGGACGTGAAGGGCGACAGGGACATGGAGCAGCGCATGGAGGTCGTCCGCAGGAGGCTGGCCTTCGACACCGATCCCGAGGCCTACACGGCGGGATGCGCGGCGGAGTCCGACGCTGTCCGTGACAGGATCGTCTCGGCGAGGGAGCTCCTCCCGAGGGTCGTGGCCGATGACGCCGTCCTCAGGGCGGTGGTCACCGTGACGACCAGCTTCGGCATCGACGGCCACAGGGCCGACATCACCATGATGAAGGCCGCCAAGGCCAACGCCGCCCTCGAGGGCAGGGGCCGTGTGACAAAGGACGACATCAGGGTCGTCGCCGCCCTGGTCATGTCGCACCGCATGAGGAGGAGACCCTTCGAGGAGGAGTCGTTCGACTACGAGGAGCTCGAGAGATGCCTTCAGACGATCTGACCGGATTCCCGTTCTCCGCCGTCTACGGCATGGAGGATGCCAAGAGGGCGGTCCAGTGCGCGATGGTCAACCCGAGGATCCGCACGGTGCTTATCCGCGGGGGTCCGGGATCCGCCAAGACGGCGCTCTCACGTGCGGCGGGGAACCTGACGGGCAGGTCCGTGGTGAACGTCCCGCTCAACGTCACCGAGGAGCAGCTCTTCGGCGGCATGGACATCGACGCCACCATACGCGAGGGGAGGGCGGTCGTCCAGAGGGGGTTGCTGTCCCGTGCGGACGGCCGCATACTCTACGTGGACGACGTCAACCTCCTGGACCAGAGGGTCCTGGCATCGCTTCTCGACTGTGTCCTCACCGGAAGGGTCGTGCTGGAGAGGGAGGGGGTGTCCGCCGAGTACCCGTGCGACACCACGCTCATCGCCACGATGAACCCCTCCGATTCCGACATCAGCCCCCATCTCCTGGACCGCTTCGATCTGTGCGCCTACTCGTCCTTCCCGGACGACGGCGACGGCAGGGCCGAGGTCCTGAGGAGGAACGTGGAGCACCAGAGGGACCCCCGCGGGTTCAACGAGATGTATGCTCCCGAGGAGGAGGCGGTACGCTCGTGCATGGTGCGTGCGGAGGGGCTCCTCCCGCTCGTCACTATGTCCGACGACCTGATGGCCGTGGCTGTGGAGCTCACCGCCCGCGTGGCCGCGGACGGGTTCCGCGGCGACATCGCGATGGTGAACACCGCCATGACCCTGGCCGCCCTGAACGGGAGGGACGAGGTCACGAGGAAGGACGTGGAGGAGGCGGCGATGATCTGCCTCGCCCACAGGCGCAACTACATGCCCGAACCGCCCCCACCGGAGCCCCCGGAGCCACCGGAGCCGCCCGAGGAGGAGGAGCAGGACGACGATGACCGCGAGGAACCCCCGGAGCCACCGGAGGACGACCGCGACGACGACAGGGAGGACGATCCACCGGAGGAGGACGACGGGGACGATCGGCAGCAGCCCCCGGAACCCCCGGACATGCAGGACCTCCAGCAGATGCTGGACGAGATGATGTTCGAGATAGGGGAGCAGTTCAGGGTCATAGACTACCTGGACGACGGCGGACGTGTGATCCGCAGGACCTCCAGCAGGAAGGGCCGCAGGGCGATGGTCGAGAGCGACGACGCCACCGGCCGCTACGCCAGGTCCCGCCAGTCGGACGACAGGGTCCGCGATCTCGCGTTCGACGCGACGATACGCGCCGCGGCGCCGTACCAGAGGACGAGGGAGCACGACGGGCTCTCCATTTCCATAAAGAAGCAGGACCTGAGGGAGAAGGTGCGCGAGAGGCGCTCCGGATGCACGATCCTCTTCGTCGTCGACGCCAGCGGGTCCCTGGGGGTGAGGAAGAGGATGAGTGCCGTGAAGGGTGCGGTCCTGTCGATGCTCAGGGACAGCTACGTCAAGAGGGACAGGATAGGTCTGATGGCGTTCAGACGCGATTCCGCGGAGCTGATCCTCCCGCCGACACGTTCGGTCGAGTACAGCTACAGGAAGCTGGAGGAGCTGCCCACGGGTGGCAAGACCCCGCTCGGGGAGGCGCTGGTGACAGTCAACGAGTTCATGACGTCCTATTCCAGGACGCACCAGGGCGAGATGTGCTACATCGTCCTGATAACCGACGGGCGTGCGAACGTCCCCCTGAGGGAGGGTGCTGACGCCAACGAGGAGGTCAGGAAGCTCGCCGCGGACCTGGCGATCCCCCAGGTCAGGTGGATCGTCATCGACGCGAGCTCCGGCTACATAAGGTTCGACAACGCGGAGAGGCTCGCCCAGGAGCTCGAGGGGACGTACTTCAGGTTGGAGGACCTGAACGCGGACCGTCTGGCGGAGAGCGTCAGGGCCGTAATAAGGTGAAACTGTTTGCATCCGGTACCGGTGGATCCGGTGCCGGATGATCATCCCTTCTTATCCTCCTCGTTCGGGAAGAGCTCGTTGTACCTCTCGGACTTGGACTTCTCCATCATCAGCACCCCGCAGACGATTATCACGGTGGTCATGGTCATCGAGATGAAGGATGCGCACATGGTCAGCATCTCGTCGCTGATCGTTCCCGTGTTCCCCATGTGTATGACGGTGATGATCAGCGCCGCGCAGATGGCGAAGAACACCCATGCGAAGATCATGATGGCCTTTCTCCTGTTTCTCATACGGGGTCCCCCGCCCGACATACGGCATCCCCGTAATAATAGTATTGGATTATACATCCAATAAATGACAAGAAGGATGCGATGGTCACAATTTACCATCCGTATTCCCGGTTAACTTGGTCATGAACGGATAAAAAATGCATACTTTTAGATATAATTTATATAGAGCTGGATATTGGCATATACATCCAACAGGCGATCTCCATGAAGATAGACATCGAGAACATATCGTTCGACTACTCCCCGTCCGCCAACGTGCTCTCCGACATAACGCTGAACGTCGAGGGGGCGCAGGTGATCTCGATCCTCGGCCCCAACGGGGTGGGGAAGTCCACCCTGATCCACTGCATAAACAAGATCCTGGAGCCCACGAAGGGCGTGGTGATGATCGAGGACCGCGATGTGTCGGAGTACAGTCTCAAGGAGGTCGCGAGGAAGATCGGATACGTGCCGTACTCCTCGTCGGACACATTCCCCCTGACCGTCGTCGACACGGTCCTGCTCGGCAGGCATCCGCATGCCGGGTGGAGGACCACCGACAACGACCTCGAGATCGTGTTCGACGTCCTGGAGAAGTTGGGTATACAGGACCTTTCGATGCGTTACTTCAACGAACTGTCCGCCGGACAGCGTCAGAGGGTCATGCTCGCCCGCGGCCTGGTGCAGAAGCCCGAGGTCATAATGCTGGACGAACCCACGTCCAACCTTGACATCAAGCACCAGCTGGGGATATCGAGGACGCTCAAGCAGCTGTCCCGCGAGGAGGGGATCCTGGTGATAATGATCAGCCACGACCTGAACATAGCCGCCAGGTACTCCGACAACATCGTCCTGATGCACAGGGGCAGGGTCTACGCCGTCGGCACCCCGCGGGAGGTCCTCACCGAGGACAACATACGCGAGGTCTACGGTGTGGACAGCCGCATCATCGACGAGGGAGGGTACCCCTACATCATCCTGAGGGACGGTGAGAACGACGGATGTCCCCCGCTGGAGGGCCCGTCGGTCTGCAGGACGTCCCCGCAACAGGGGGAGCACACGGTATCCGGTCCCGATTCTAAAGAAGGTGTGATTTGTGGATAAGAAAATGATAGGTGTGATAGGTATCGTGGCCATCCTCCTCGTTTCCGCCGTGGCGGTCTTCATCGTGGCAGGTTCCGATGACGGCCCCGGTTCACCCTCCGACCTCGATGAGGCGGAGCTCAAGGTGTTCGGGAACATCAACGGGGACAGGTTCATCGA
>JAFTYV010000007.1 GCA_017461225.1 Candidatus Methanomethylophilaceae archaeon
GATCACCGGAACCTCCCAGGCAGACGCCGCAATCATCACCTGTTCCGCAATCGAGGGACCCCAGGCACAGACCAAGGAGCACGTCTTCCTTGCAACCACCCTCGGTGTCAAGCAGATCATCGTCGCCATCAACAAGATGGATGCAGTCAAGTACGACGAGGCCAAGTACAAGGAGGCCAAGGACGCAATGATCAAGCTCATGAAGATGGTCGGAGTCAAGACCGACGAGGTCCCCTTCATCCCCACGTCCGCATACATGGGAACCAACATCAAGGAGAAGTCCGCAGACACTCCCTGGTACAAGGGACCCGCACTCATCGAGGCCCTCGACAACCTGAAGGTCCCCGAGAAGCACACCGAGAAGCCCCTCAGGCTCCCCATCCAGGATGTCTACACCATCACTGGAATCGGAACCGTCCCCGTTGGACGTGTCGAGACTGGACTCCTCAAGCCCAACATGAAGGTCATGTTCGAGCCCTCCCACGTTCAGGGAGAGGTCAAGTCCGTCGAGATGCACCACGAGCAGATGCCCCAGGCAGGACCCGGAGACAACGTCGGATTCAACGTCCGTGGAGTCGCAAAGAACGATGTCAAGAGGGGAGATGTTGCCGGACCTATCGACAACCCTCCCTCCGTTGCGAAGACCTTCACCGCACAGATCGTCGTCCTGAACCACCCCTCCGTCATCACCGTCGGATACACCCCTGTCTTCCACTGCCACACCACCCAGACCGCATGCAGGTTCGTCGAGCTCGTCAAGACCATCGACCCCAAGTCCGGACAGGTCAAGGCCGACCACCCCGACTTCCTCAAGACCGGTGACATCGCAATCGTCAAGGTTGCACCCACCAAGCCCATGGTCATTGAGACTGCAAAGGAGTTCCCCCCTCTCGGAAGGTTCGCCATCCGTGACATGGGACAGACTGTCGCTGCTGGAATGTGCATCGAAGTCGAGAAGGCATAAACGCCTCTCGACCTCTCCTTTAACAAGGGATAATAGATGTCACAGCGCGCAAGAATCTCTCTCAGCGGTACCGACCCTGCAAAGGTCGACAGTGTCTGCGCCCAGATCAAGGGAATCTCCCAGAGGACTGGAGTGGACATCCGCGGACCCGTTCCCCTTCCCACAAAGAAGCTGAAGGTCCCCTGCAGGAAGAGTCCCGATGGAGAGGGAAGCGAGACATGGGATCGCTGGGAGATGCGCATTCACAAGAGGCTCATCGATCTGGACGCCGACGAGCGTGCCCTCAGGCAGCTCATGAGGATCCAGGTTCCCGATGGAGTCAACATTGAGATTGTGCTCCGCAGCGCCTAAACCTTAAACTCAAACCGAGGGGGGCAACCCCCTCACCCGATTTCTGATACGGCTCCGTGCCATAATGTAAATACCACGTCATTCTACCGTTTCCACGGTGTTTCCACCATGAGAAGCGATGCCATCAAGAAGGGTCTGGACAAGGCGCCTGCGAGGAGTCTCCTCAGGGCTGACGGTCTGGACGATGCCGATTTCGATAAACCGTTCATTGCCATAGCGAACTCCTGGAACGAGATCGTACCGGGACACATCCATCTCAACGAGATAGTGGAGGCTGTGAAGGAAGGTATCATCGAGGCTGGTGGCAAACCCTTCGTCTTCGGGGTACCGGCCGTCTGCGACGGTATAGCGATGGGCCACAACGGTATGAGGTACTCCCTGATATCCCGCGAGGTCATATCCGACTGCTGCGAGGTGATGGTCGAGGGACATGCCTTCGATGGTTGGGTCGGCGTGTCCAACTGCGACAAGGTAACCCCCGGTATGCTCATGGCCATGGGCCGTATGAATGTGCCCGGTCTGATCGTCACCGGAGGGGCCATGGAGGTCGGAACCCACGACGGAAGGTCCCTGGACCTCCAATCCGTCTTCGAGGCGGTGGGTTCCCACAGCGCCGGCACAATGACCGAGGACGAGGTCAGGCAGATCGAATGCGCAGCCTGTCCCGGCAAGGGGAGCTGCTCCGGACTGTTCACCGCCAACACCATGGCATGCATGACCGAAACGCTCGGACTCAGTCTCACCGGTTGTGCCACGGCACTCGCCGATGACAACCGCAAGCTCTCCATAGCGAGGGAGACCGGACGCAGGATCGTCGAGCTGGTCCGCGAAGGGGTGAGGCCCCGTGACATCGTCAGCAGGGATTCGTTCCTCAACGCGATACGCGTCGACATGGCGATAGGGGGTTCCACGAACACCGCCCTCCACCTGCCGGCGATATCCCGTGATTTCGGATGTCCGGTCACACTCGATGATTTCGATGCCGTGTCCCGTCAGACCCCTCACATCACGAGTCTTAGGCCCGGCGGGCCCTACAGCATCAAGGATCTCGACAGAGCGGGGGGAGTGCCCGCTGTCCTGCACATCCTGCGTGACAGCATCGCCGATGTCCCCACCGGAAACGGGAGGACGACCTCGGAGATCGCCGATGACGCCGAGGTTCTCGACACAGAGGTCCTCAGGTCACTGGACTCCCCCTTCCATTCCGAGGGGGGTATCGCAGTGCTCAAGGGCAATCTGGCCCCCGAGGGTTCCGTGGTCAAACAGTCCGCAGTCAGCCCCAGCATGCTGTGTTTCACAGGTACCGCCCGTGTGTTCGATTGCGAGAAGGATGCCGCGGATGCCATAGTCTCCGGACGCATCGTCTCCGGGGATGTCGTGGTCATCAGGTACGAGGGTCCCAAGGGGGCACCCGGGATGCCGGAGATGCTCTCCCCCACGAGCCTCATCATGGGTCGCGGACTCGGGGATTCCGTCGCACTCATCACCGATGGCAGGTTCTCGGGTGCATCCCGCGGTGGTGCGATAGGACATGTCTCCCCGGAGGCGTATTCGAAGGGCCCCATCGCCGCGTTGAGGGACGGGGACATCATAGATATCGACATCCCGTCGCGCAGTCTCAACGTCCGCCTGTCCGATGAGGAGATCGCCTCCCGTCTGGCGGATGTGGTCGTCGTGGACCGTCCGGTGTCCGGTGTGCAGGCGAAGTACCGCAGACTGGTCTCCAGTGGTGCCGACGGTGCCTATCTGAACTGATAAGGGATAGTGATTAATCCGATGGCCCCCATGGACCCGTCATGGTCGACGAGTTCCAAGTGGATGAGAGGGGTTTCACATCGGACGGATACAGGAGGTTGGATCCCGTATGCATGAGGTCCATGTACCTCTCCAACCTCCTGTACCTGACACTGGTTCTGATCGCATCCGTTTCAGCCGTGGTGTTCTCCCCGGAGTTGTTCGGGGATGCCGAGTCCACAGGGAGGCTGGTCGTGTCCTTGGTGGCCCTGGTCGTCATCGTGTACCTGCTGGCGGGTCCGATCGTCTTCTACCGTCGTTACCGCTACAGGATGGATCAGGACAAGCTCGAGATCCGTAGGGGGATCGTGACGATCACCCACGACATGGTCCCGCTGGAGAGGATACATCAGGTGAAGGTCATCAGGGGCCCCATAAACAGGCACTACGGTCTCGCCGATGTGGAGGTCACCACCGCGGGCGGTACAGTGACGATACAGATGCTGCGCGAGGATGTGGCGGAAAGCATCGCATCCAGTCTCAACGACATCGTGGTCGGTATCCTCAGGGAGAGGGTCTGATTGATGCCCAGGGTCTACCGCAACCACGTCTCCGTCGTCGTCTCCAACCTCCTCACCGCAGTGATCATCCTGGTTCTGGCGACCTCCGGTATGTTGGGGGATCCCGAAGTACCGATCGCCCAGGTGATCGTCCTGTACTCGATCGTGTTCCTCATAGCCGTGCCCCTGACCATCGTCTGGTGGTGGAGGACCACGTACACGTTCACTGAGACCGAGATAAACATACGTGTCGACACCGTCTTCAAACGTGACAAGCACATCAGTTACTCGCGTCTGGCCTCGGTCAACGTCCGTCGTTCCGTTGTCGATGTTGTGTTCGGAACGTCCACGCTGATGTTCAACGTCAACTCCAGTGTCAATTCGACGGAGCCCGAAGGGTCCCTGCGTCTGAGGAGGGCCGAGGCGGATGCACTGCGCGAGGAACTGTCCATGCGCATATTCCGCACGGAGATGAAGGTGGAGGAGGACCTGGAGGTCGAGTCCCTAATCGATGTCAGCAACCTCGATGTGATCCTCCACGGCATCATCGGGAAGCCCACCTACATGTTGTTGTTCTCCTCGTTGATGCTGATCTACGCCGTCGCGATGCTGTTCCTCGACAACAGTGGAGGTTTCCTCACCGCGTTGATGCTCTTCGTCCTGTCGGAACTCGTGCCAATGGCGAGGATAATCCTGAGGTACTACAACTACAGGGTGTACCGTAACGGCGACACCATCACCGTCGAGAGCGGACTGATAAGCCAGTACCGCAGTTCGTTCAACGTCAACAGGGTCAACTCCGTCAGGATCAGACAGCCCCTCATAGCACGTCTCATCGGGAGGTCGACTCTGGAGGCGGAGGTCGTGGGGATGGCGAACGGTGAATCCTCCCCCATACTCTGTCCCCTGAAACGTTCCTCCGAGGTGCTGGATCTGGCAAGGGTCCTGATGCCCGAGTACGTGTTCGATCAGGATGGGACCCGTCAGCCCAGGTCGGCTTTGATCCCGATGGCGGTGACACAGGGGTTGCTGTCCCTGGCGGTCGTATCTACCGTCATCGTGCTGTCCATGTACTGCGTCCCCGATGACGCTTCCTCTCTGGTACATCCGACACTCGTGTCCGCAGGTGTCCTCATCCCCGTTCTGCTGCTGTTGCACATCCCCCTGGCGCAGAGGAGCCGTTCCATCGCATTCGGCGGGGACACGTTCATGTTCGTGTACGGCAGCTACGATCTGAAGACGGAGTTCATGCTCTACGACAAGATCCAGACTGTCAGGATCTCGGCCGGACCCGTCCAGAGGGTGACGGGGACCTCGAAGTGCACTGTCGGCATGATGTCGTCCTCGGGTGTCACCAGCGTGACATCCGGTCTGTTCGACCGTGTGGTTCTGGATGCTGTCTCCGACCGTGTCGTCGGCCGCATACGTGATGGATCGTACGATTACAGAAGATATGTCTGAGGTCCGGTTCCGTCGTCTCGGACGGAACCGGTGGATCTCAGGTGAAGTACTCGCGACCCCTGTCCATGAGTTCCTTGAACGCCTGGGGGTTGTCGTCGAGTGCCGCATTGACGACATCGTTGACGGATTCGTTGAACTCCCTGAGCATGGATTCGCGGTTCGCATTCATGTGCTGGATCTCGTAGTAGAGGTACGGGTCCTCCATGGCCACGGACACGTTGGTGTCCATGAGTTTGTTGAACGTGGTGGAGGCCACGGACCTCATGTCGGTATAGTCCACGCCGCTCCTCTCGAGGACCGTGAAGAACGCGATGTTGACCGCATGGCTCAGGCCGAGCACATAGGACATGTACCTGTCGTGGTCCTCGATGGGCATCGTCCTGATGTTCGCCCCGTGGTTCTGGATGAGTTCGGTGGCTTCGCGCACCGCGTCCCCGTTCCCGCAGTCGCACACGATCAGGTTCCTGTCGTACATCGATCCCGCGGACGGGCCGAACATGGGGTGTATCGAACACACCTTCCTGCGGGAACCCATGTCCCTCAGCACCGAGATGAAGGGGGATTTGAGTGACGACACGTCGAATATCAGGGCATCGTCCCTGCAGATCGAGTCCAGCTTCTCCAGCATCGCACCGGTCCTGGAGATGGGTATGGAGACTATGACCGTGTCCGCCCACTTGGCATCCTCCACGGTGAGTCCGTTGCCGGACGAGGGGTCGATGATGTCCACCCTGTGTCCGGACTGCCTGAACAGGTCCGCGAACCAGCGCCCCATCTTACCGTAGCCTCCGATGACGGCAATGTGCCTCGATGCTGCATCGACCCTCGGGAGGGCCGCCTGGGCCTCGATGGACTCCTGCATGAGGATCTTGCATATGGTCTCGGCGCAGACGGGGTTCATCCCGTTCTCCAACGCGAACCCCCTGTACCTGTCTATGACCCTGTTCTCGACCTCTATGTTCCTGACCGCGGAGTTGGTCCCCACCTTGTTCCTGCCGACCTCTTTGGCCAGCTCCAATCTCCTCTTGGTGAGTTCCAGTATCTGGAGGTCCGTCCTCCTGATCTCCTCTCTTATCTGATCCAGTTCCATTAGTATCCCCTCATAATCTGATCCGCGACCGTCAGTGCGGCCATGGCCTCCACGACCGCGACCGCACGTGGCACTATGCACGGGTCGTGCCTTCCCTCCACCGACACAGTGTCGTCCCTCTCGGTGGAGAGGTTGATCGTATCCTGTTCCACGGCTATCGACGGAGTGGGTTTGAAGACGGTCCTGAAGATGACCGGCGCCCCATCGCACATTCCTCCGACTATGCCCCCTAGATGATTGCTTCTCGTGACTATGCGTCCGTCCTCGAAGCGGTATCCGTCGTTGCTCTGGGATCCGCGCATGGATGCGAGGGCGAAACCGTCCCCGAACTCCACGCCCTTGCATGCGGGGATGCCGAACATGGCCTTGGCGAGTTCCGCGTCGAGCGCCTCGAACCAGATCCCCCCGAAACCGATCGGGAGTCCCGACACCACGCACTCGACGGTTCCACCCACGCTGTCCCCGTCGGATCCCGCATCCTCTATGGCGCGTCTCATCGCATCGTCGAGTTCGGGTGTGCAGGCGCGTGTGGCGTTGGAACGCGATGCACGTGCCCATGACATGTCACGGGGTTCCGTGTCGGCGATCCCGCCGATGGATCTGGAGAACGCATCGACGCTTATGCCGAACGTCCCTATGTACTGCTTGGCGATGGCACCGGCCGCCACGATGGCCGCTGTGAGCCTCCCTGAGAACTGTCCGCTTCCACGCAGGTCGTGGTCTGGGAACTTCAGGAGCGCGGGAAGGTCCGCGTGTCCGGGGCGGGGCGTGTCGTAGAATTTCATGTACTTGGATCCGTCCGTGTTCCCGTTCTCGATTATCATGAGTATCGGACTGCCGTCGGTACGGCCGTCCGTGATGCCCTGTTCGAAACGGACCTCGTCCGCCTCTCTGCGGGGTGTACCTATGCGTCCCACGGGTTTCCTCAGACGCATCTCCTCCGCCACCATGCCTGTGTCTACGGGGAACCCTCCGGGCATGCCGTCGAGGATTCCGCCGACACAGGGGCCGTGGCTCTTCCCGAAGAGGGTGAACCTCAGCTTCTCCCCGGTTGTGAACATCAGATCACCTCGACGACCATGCCCAGGTGCGCCATGTGGTCCGGGAAGTCGGGATACGACACCGCACAGCACTCGGCATCGTCCATGGTCACCGGCCCGTCGCAGACGAGGGATGCAACCGCTGCGGACATCATGATGCGGTGGTCCCCGCGGTGCTCTATCCTGCCACCGGTGAGCGACGGCCTCCCCCTGATTATGCAACCGTCGTCGGTGGCTTCGGCATCACCGCCTATCGCGTTGATCATGTTGACCACCGTCTCGATCCTGTTGCTCTCCTTGAACTTGAGCTGGGGGGCACCGTACAGGGTGCTGGTCCCCTCGGCTGTGCTCAAAAGCACAGCCACTATCGGGAAAAGGTCCGGGACCTCCCCCATGTCTATGTCGCAGGCTGAGAGGCTGCCCCTGGAGACGGTGACCTCCCCGCCGTCCACACGGACCTCCGCACCTGCCATGCGCACGATGTCCAGGATCCTCTTGTCGCCCTGTGGGTCGTCCAGGTCCATGCCCTCCACCGTCACCTCGCCCCCTATCGCACCGGCGACTAGGGGGAATGCGGCGGAGGAGAAGTCGGACGGGACGTGGTAGTCGTACGGTGTGTACCCGGTGCCGCCCCTGATGGAGAACCTGTTCCCATCCCTCCTCACATCCGCACCGAACAGTTTCATCATGTGGGCGGTGACATCCAGGTACGGTGCGGACACCATGTTCCCGTCGACGACGATCTCGCTGTCGTTGCGGAGCATGGGCCCTGTCATCAGCAGCGAGGTGATGTACTGCGAGCTCACGCCGCCGTCTATGTGGACCGTCCCCCCTCCGTTCGGCCCCCTGATCGTCACAGGGGGCAGTCCGTTGTCCGATGTGCAGACCGTTCCGGTCTGGGTGAGGGCATCCAGGAGCGGCCCCATAGGCCTCTTCCTGAGGGACGCGTCCCCGGTTATGGTCACATCTTCCCCGAACATGGAGCACAGTCCGGCGAATATGCGCATGGTGGTCCCGGAGTTGTCCGCATCCACCGTGTCCATGGGTGCATGGAGCTCCCCGCCGTCCACGGTGACCGTGTCGCCGTCGACGGCGACCTCGGCACCCATGGCCGTGCACGCGCCCAGCGTGGCACGGGTGTCGTCGGACATCAGTGCGTTGTCCACCACGGATCTCCCCGCGGCCATCGAGGCCAGGAAGAACGCCCTGTGCGTGTGGCTCTTGGACGGTGGCGGCAGCACCCTGCCCTTGACGCTCCCTCCTCCGAAGGACATGGCTGTCATTCGCCGCACCTCGTGACGGTGTGTATGGTCTCTTCAGGATCCATTTCCAATTCCTCTGCGAAGCGCCTCCCCTCCCCCCTGGGCACCACCACGGCCACCGCGGGTCCCGAACCGGACATGCCGGCGCCGAGGGCCCCCAGTGCGAGTGCCCTCTCGGCCAGCGAGTTGTCCACGCCGGACACCTCCGACACGATGCGGCCGTTCATGGTCATGGCCTCGAACGGCCTGTCCACGGCGATGTCGATGACCTCCCTCATACGGGGTGCGGTGGCGCGCAGTGCGTCCAGCGGGAGGCCCCTCTTCCTGAGTTTGAAACGGGGGACGTGGATCAGGACATCGAGGTCGTCCACATCCCCCCTGTGAAGTATCTCGTCCCGGGAGTTGTCCGTCATCACGAACCCCCCCAGTCCGCATCCACAGGCGTCGTCGAAGGCGCCGGTGACTGTGACCCCCGCCTCCCTTGCGCATCCGACGCCGAGTCTTATCAATCCGACTGGATCCACATCTGTCCCGATGTGCGAGAACACCGCCCTGAGTATGGCGTTGCATGCGGTGCTCGAGCTCTTCAGCCCTCTGGACACGGGGATCTGGGATTCGGTCGACAGGTCCCATCCGCGCGGTTCCTCCAGTCCTGCGTACTCGTATGCGCGTCTCACGCAGATCTCCGCCATGGATGTGTTCTCGGAGGGGTCGTTCAGGATCCTGACGGTGTGCGAATCCCCGCCCTCGCGGAACACCGCGCTCGTCGTGAGATCGACGCCGATCGTGGCACCGATCCCACAGGGCATGGCGTTTATGACGGTGATCGAGCCGTGCGACTCGCCCCTGCCCCTCATGGGAGCACGCTCCTCATGACATCGAACATGTCTCCCGCACCGGTCCAGAGGGAGAACGATGCCGCACCCTGTCCTGCCAGCATGTCCGTCCCGTACGCCACGCGGCAACCTTTGGAGACGGCCTCCCTTATCAGGGGGGTGCTGTCGCCGTACACCATGTCGAAGACGGTCTGTTCCTTGGTGATGGCGGCGGTGTTGACGGGGTAGGGTCCGTCGGAGTACATCCCGACGGGGGTGCAGTTCACGATGAGATCGTACATCTTCGGGGAGACGGATGTCGGCGAACGGAACTCGGCACCGAAGTCGGCGGCGAGGTCCTCCCCGGTGGAACGGTTCCTGCCCGTGATGGTCACGTCGCAGTCCCCTTCGGACATCAGGCGTGCGCATGCCCTGGCGGCCCCGCCGGAACCCATGATGAGCACGCGTTTCTCCTCCGCCTCGAACCCCGCTCTCCTGAGGGCGACGTCTATGCCCCTCACGTCCGTGTTGTACCCGATCAGCCTGCCGTCCTCGTTCACGACCGTGTTGACGGCACCGATCGCCGACGCGGACGGATCGACCGCGTCCAGATGATCCATGATCGCCTGCTTGTGCGGGATGGTGACGTTCACGCCGCGCATGTCGTATCCGCGGATGACCTCCTCCACCTGGTCGAGGTCGTCGGATTCCAACGGGAGGTACAGGCCCCTGATGCCGTTCGCGGCCAGGGCGGCGTTGTGCATCGCGGGTGAGAGGCTCTTGGACACGGGGTTTCCCAGGAGTCCGAGGAGCATGCAGTCGTCACCCAGCGCATCCATCTCGTCAACGCTGAGCTGTCCCGGTGCGGTGGGTTCCCCAACGTATCCGAAGGTGAACTCGTTGCCCAGGAGGGCCTGCCTCACGCGGGTCAGGGTGCCCAGGGCACCCATTCCGAGGACGACGTGTCTCCTCTCCAGGGAGAGCGCCGCATCGCGGATGCTCACGAGGTCCCTGAACGAGTTCACGGCGAAGGCCCCCTTGCATATGTCGGCATCCATGGACGACAGCAGGGAGCGTATGCGTTCCGCATCCGGTGTCGACTCGTAGTCGTGGTACGATGCCACGACCCCGAGTCCCGTCTCGGGACGTTCCGACTCCCCGATGTCTATCATGCCGGAGTACCCCTCGGGGAGCACCCCGAGGTCCACCGGGCCACGGTAGGTGACCAGGAGGTCCTTGCCGTCCATGGGCGGGACGCCGTCCAGGAGGTCCAGCCGTATCTCCACCATGTCCGCGTTGCCGATCAGTTCCAGATCGGACAACCCGCTGAGCGAGGCGCAGATCCTCATCAGATCTCCCTTATGGTCTCGTCGATCTTCATCCCGAAGTGGCGTCCACCGGCCTCGAGTCTCGCGAGGAGGAGGTCGCCCTTCTTCAGGTTCGACACGGAGGTCGCACCGTCGGGTCCGACCATCTTCACGGTCTCCGCGTTCTGGAGGATCGTGGAGTACATGTTCTCCCCGTCCGTCGCCGTCAGGAGGAGCAGGGGCCTCTGTTCGACCTTGCACCTGCCGACCGCGGAAAGCCTGGTCGTACCGTCCCTCTTGACGAGGACGACCGGCTCCCCGGACCTGAGCTCCCCGAGGTACCTGGTCCTGCCGCCGGGTCCGAGGACGTATGCGTGGACCGCTCCCGCGTTGACCCTGAACGGTCTCGCGGCGACGTACCCGTTGTCCTCGCTCTCCGACTGCACCAGGAACAGGCACGATGCCTGGGATCCGATCAGCATGCCCTCGCCGGGGACCATGATGGACACGGTGTCCACGCAGACCCTGTCGCCCATCTCTATGTTCCTGATGTCGACGACCTCGACGGTGGAGAGCTGCACGTCGGCGCTTCCGGAGATTATGTTGGAGAACCCCCTGATCGTGTTGGGGTCCATGGAGCTGATGATGATGCCGTCGACCCCCTTCTCGAGGGTCTGCATGTACAGTTTCGCCTGCTCCGTGTCCTCCGCACAGGCGAACACCCTGGTGCCGGAGTTCCTGAACCTGGCGATCAGGTTCTCCAGGGGGATGATGGTCCAGTCCGAGGAGTCCAGGATGACCGCATCGCATTTGCCGGCCAGGTCCATCGCCCTGTCCTGGTCCTCGGGGGTCCTGAGTTCGACGATCTCGATGCCGCCGGAGACCTTGCCGCCCTCGTTGTAGCGGAGATCCACCTTGCCGAGTTCGGTGAAGTCGGAGTCCTCGGGTCTCACGAGTGCGGTGCCGATGCCCGTCTCCATGGCGGTTATCACGAGTTGTTTGCGGACCTCCTTGTCGTCGGGCACGTCCGCTCTGATCCAGAGTTCTTTCTCCATTGTATCACAGGGGGTTGTTCTTCTTCGCTTCTTCCACCGTGTATCCGCGGAGGACGATGTCCGTGATCGCCCTGGTCATTGCCTCGACGTTCCTGTGCTGGAAGACGTTCCTTCCTATGGATACGCCGTGCCCACCTGCCTGGATGGAGTCGTACACCATCTGCAGGATCTCGTCGTCGGAGTTCATCTTGGGTCCTCCGGCGATGACGACGGGTGCCAGCGCTCCCTTGACGACCTCCCTGAACGAGTCGATGTCCCCGGTGTAGCTGCACTTAACGAGGTCGGCACCGAGTTCGGCGGCGACCCTCGCGGCATGTGCGACGGCGTGGGGGTCGTAGGAGTTCTCGATCTTGGGTCCGCGGGGATACGCCATCACGAGGAGGGGCATCCCCCAGTCGTTGCAGTCCTTGGAGATCCTGCCGAGGTCGGAGAGCATCTCGGGTTCCGTCTCGGCTCCGACGTTGATGTGCACGGACACGGCATCCGCTCCGGCCTTGAGCGCCTCCTCCACGGTGGCGACGAGCACCTTGCTGTTGCTCGTGACCCCGAGATCGGTGGATGCGGAGAGGTGCAGGATGAGACCGATGTCGTTTCCACTTGTACGGTGGCTGTAGCGGATCAGGCCCTTGTGCATGAGGACCGCGGTGGCACCACCGTTGGCGACGTCGTCCACGGCCTTCTTCATGTCGATGAGTCCCTCGGTGGGTCCGATCGATATTCCGTGGTCCATCGGTACGATCACGCAGTTTCCGGTGTTCCTGTCCATAATCCTCTCGAGCCTGATGCTTTTTCCAAACATGATATCACCCGTGCTAAGTGCTAACACGCGACATTGTATTTCAACACTTCGCGTATCGCGCGCGTATATATGGGCTGGGGAAAACTGGCATCCTATTAACCGTTTGTCGTACGTGGTAGTGTGTTTCCTTATTCCTGACTCCATGTGAAAATCTGCATAGTCTTTCAAATAACCTGTGGATCCCATGCGAGGGTTTTTCTTTTGAATATATATCAACCAGCAAAGCTGGTTGATTATAATTCAAAGTCGAACGACC
>JAFTYV010000025.1 GCA_017461225.1 Candidatus Methanomethylophilaceae archaeon
CGGGACCGTGACATCCGTCCTGTCGCTCGTGACCCTGTCGGTGTCGGGGAGCGGTCGCTCCGGGACGGCGATAGTGATCGGGGAGATCATGGGGGATGGACTCGGCGGAGCCCTGTCCGAGGGATTCCTCATGCTGCTCCTGTCCACCGCGATGGGTTCCGCCCTCGGGTACGTCCTCACACTGCTGTCCGGGAGGTTCATGTCCGGGATCTCGGACATGGTGGACCCGGTCCGGATGAACCATGCGGTCGTTGTGTTCCTCCTCGTGCTGGTCCCCCTGCTCACAGGACCGTACGGGCTCCTAGTGCTGTTGTTCTCCACCGTCGTAGGATTCCTGCCCAACGTCTGTGGGGTTGGACGCACGGTCCTGTGCGGGTGCCTCATGGTCCCGGTGATCCTGTTCCTCTGAGATCAGGGCAGCTTGGACTCGGCCTTGGACATGAAGCGGGCATCATCGACGATGAAACGCTCATGGGTCCCCGATCCGACCTCGCCGACGGAATCCCTGACGGTGACGGAGAACACCAGGCGCCTCCTGTCGACCTCCACCAGCTCAGTCTCGCAGGTGACCTCCATACCGACGGGGGTGGCGGCGGAATGGGCGACGTCCAGATGCGTCCCGACCGTGCTCGTGCCCTCCTCCAGGTATGGGGCGACGCTCAGACTCGCGGTGGCCTCTATCAGGGCGATCATAGCGGGGGTGGCGAATACACGGAGGGTCCCGCTTCCGACGGTCTCCGCGGTGTTGTCGTCGGTGACCTCGACGGTCCTCGTGCCCTTGATTCCTGTTGCTATCATGGATGAGACCATGCCTTGCAACTATATTACCGGTACAGGGTCCGGCATCACTGGAAATTTTTATTATTCGCGCACACATGCGACCTGCAGAAGGCATTAACATGAAAGGAACGAAGGCACTCGTTACGATGCTCGAGAAGAAAGGCGTGGACCTCATGTTCGGATACCCCGGTGGCAGCGTCATCCCCATCTACGATGAACTCTACGACGCGGACATCAGGCACGTACTTGTACGCCACGAGCAGTGTGCCGCCCACATGGCCGACGGATACGCCCGCGCCAGCGGACGTCCCGGAGTCTGCCTCGCGACCAGCGGACCGGGTGCGACCAACCTCGTCACCGGCATCGCCACCGCATTCGCGGACTCGATACCCATGATCGCACTGACCGGTCAGGTCGGTACCGGATCGCTGGGTCTCGGCGCGTTCCAGGAGGTGGATGCGTACAGCCTCCTGATGCCCATCACGAAACACAACTTCCGCGTCCTGGACTCCAACAGGCTCCCGCACGCCATCTCGGAGGCGTGGGAGATATGCCAGATGGGCAGACCGGGACCCGTCCACATAGACCTGCCTGTGGACCAGATGAACTCCAACGTCGACGAATGCCACCTCGACGAGGAGTACGGCGTCAAACCCCTGAGGGAGGACCTCTCCGGCATGGATCAGGCGGTCAGGTGGATCCGCGAATCGAAGAGACCCGTCATCCTCGTCGGGGGCGGCGCCGTCAACGCGTACAGGGAGGTCAGGGAGTTCGCCGAGATGCTCAGGGCGCCCGTCGACATGACCCTCATGGGCATGGGGGTGGTGCCCTCGTCCCACGAGCTGAACATGGGACCCCTCGGTATGCACGGCAGGATGGCTGCGAAGACCGTCATGAACGAATCCGACCTGGTGATATCCATAGGCAGCAGGTTCTCGGACAGGACGTACAGCAACAAGAGCCGCATGCAGAGCGAGAGGGGCAGGGTCATCCACATCGACGTGGACGCCATAGAGTTCGGCAAGCACAAGCACCACGACTGCGTCAACCTGCAGGGTGACTCCGCACGCGTCATCAGGATGCTCATGGGCGCACTCGGGGGCACGTACAGGGCGAATCCGGAATGGACCTCCAGGGGCATCGAGCTCAAGAGGCGCTGCACATGCAACCCCGATGTGGATGCGTGTCCGATCCTCCCCCAGAAGGTCATCACCGAGATCAACCGCATCATGAGGAACGACACGATCGTCACGACCGATGTCGGACAGAACCAGATGTGGGCCATGCACTACCTCAACGTGGACCACCCCCGCCAGTTGCTCTCGTCCGGGACGTTCGGCACGATGGGGTTCGGACTCCCCTCCGCCATCGGTGCGAAGGCCGCCAGACCCGAATCGGACGTCATAGCGATCACGGGTGACGGCGGACTCCTGATGGTCATGCAGGAACTCGCCACATCACTCGCGGAGGATCTGCCCGTGACCATAGTCGTCCTCAACAACGGGGTGCTCGGAATGGTCAGGCAGTGGCAGAAGCTGTTCTGGGACCAGAGGTACTCCGAGACCACGCTCAACCAGGTGGACTTCGTGAAGATGGCCGAGGCGTTCGGTGCCAGGGGCATGCGCGTCGAGAAGCCGGGCGAGATCGGGGACGCCCTCAGGGAGGCCACCGAATGCGGCAGGACCTGCCTCATAGACGTCGTCGTCGACACCAACGAGGATGTGCTGCCCATGCTGCCCGCGGACCCCAAGGCCGCACTCGTCCAGGGACGCTGTGGGTTCTTCTGAGGTGCACCGATGGATGCCGACACCCTCGAGAGGACGGTTCTGGACAGGATCGTGCCGACGGCCGAAGAGATCGGGTCCATGAACGAGAGGGCCGAGAGGCTCATCGGCATCATACGCGGGTACATGTCCGAACACGGGATCGACGTGGAAGTCAGACTCGCGGGATCGTTCTCCAAGGGGACGTTCCTCGCCGACCCGGATCTGGACGTGTTCATGATGTTCCCCGAATCCGTCCCCCGCTCCGAGATGGAGCGCGTGGGCCTGATGGCGGGAGAGGAGATACTCCATGGGGAGCGCATGTTCTCCGACCACCCCTACACACGCGGCGTCTTCGAGGGGATGGAGGTCGACATGGTCCCGTGCTACCGCCTGGAGAGCACGGAGAACCTCCGCAGTGCGGTGGACCGCACCCCGTTCCACACGCGCTACATCAAGAGCCGGTTATCGGAGGGGCAGAGGGACCAGGTCCGCCTCCTCAAGAGGTTCATGAAGGGCATCGGGACATACGGTGCCGAACAGGACTCCCGTGGTTTCTCCGGCTACCTCTGCGAACTGCTCGTGGTCAGGTACGGTTCATTCCGCGACGTCCTGACGGGATGCCTGTCCTGGAGGTCCGGAACGGCGATCGAGATCGAGGGCAGGGGACCGAAGATGGATTCGGCACTCGTCGTGTACGATCCGGTGGATCCGCGCAGGAACGTGTCGTCCGCGGTTCATGTGGACACCATGGCCCGTTTCATGCACGCGGCGGCCGCGTACCTGGATTCCCCTGACGAGCGCTTCTTCTTCCCGAGGGGACGTGGGGCCCTGGACAGGGATGCCCTGGAGGGGATCTGCGGGATACACGGCTCCCGCCTGGTCTCCGTGTCGTTCCCCAGGCCCGATGTGATAGAGGACAGCCTGTACTCCCAGCTGTGGAAGACGCAGTACGCCCTGTGCAGGAAACTGGACCAGCACGGTTTCGGGGTCCTCCGCGCGGTGCACGGGATGGATGGTTCCAGCATGAACGTGGTCGTGGAACTCGAGAGGGACACCCTCCCGCGCACCCACAGGCACCCCGGCCCCCCGGTGTGGGTCGGCACCTCGTCCGACTTCATCGGGAGATGGAGCGGCAACCCGCACGGGGCCCCGTTCATCGAGGACGGGAGGTGGACGGTCATCGCGGACCGTGCCCACACCCGCGCGGACGGGATGCTGGAGTCGGAGACCGCCGCTGCGGGTATCGGGAGGGATCTGGACCCGGACTCGATGCTCGTGTTGGACCACGATGCGACGTTGGAACGGATGGATCCGTCCCTGGTGACGGAGTTGCTGTCCCCGCGTTTCCCCTGGGAAAACTGAGCCTACCAATTATTTTATAATGAATCGCAGATTGGTAGTCCAGTGGGCCTATGGGCTAGCTTGGTATACTTGTGGCTTTGGGAGCCATTGACCCCGGTTCAAATCCGGGTAGGCCCACTCCTTCGGATCTCCGCCCGTTCTTATCCGTATTGCGATGATTGTCCACCGGAATCCAACCGTCCGCGCCGGTATCCAAACATGTGTTAAAAAATTATATAAACAATCATTAAGGTAACCATTGTTATGAAATACACGATCACAGGGGACAACCTGCAGTTCGTAAACGTGGAACTCGAGAGCGGAGAGGAGTTCAACTCCGTAGCCGGAGCCATGGTCTACATGACCGGTAACGTCAGGATGGAATCCAAGATGGAGGGCGGATTCATATCCGGACTCAAGCGCACCCTGACGGGATCGTCCTTGTTCCTCCTGAAGTACAGGACGGAGGGTGGGAAGGGCGTCGTCGGGCTCGGCGGCAAGGTCCCCGGCAAGATCCTCGACATAGACGTGGGCAAGGGAGCGTGGCTGGTGCAGAAATCCGGATACCTGTGCTCCGAGCCCACCGTCAACCAGGAGCTCGCCCTCCAGAAGAAGATCGGATCCATGATGTTCGGAGGGGAGGGACTCATTCTCCAGAGGATCTCCGGTACGGGCACCGCGTTCATCGCCGCCTGTGGCGACCTCAACGTCGTCGACCTCGCACTCGGACAGCAGTACAAGGTCTCCTCCGCCAACGCCGTGGCATGGGAGGAGTCCGTGAAGTACGACATATCCGCCGCCGGAGGTGTCAAGACCGCCCTGTTCGGAGGGGAGGGGCTGTTCATAACCACCCTCACCGGACCCGGGAAGATCGTGATACAGTCCATGACCGAGGGCGACCTGGCGATGGCACTGTACCCCCACATGCCCTCCAGCAACAACTGAGGCGATGGACATGGCTGATGCACAGAACCTCAGGAAGGCGGGTACCGGCAAATCCGCACTGGGTCTGATCGTCATCGGCGTGATGGTGGTCGCCATCATCGCCGCGGTGCTCTACGCACTGCTCATGCCCGGGGTGCTCGAGACCCTCCTGGGAATCGCCATCATAGGCGGTGTAATACTCATCGCGGTCGCCGTCATCGGTGCGATCGCGACGGGGATCCTCTCGATAGGACTCTACGCACACAAGGGCGAGGAGTACCAGGTCGACGTGGACTACAACCTCGACGACGTGGAGTCGGTCAAGGAGAGGTCCTCCGACGACAGGAAGGAGTGATCCCCGCTGCCCCCGCGGGCACCGAAACCAGTTCCCGGGCCACCGGCCCGGATCCTTTTGATCACATGCGGTTCAGGGAGTCGTGGAGGATCACGGAATGCCTCCCGATCCTCTCGTCGAAGAACAGCTCCGCATCGACGTTGAACACGGTGCGCATGTTCTCCGGCGTCAGCACCTCCTCCGGGGTGCCCATCGCATGCACCCTGTGGTCGTGGAGCATCACGATCCGGTCGCAGTACCTCGCAACCATGGCGAGGTCGTGGGACACGATGACCACCGTCAGACCGGTCTCCCTGGACAACCTGTGGACGAGGTTGAGCGCATCGAACTGCATGCTTATGTCCAGGTGGAGGGTGGGCTCGTCCATGAGCAGGATCTTCGGCGTCTGGGCGATCGCACGGGCGATGATCACCCTCTGCCTCTCCCCGCCGCTCATCGTGTTCATCATCCTGTCGCGGTATCCGGAGAGTCCGGTCCTCTCGATCGCCTCGTCGACTATCCTCTCGTCCTCGGACGATGGTCCGCCCAGCATGCCCTGGAACGGCATGCGGCCCATGGCGACCATGTCCCTCACGGTGAATGCGAAGTGGACCTCGTTGGTCTGGGGTACGACCGCGACCTTCCTGGCGACATCCCTCTTCGTCATCCCCGACATGTCCTCCCCGTCCAGCATGACGCATCCGCCCGAGGGGGACAGGTTCTTGTTGAGGTTCTTCAGCAGGGTGGTCTTGCCACAGCCGTTCGGTCCGAGTATCCCCAGGATCTCCCCCTCCACCACGGGCATGTCCACACCGTCCAACACGGGTTTGTCCCCGTACCTGTACCTGAGTCCGTTGACGTCAAGGGTCAATTCCAACCCACCTCCCTCCTCCTGCGTATCAGCAGGTATATGAACACCGGTGCCCCGATGAGGGCGGTGGCGACACCGATGGGCAGTATCCCGAAATAGGGGGCTATGATGTGCGCCATGTAGTCGCAGATCAGCACGAAGCACCCGCCGGCGACCATGCTCAATGGCATTATGTGCCTGTTGTCCGGACCGAGCAGGATGCGGAGCATGTGCGGGATCACCAATCCGATGAAACCGATGACCCCCACGAATGACACCGCCGCGGCGACGATGACCGTGGACAGGATGAGGACGAACAACCTCGTCCTCCTCACATCCACTCCCAGATCCATGGCATGCGCATCCCCTATCATCATCGCGTTGAGGGGTTTGGCCTGCGTGAGTAGCAGGACCGCGCACACCGTCACTATGGGGGCCATGAAGGCGATCTCGCCCCAACTGGCGTTGCCGAGGTTCCCCATGCTCCAGAACACTATCCCCTCCAGCTTGTCCCCGGCTATGAACGTCAGGAACGAGACCAGTGCGGACAGCAGGGAGGATACGGCGACACCCGACAGGATCAGGGTCTCCGTACGGACCGAGCCCCCGACACGGGACATCGAGTACACGAGGACCATCGTGGCGAAACACGTGATGAACGCCAGGAACGGCGTAGCTACGATCGCCGGCACCAGCGGGATGGTGAACAGCATCCCCAGGGCCGCACCCAGTGACGCCCCTGAGGACAGACCGAGTATGTAGGGGGATGCGAGGGGGTTCCTGAACACGGCCTGCATGGCAGCACCGGTGACCGCGAGACCCGCCCCGACGAAGAGGCCCGCGACGACGCGGGGGGCGTTGTTCTCACGGACTATGATGTTGGATGCCCACGTGCCCTCCCCGATGAGCGCCTCCCACACCTCCTGGAACGTGTAGCTCGTGCCAGCCGACACCCATGACAGGTCGAGGAAGGCACAGACCACGGTGAACACCACGAGGGCGGAGAGCGTCACAAACGTCACGGTCCTCCGGGGCATCATCTCGAACCACCCCTGAGGAACGGCACGGACAGCACGCATATCAGGGATGCGACCGCGAGGGATGCGAGCAGGTACACGGTGACGTCGGATCCATCCGATGAAAGATCCGGGACATCCCCGTCGAACAGATCAGGGTACATCGCGGATGCCATCATCCACACCCCGTCGATGCTCAGGGTGCTGTAGTTGTTCCATATCTGATCCAACGGGACCACGGTCGAATCGCCCGTCAACCTCATCAGGGACTCCAGACGGCCGGGATCGGATGCGATGACATCGTCGACGAAAACCGTCACCCCGGGGTGCCCATCCACCAGCTCCGTTATGTTGGCGACGTACGTGGTCGCCATCTCATCCGGATCCAACGTCACGACATCGCCCCCTGCGGCGGAGATCATGGATGTGGAGACGGAGTCGGTGTTCCCGACCCTGAACGATCCCCCCGAATGGGTGACGTAGAACGCCTCCGCCCTGTCGTGGCCGCTGGCCGATACCGTCGAATCTATGTAGTCCACCATGTCCACCATCCTACCGACCACGGGTTCGACATGTCCCGTGCACACCAGGGAGACCGTCTCGGCGAACCGTACCAGGTCGTCGTAACCTGTGATGTTGTACCACTGCATGACGTTCACGAACCCCTTGTCCTCCAGGTACGGTACTATGTTTGCCCGGTACGCATCGGATCCCGTCACGAACACCACATCCCTCTCCCTGTCGAACGTCCCCGTCCCGGGATCCGCGGCATCCACGATGTCGTTCCTGAGCTGGTCCTTCCCGCTGTCGTATATGTTGCCTCCCGCCGATGCGAGACCCCTGTCCACACGCTCCCTGAGGCCGTCGAACACACTGTCCGGGTTGTTCCGGGAGTAGCTGTCGCAAACCACTATGCGGTCCAGGGCCCCCAGGTCGATCACGGTCGCCGTGACCCCCACCCCGATGGTCACTATGCTGTCGACGGGACCTTCGAACGTGAACGTCCTCCCCGTTCCGTCGGTGACCGTCACGGTGGATTGCGCTGCATCCGCACCATCAGATGCGATGACCGTCGTCACGGACGCGGTCAGTATGACGAATGCTAACAGGAAGGACACTTTATTCATACGATGTTCGAAGTTAGTAACACTCGTCCATAAATACCTATCCGAATCCGGTTCCGACCACGGGATGCGTCCTTCGTGCGGTTGGTTTGAATACGATCCCGTCGATGACGTACCGGGATCCCATGGGAAAGCTCTCCAGCATCGCATTGATCGTCCTGACGGTGGCCATCGCCATCGTCACGGGGGCGATAGTCGTCCAGGAACTGAACGAGGACACTGAGTACACGGTCACGTACGACCTGGGCGGGGGCGAGAACAACCCGCTGAACCCGGTGGTGTACATGAAGGGGGACAGCATCCCGCTGTACAGCGCGACCTCCGGGGACCTGTACTTCAAGGGGTGGTACCTGGACCCCGCGATGACCACCCGCTGCGATGCCATATCCCCCGACATGGAGGGGGACATCGTGCTCTACGCACGGTGGTCCGACAACCTGGAGGGCAAGGGGTTCGATATGCGCATCGAGGGACGGGGACAGGAGATGTTCATACCGTACACGGTGGACGGGACATCCAGCAGGACGTACCTGTACTACAATCCCGATGCGGGCAACTACTACATCAACAGCAAGACCACCCTCAACAAGACGTACTCCCTGGGCAGCACCGACACCGTGACCAGCGACCAGGACTCCTGGACCGGGATGGGTGGATCCGGGGAGAGCTGGACCCTCGTGGGGGAGGAGACCATACAGACCGCATCCGGATGGAAGACCTGCGAACTGTGGTCCATCGTGTACCAGAACGGCACACAGGAGAGGCAGTGGATCGGCGACGGGTGGATCCTGTACAAGTGCACCTACGACTACGAGACCTTCTGGGAGTCGGAACACTACACGTACACGTTCACCGGGGAGTTCATCGTGGATGTCGACAACGAGTACGATGTCACGGGATACGGCGACCACGGCATCGAGGTCGTGGGAAGCGGAACCTACGCCCCCGGCCAGGAGGTCGTGCTCACGGCAGTGTGCGACGATCCCTCGACGTTCACGGGATGGTTCGACGAGGGCGGCAGGCTACTAACCGACGGCCTCTCGTGCACACTCGTCGCCGGAGGGGACGACATACGCGTGTTCGCCATGAACGGTACCGATCCCGACATGACCGTCGGTACCGGGGATGCGTTCAGGATCGGATCGGAGATGGATTCATGTGAGATCACGGTGGTGGACGACACCCTGGGGACCGTGATGAGTCTGCCCCACACCGGCGACGGGTCCGTGTCCATCCCCGGAGGCGGCCTGTACACGGTGTTCGTGGACGGGTACGTGAACGGATCGGAAGTTCACAGGTTCTCGACCGTGAGGGTCATGGGGGATGTCGTCCGCGAGTTCACATGGGAGCACGGGGGCGAGACGTACAACCTGTCTTTCAGCATGGACTACTCCGATGTGGAGGCGTACCGCGGAGCCTACTCCGTGGATCTGAGGGAGCAGGACGTCAATGGCAACCATGCCCGCGACAGGACGTTCATCACGTACTCGGACGAGACGATCGTCCGTCTCGCCGCGGACCTGAGGGAACTCGGCCGCGGGATGGATGAACTGGAGTACGCGGAGTTCGTCCTGAAGTTCACACAGTGGATCGAGTACCAGGACGATGCGACGCACATGGGTTACGAGGAGTACTGGAAGTTCCCCCTGGAGACGCTGTTCGACATGGGAGGGGACTGCGAGGACACGTCCATCCTGTTCTGTGCGATCATGAAGGCATCGGGTTACGATGATGTCGCACTGCTGATCCTCCCCGGACATGCCGCGGGCGCCGTATCCGTGGAATGCGACGGCCAACCCATAGTCTACGACGGATGCGAGTACCGCTACTGCGAGACCACCCACCACGACTACTCCGTGGGGGAGGTCCCCCAGTCGATGAACGGCGCCAGTGTCACCGTGGTCGCAGTGTGAGCGCTCACATCACTATGCCGCCGTCCACGTTTATTATGGCGCCCGTGGTGAACGACGATTCGTCCGAGGCCAGGTACACGTAGGTCCCCGCCAGCTCGTCCGGGTCCGCCATGCGCCCCAGAGGGGTCATCGACGCCAGGGACGCCTTCGTCCTGTCGTCGGTGAACTCCTCCACCATGTCCGTCGCCACCGCTCCCGGGGCGACGGCGTTCACACGTATCCCGTACTGACCCAGTTCCTTGGCGCAGGATTTGGTCAGTCCGTTGATACCGAACTTCGACGAGGAGTACGCGGTCTGCATGCGGCCACCGTAGGTGCCGACCATCGAACTGGTGTTGATTATGCTGCCTCCGCCGTTGTCCCTCATGACCGGGACCACCTCGCGGATGGTCTTGAACGGTCCGACCAGGTTTATCCCCAGAACCGATGTGAAATCCTCGTCGGTCATCTCCGTGATGCCCTTGGTCGATGTCACGCCCGCGTTGTTCACCAGGACATCGACCCTGCCCCATCTCGACACGGTGGCGGACACCATGCGGGAGACCTCCGCGGTGTCCGTCACATCCACGCCCATGGGGAGTACGTCCGCGTCGGGGAACCTGTCGAGCAGTTCCGCGGTCGCCCTCTCCGCGGATGCCGCCCTGCTCCCGCAGAGGGTCACGGATGCGCCCTCTGCGACGAACGCCGAGGCTATCGAGAAACCTATGCCCCTGGATGCCCCGGTGACTATGGCCACCTTGCCCGCGAGCCTCATGTCAGCACCTCCCCGCTCCGCACGGGTAGTCCCCGGGCGAATCGGGTCTGCGGTCCTCCATCACCGACCTGTAGAGACGGAACCCTCCGGAGAGGTTGTAACACTCGAAACCGTTCTGCCGGAGTATGCGGCATCCGATGTAGCTGCGCAGTCCGCTGTGGCACATCACGTACAGGGGTTTGGACCGGTCCAGTTCGCCCATGCGGTCGCGCAGGTCATCCAGGGGTATGTGCACCACCCCGTCCAGATGGGCTGTGGCGTACTCCCTGTCGGTACGGAGGTCCAGCACGGTCACATCGGGATCGGCGACCCTGGAATCCAGCTCGTCCCACTGGAACTGCCTGACGAGACCCGCCCTCAGGTTCCCGATGACGAAACCGGCCATGTTGACGGGGTCCTTCGCCGACGAGTACGGGGGCGCGTACGACAGGTCCAGGTCCTCCAGGTCGTCGGCGGTCATGCCGGCGGCGATCGCGGTGGCGAGGACGTCGGTGCGCTTGTCCACGCCCTCGAACCCCACGATCTGAGACCCGAGTATCCTGCCGTCATCAGGGGAGAACAGGACCTTGATGGACATGTTGCGTGCACCGGGGTAGTACGTCGCATGGGATGCCGAGTACAGATGGATGCAGTCGTGCGGGATGCCTGCGGACTGCGCGACCTTCTGGTTGATACCGGTTATGCCTACCGTCATGTCGAACACCTTGATGACCGACGACCCCTGGGAACCCCGGTACCGGGAATCGCCACCGCAGATGTTGTCGGCCGCTATGCGCCCCTGCCTGTTGGCCGGACCCGCGAGGGCTATGTGGGAGGGCACTCCGGTGACCGAGTTGGTGACCTGCACGGCATCCCCCACGGCGAACACGTCCGGAGCGGACGTCTCCATCCTGTCGTTCACGGCTATGGTCCCCTTGACCCCCATCTCCAGACCGGCATCCTCCGCCAACGATGTGTCCGGCACGACACCCAGTGCGAGGACGACCATGTCCGTCCGGAGACGCACGCCGTCCCCGACGACGACCTCCAGGCGTTCGCCCGGGACGATGTCCCGGAGTTCGCTTCCGAGCATCAGGCGGACGCCCTTGGACCTTATGTGGTTCTGCAGCTCCGCCGCCATCTCCGGATCCAGGTTCGGCATCACCTGACGGGGGCGCTGGACCAGGGTGACCGAGATGCCCATGTCGACCAGGTTCTCGGCCATCTCCAACCCTATGTAGCCCGCACCGGCGACCACCGCCTCCCTCACCCCGCCCGCGACGATGGCCTCGCGTATGGAGAGTGCATCCTCCACCGTGCGGAGGGTGACCACGCGCGGATCGTCCGTACCTCCGATATCGGGCACCAGCGCCCTCGCCCCGGGCGACAGCAGGAGCTTGTCGTAGCCCTCCGTGTACTCCGTACCGTCGACCAGGCGCCTCACACGTACGGTCTTGGACACCGTGTCCACGGACACGGCCTCGTTCAGGACACGGACATCCACGTTGAAGCGCGATCTGAAGGATTCCGGACTCTGGAGGGTCAGGTCGTCACGGGACCCTATCGTACCGCCGACGTAGTACGGGAGACCGCAGTTCGCATACGACACGTATCCGCTACGCTCCAGGATCACGATCTCCGCATGCTCGTCGAGACGCCTGAGCCTCGCCGCGGCGGAAGCCCCGCCGGCGACACCTCCGATTATTACGACCTTCATTGTATCGCGGTATCGACCGCACGGCGGAGTATATAATGGGATTCCAGAACGGCCCGGCCCTTCACCCACTGTTACGGAAAACGGGTTATGCACGTACCGTGATGCGAACCGCATGTCGGATGCGGACTGCGGGTTCACTAGGTCGGGACACAGGTTCCGGTACCGTGCGGCGGCGATAATCGTGGAGGAAGGGAACATGCTCCTGATGGGTAACGACCGCGACGGGTTCCTGTACACCGTCGGCGGAGCGGTCCAGCTGGGCGAGTCCGCGGAGGATGCGGTCCGCAGGGAATGCATGGAGGAGACTGGGGCGGAGTACGAGCCGGACAGACTGGTCGCGGTACAGGAGGAGTTCTTCGACTGGGACGACGGTACGGGGACCGTCTGGAGATGCCAGGAGGTCGTCATGTACTTCCTGATGGTTCCGCGCGGGACGATGGAGCTCCCGCCGCACCGCAGCGATGCACATGGGGCGGAGGAGCACACGGTGTGGGTCCCCCTGGACGATCTTCACTCGCACCTCGTAGTGCCGGGTTTCATCCAGGATGTCGGGTCCTGGTCCGGCCCTCTGGTCCACAGGGTGTGTCACTGACCGTACATGTCCTCGAGGGACACGAGGCGGACGTTGCCGTCCGAACCCGCCAGACCCGCGAGCTCATCGGTGAATCCACATCCCGAGAACATGAAGTAGAGCTTGTTCGGCCCCGCTATGGTCTTCGAACGTGCCTGCAGGGCCTCCAGGTCCCCCTTTCCGAAGGGTTCCCCGTGGAGACGGCACTTTGCTATCGCGGTGCGGTTGACTCCGGCCTCGGTGAGGGATGCCACGAAGTCCACCATGCCGTCCGGGGAATCGTCCCTCCTGCGCACCCTGCCGACGAACGTGTACTTGTAATCCAGGGTTATCGTGTCCATGCAAAGGGTCTTGAACGCCCTCTCCAGGTACGAGTTGATCTCCGGCCTCGCCCTCTCGAACGCGTCGGCGGCCGATCTGTACTCCATGTCGACCGTGAAGCGGTTGACGACCTCGTAGTGGAACCTAAGGATGTTGCTGGATATCGTGTACACGGCTCTCTTCGACGGACCGGAGGATGTCTCCTTGGACACCATCCCCTTGTGCTCCATCTCCTCCAGGACACGCATGCAGACGGATGCGCTCAGACCCGTCCGGGACGAGATGTCCCTGACGTTCTCGACACCCGAGGCCATCGCGGACAGGACCCTGACACATTCGGAACGGAGTGCCATCTCGGAGTTCACCATGTTCTCGACCTCCAATGAGAAGACGGACATATGGTCGAAGAACTTCTCGCGGATCATGGTCTCGGGATCCCCGGTGAACATCCTCTGATACGCCGGGGTCCCGCCCACGACACTGTATGCGAGCAGATGCTGCTCGGGGGTGTAGTCGGGATGGAAACCCCTGCAGTCCCTGTAGGACATGACCCTGACGTCCAAGGTGTAGTAGAACCTGCCGAATATCGAACTGTCGGTGTCGCACACGACGAGCATGATGCGGGTGGTCGACAGGTCGCGGTTCATGAACGCACGTAGGTACGATGTGAACTCGGGGAAGTTCTCCACCAGGTCGGAGTAGCGGTCGATGACGACCACGACGTCCCTCTTGGCACACACCCTCTTTATTATCGGGAAGACATCGGACACGTCGTCGATGGATATCGGTTTGCCATGGAACTCGGAGAGGGCACGTGCGATCTCCCTGAGGTTGTCCTCACGGAGACCGGGGGTCCCGCTGATGTAGATGTGCCTCTTGTCGGCACAGAAACGACGGAGTATGGATGTCTTACCCAGATGCCTGCGACCGCAGACGGCACAGGCGACGGGTCTCTTCGCGTAGACGTTCTCCAGGTACCTGATCTCATCAGCACGACCGACGAATGCATCCATGGCTCCCCGATGGGTTTCATAGGATTTATTTGGTCGCATCTTCGATTTAGCTATGCCTAAATTTATATACTTTTTAGGTTATCCTAAACATGTTCGGAACGGGACATGGAGGTGTAAAGAAAACAGGGGATGCACGATGAACGCACCCGGCCACGGGGATTGGCATGTCAGAGTACACTGCCGGGTGCGTCCGTTTACCACAAACGATTTGACGGTGTGCCGAGACACCGGTATGATTTTTGAAATGGTTTGGGAAGGGGTTTGCGTCTGTCCGGACCTCGTCCGACTCAGTTCTCCGGATCCACGACTGTTTCCGCATCCTCGGAATCCTTGGGCACCTGGACCTTGAAGAACAGTCCCACGACGACGAGGATGAGGATGATGAGACCGCCGACGAGGAACGAGTAGTCTATGCTGTTCGCGAACGCCAGGATGATGTTGTGCACGTTGGCCTCGAAACCCGGAGGGGTCATGAGGATCGGCAGGTAGCTGGGATCCGCGAGGATGTCCAGGACCCCGGTGTCGTGGGGGATCATATCGTAGATACCGGGGACGAGTGCGTGGAGCTCGTCGGAGATCCTGTTGCCGATGACCAATGCGAAGATCGCGGTACCGACGGTGGAACCTATGGACCTGATCAGGTTGACGGCCGAGGTCGTCATGCCCATCTCACGGGACGTGGAGCTGTTCTGGACGGCGGTCATGATGATGGCGGACATGCATCCGAGTCCGAGTCCGAAGATGAAGAGGCATGAGACATAGTAGCTGATCTCGGTGCCTATGGTCATCTTGGACATCATGTACAGTCCTATGAACGTCACGATGGGGCCGGCGACCAGCCAGGGCCTGTATCCCGTCCTGTTGAGGAGTGCTCCGCTGGCCATGACCGTGATCATCATGCCGGCGACCATGGCCAGGGAGTACTCTCCCGCCTCGAGGGTCCCGAGCTGGAAGATCGTGATGGCGAACATCGAGGAGTACATCATGGCACCCATCATACCTATCCCGAAGATGACCATGAACACGGACGCCATTATGACCGTCCTGTTGTGGATGAGCTTCGGGGAGAGGATGGGTTCGACCGCGGCCTTCTCCACGCGGATGAACACCGCGAGGAGGACGAGGGCGGCCACGACCATCGCCGCGGCCTCGATGCTCAGCCACTCGAACTTGTCCCCCGCCCACTGGAACAGGAGGAGCACGTCCACCAGCATGACGGTGAGGAGCGCGATACCGCGGACGTCGATGCTGACGTCCCCGTCGGAGATGGGCGTGGGGAACTTCTTGATCGTCAGGAAGAACGCCACGGCCGCCAACGGGATGTTTATGTAGAATATCCAGTGCCAGCTGATGTACTCGGCGATGTATCCGCCGAGGAGGGGGCCGATACCGCTGCCGATACCGAACACCGCACCCAGCACACCCTGCATCCTCGCCCTCTCACGGGGGGAGTACAGGTCCGCGACGGCGGCGGTTGCGACGGGGATCAGGATTCCCCCGCCGAGACCCTGCATCGCACGGCACGCTATGAACATCTCCATGGACATGGACATACCGGCTATGAACGATCCGAGCACGAAGAGCCCGAGACCTATCAGGAACAGGGGCTTCCTACCGTACAGATCCGACAGCTTCCCCGCGATCGGGATCATCACGGTCTCGCAGAGCATGTACGCCGTGATCATCCACGCGTAGAGCCCCGATCCACCGAGGTCCTCCACGATGACGGGCCCGCACGTACCGACGATCGTCCCGTCGAAACATGCGATGAGCATGGCCACCGTGAGACCCGTCATGATCATCCCGCGGGTCCTGGGATCTATGTTCTTGTATGTAATCTGCTCAACGGCTATGAAAACACCTTCGGACGGTCGAAAGGGACACCGTATAAAAGATTTGACCTGCCGGAGCACGTGGTTCCGGCAGGATGCGGTCACAGTGTGAACACGCCGAACAGGTCCAGGAGACCCGTCATCAGGATGAGGATCAGGCACACCGGGCAGACCCACTTGACGAGGATCACGTACGGCTTCTCCCACGCGAAGTCCCCGGACAGCTTCACCTCGTCTATGATCACCTTGGGCTTAACGACGAATCCTATGAAGAGACAGGTCATCACAGCCACCAGGGGCATCATGATGTAGTTGACGAAGAAGTCGAAGAAGTCGAGGAACGGCTTACCGATGATCGTGATGGAGTCCAGGGGCCCGTAACCGAGACAGCTGAGGGTTCCGAGCACGAGCGTGATCACGGCGACCACGGCGATGGCCTTCATGCGGTCCAGGTTGAAACGGTCCTTCAGTGCGAGGATGACCGCCTCCGCGATGGAGATCGAGGATGTAAGCGCGGCGAAGAAGACCAGGATGAAGAACACCGCGGCGATTACGTGCCCGCCGGGCATCGTCTCGAAGACCAGGGGGAGGGTCTCGAACATGAGACCGGGTCCGCTGTTCATGCTGCCGCCCCCGAGGACGATGACCATGGGGACGATGAGGAGACCGGCGAGGAACGCGACGGACGTGTCGATGATGCTGATGTTGCGGACTGACTTCTCGATCGGGACGTCCTTCTTCATGTACGCGCCGTATGTGATCATGATTCCCATGGCGAGGGACATGGAGAAGAACAGCTGACCCATGGCACCTAGGACGGTGGACATGGAGAAGTTGGAGAAGTCGGGGTACAGGTAGAACTTGAGACCGTCGACGACGCCGGGGATGGTGAAGGAGTACACGGTGATCGCGATGAGCATGACGAGCAGCAGGGGCAGGAGCACCTTGCTGACCCTCTCGATGCCGTTCTGGACACCGAATGCGACGACCAGGAGGGTGATTACGGCGAACACGATGAACCAGACCATGGGGTTGCCCATGAGCCCGGTGAGTCCGCACTCTATGAAAGACTCGAAGAACCCCGCCCCGGCCACGACGGACCCGGAACCCGCTATGTAGTCCACGGAGTACTTGGTGACCCATCCGCCGATGACACAGTAATAGGGCAGGATCAGCGCCGGGACCAGTGCGGCGATCCAACCTATGGCCCTGTGCTTCTGGGAGAGTTCGCCGAACGCGGCGATGCATGATTTACCGGTCCTGCGCCCGAGGGACACCTCGGTCAGCATGAGCGCGAACCCGAAGGTCACGACCAGGACCAGGTACACGAGGAGGAAAATCCCCCCTCCGTACTCCTCTGCGAGGTACGGGAAACGCCATATGTTCCCCAGACCCACAGCCGATCCCGCGGCGGCCAGGATGAAGCCCAGCCTGCCCGTGAACGTGCTATCAGATTTTCCGTTTTCCATGTGGTTCGGATGATAGGTGGATTTATATTGGTTTGGATGCGGCCACGGCACCGCACGATCGGCCCCCCATTCGACAGAATATAAGTACTATGTTTTTTTAAACCGTCATCGAAGGTGCTAATCTTGAAGATTTACCACGACAACGATGCAGACCTGACGATATTCGACGGGAAGAAGGTCGCTGTCCTCGGATACGGTTCCCAGGGCAGGGCACAGGCGCTGTGCTTCAACGACTCCGGTATCGACGTTACGGTCGGAGCAAGGAAAGATGGAAAATCATGGAACAAGGCAAAGGAGGACGGACTTAAGGTCGCAGAGTTCGGAGATGCCGTGAAGGACGCGGACGTCGTGCTCATACTCCTCCCCGACGAGATTCAGCCCGACATCTACAGAGAGTACGTCGAACCCAACCTCAAGAAGGGTGCGGCACTGGAGTTCGCCCACGGGTTCGCGATCACATACGGCCTCATCCAGCCCCCTGCGGATGTCGACGTCATCATGATGGCCCCCAAGTCCCCCGGTGACATGGAGAGGGTCATGTTCACGGAGGGATTCGGTGTCCCCGCGCTCATATGCATCCACCAGGATGTCACCGGCAACGCCAAGAAGATCGCACTCGGACTCGCCAAGGGTCTCGGTTCCACCCGTGCCGGTGTCTTCGAGACCACGTTCGACAGGGAGACCTTCACCGACCTCTTCGGTGAGCAGGCCGTCCTCTGCGGAGGACAGACCGAGCTCATCAAGCGCGGATTCGAGGTCCTCGTCGAAGCCGGTTACCCTCCGGAGATGGCCTACTTCGAGGTCCTCCACGAGACCAAGCTCATCGTGGACCTGATCAACAAGGGCGGATTCGAGCTCATGTGGGACGTCGTCTCCAACACCGCCGAGTACGGCGGACTCACCAGGAGGGAGAGGGTCGTCACCGAGGAGTCCAAGAGGGGGATGGAGTCCATCCTCAGGGAGATCGAGGACGGGACGTTCAAGACCCAGTGGAGGAACGAGTGGCAGGAGGGTCTCGTCAACCTCAAGAAGATGGAGGCCGACGAGAAGCAGCTGCAGCTCGAGGTCACCGGAAGGGAGATCCGCAGGCTCTTCGAGAGGAAGAACTGATACGGAGGCGGCCGGATGAGCAGGATCATCGTGAGGACGATTCGCGGAGACTTCATCGGCGAACTCGATGACTCCGACATATCCAACGCCATCTGGCTCTCCGACGGCATCACCGTCGAGACCAACATGCTCGGCGGGATGCTCTATGCGGAACTGCCCTTGGACGCCGTACTCCCCAAGGAGGGGCGCACCACGGAACTGAGGACGGGCGACATCGCCTACTGGCCCGGACCCGGGGCGTTCTGCATATTCTACGGGCCGACACCGCTCAGCGGGGAGGACGGGGAGCCCGTCGCCCCGTTCCCGGTCATCAGGATCGGGAGGATGGTCGGGGACTGCTCCGGGTTGGAGGACGCGGGGGACAGGCAGAGGCTGTCCATCCTCCCGACCTTCTGATCCGGGCGGACCGTTCCGGTTCGCACCATTTTTTATTACCGCATGCGTCGATCGCATACCATGGACATGGACAGGGCGATAGCCGAACGCCACTCCGTCAGGAAGTACACCTCACGGAGGATAGAGGGCGATGTGCTCAGGGACCTGGGCAGGGAGATAGACAGGGTCAACGGGGAATCAGGACTCTCCGTGCGCCTGATCCTGGACGAGCCGCGTGCCTTCGGGGGCTTCGCCCTGAAGGGGGTAATGGGGTTCGAGAACGCGGTGAACTACCTCGCCATCTCCGGTCCGGAATCGGACCACCTGGAACTGGATGCGGGATACTACGGCGAGCATCTGGTACTGTTCGCACAGTCGATCGGCCTGAACACGTGCTGGGCGCTCATGGCGAAGAAGGGCATCGCCTCGGAGAACCTCCCCGACGGGCACAGGATGGTCATCAGCATCTCGGTTGGTTACGGCGCGAACCAGGGCGTTCCGCACAAGAGCAAGCCCATCGGACAGTTCGCGGATGTCGAGGGTGCCCCGGAGTGGTTCGTGGACGGGGTGCGCTGTGCCATGCTGGCCCCCACGGGGGTGAACCGGCAGGGGTTCAGGTTCGAGAGGGACGGGGCCCGCGTCAGGCTCATCGGGGGATCCGGGACCCTTGGGAGGATCGACACGGGGATCGTGAAGTACCATTTCGAACACGGAGCCGGAAGGGAAAACTTCACCTGGATGGACTGAGACCCCTGCTTCCACCTCCGTCCGGACCCGTCGGGGGGTCCCGCACCGGTCGGCGGACGGAACACTTTTTATACATGCCCCAGGTCGCTACAACGGATATCCCATGACCTACGACGACCGCAGCAAGAGGACCGATGACAGAAAACCCAGGGGCAACCGTGGAAAGCCCCGCGACAACGACAGGGGTCGCGGAGACAGGGGCTCCAGGGACGGCAAAGTCAGGGAATCGGGCAGGAGAGACGGCGACGGTCCGAACCGTGGATACCGTGGAAAGCCCCGCGACAACGACAGGGGTCGCGGAGACAGGGGCTCCAGGGACGGCAAAGTCAGGGAATCGGGCAGGAGAGACGGCGACGGTCCGAACCGTGGATACCGTGGAAAG
>JAFTYV010000026.1 GCA_017461225.1 Candidatus Methanomethylophilaceae archaeon
ATGGATCCTCGGCGACAGGGTCGCCAGGTCCGTCTACAAGCCGCCGACCAGGATGCTCGTCCAACTCGATACGGAGAACCACATGATCGCTGTCATCGCCGTACCGGACGAGAGGTTCCGCTCCTTCGACCAGAGGGGGAACAACGTGGTCTACCACTCCCCCAGGGGTCACCCCGTCTACCTCGTCAGGGACTTCGACCCCTGGTCCGGACTCGTCGACTACGGGTGGGTCCACACCTCCGACCCCCTGGTCGTCATGACCCGCGAGTCCGCCTACAACAGGTGGAAGGACACCCTGGATCGGGTGCTCGAGGAGAACCTCTCACTGATGCACCATCCCCACACCATCGGTCTGGGCTACGCCAGGGACGTCCTCCGCAGGCACCTCGACGACATCTCGAGGTCTCTGGGATTGATGGCCCAGGACTACGACGGACACGACACCATCGACACCGACAACGGCAATGGACCCCAGGCTAACGGTTCCGATCGGAACGAGGACGACAAACGTTCCGACGGCGACCACGGGTACGGAGGTCGTTGAGATGCACGCGACAAACGGCGGCCCGTACACATCCGGTACAGGCTCCGTCCCCGACAGGGGTGGATGCCGTTCCATCGACTACATCTCCCGCATGGAGCACGGTGTGGTCATCGCCGTGGGCAGCGGGAAGCAGGGCAAGTCCTGCTCCCTCCACTCGCTGATCTCCCTGTGCTGGCCCGACCGCGAGAAATGCCTCCTCGACCAGATGGAGTACGACGTCTCCGTCTTCCCCGGGTACACCAGGGTCTCCTCACCCTCCGAGGTCCCCGTCGGCTCCGTCGTGGTGGTGGAGGACGTGAACCGCGTGTTCCACTCCCGCGGATCCTCCAGGGACGCCACACTCCAGAGGTGGCTGGGCATCATCAGCCACAGGTCCAACGTGGTGTGCATCACCACGCAGTCCATGGCCGACACGGACGTGGCGTTCGTGAGGTCGCAGGACGCCGTCGTCATGCACAAGAGGATGCACGAGGAGGACCTGGCATTCGAGAGGCCCGAGTTCAGGGTCAACCAGGCACTGGCCAACCACTGGATCTCCCGTTCCATCGGGAGGCATCCGGACATCGACGAACGGGCCTGGTGCTTCTTCCCCCGTTTCAGGGAGACGGTCCCGGTACCGAAGGTGGACTGGTGGTCCTACGCCAACAGCCACATGCTGAGGGAGGCGGTGATCTGAGCGTCAACCTGATCACAGACGGCGAGACGGACAGGATGATGTCCCTCAGGGCATCGTCACGGGTCCCCCTCCCGAGGGAGATCTCCCTGTGCGAACCTCGTGATGCCAGGGAGCACTTCCGCAGGCTGGGGTTCTACGAGGCCATGGGCCTCTCGGGGCACCCGCTGGTCGTGCTGCTGGGGAAGCGCAGGTTGGACGCCGCGATGGCGTGCGCCGTGTCCAGGGCATCCCACCTGGACCGCGTCACCCACTACGGTGCATGGCTCGGGACATCGACGGTGGACATCGTCGACCCGTCGGTGCTCGCACC
>JAFTYV010000027.1 GCA_017461225.1 Candidatus Methanomethylophilaceae archaeon
AGGACATGTTTTTATCCATGTTCCATCGTGTTTTCATACGGTAGAGTTGATATTGAGATACCTCGGGAGGAGGGAGTGGTTTCTGGTCGCCCTGTGCGTGGCGGCGGTGGTCGTGCAGGTGTTCCTCGATCTGAGGATCCCCGAGTACATGAGTTCGATAACAGAGAAGATACAGCTCGGGATGCCCTCGGACATCATCGCGGAGGAGGGGGTCAGGATGCTCGCATGCGCGTTCCTCGGACTCCTCGCGTCCCTCACTGCCGGCGCCCTTGCGGCGAACATCGCCGCATCCCTCGCCCGCAACCTCCGCAGGCTGCAGTTCGAGGGCGTGCAGTCCTTCTCGAAGGAGGACATGGACTCCTTCTCCGCCTCCAGCCTCATCACCCGCTCCACCAACGACGTCTACAACCTCATGCAGTTCATCGCCAGAGGACTCGTCATAATCGTCAAGGCCCCCCTCATCTCGGTCTGGGCCGTCGTCAAGATCAGCGGCGGGTCCTTCGAGTGGACCCTCGCCACGGGGGTTGCCGTCATCGCCCTCGTCGTCATCCTGTTCCTCCTCCTCAGCAGGAACATGCCCTACGCCAGGAGGATACAGTGGCTGATCGACGGCATAAACAGGTCCACCAGGGAGAACGTGGAGGGCGCCCGCGTCATCAGGGCCTACAACGCCGAGGGACTCCAGAACGCCAAGTTCACCCGCGCCAACGACGAGCTCCTGCAGAACAACGTCAGGTCGTCGCTCATCCTATCCCCGCTGCACCCCGTGTCCTCGTCCATGCTCAACTTCCTGACCCTCGCCATATACTGGATCGGCGCAGGTCTGATCATGTCCTCCCCCGACCACATGGACAAGGTGGTGCTGTTCTCGGACATGATCGTGTTCTCGTCCTACGCGGGACAGGTCATCACGTCGATCATGATGCTCTCGGGCATCGTCAAGGGCATGCCCCGCGCCATGGTCTCCGCATCGCGCATAGAGGAGGTCGTCTCCCACAGGCCGTCGGTCGCCGACGGCTCCGCACGCACCGGACCCACGGGCGCCGGGTGCTCCGTGAGGTTCGAGGACGTGTCCTTCACGTACCCCTGCTGCACCTCCCCCGTGCTCTCCGGTGTGTCCTTCTCGGTGGGACCCGGCGAGACCTTCGCCGTGGTCGGACCCACCGGGTCCGGCAAGAGCACAGTGGCGGCGCTCGTCACCAGGATGTACGACGCCTCCTCCGGCTCCGTCCTGGTGGACGGGACGGACGTCAGGGACTACAGGCAGGACGACCTCCACTCCAGGATGGGGTACGTCCCCCAGAGGGCGGTCATATTCTCCGGTTCCGTCAGGTACAACGTCGCCTACGGCGAGGGTTCCGACCCCTCCGATGCATCCGTCCGCAGGGCGCTCTCCATCGCCCAGGCCCTGGACTTCGTGGAGGCCATGCCCGAGGGGCTGGACTCTCACATCTCCCAGCACGGGCGCAACGTCTCCGGCGGGCAAAAGCAGCGCATATGCATCGCACGCGCCGTCTGCAGGTCCCCCGACCTGTACATCTTCGACGACACGTTCTCCGCCCTCGACTCGAGGACCGACCGCATGCTCAGGGAGGCCCTCAAGAAGGAGACCGCCGGGTCCACCACGATCATCGTCTCCCAGAAGATCAGCTCCATCGCCGATGCCGACCGCATCATGGTCCTGGACATGGGAAGGGTCGTTGGCATGGGCACCCACGGGGAGCTCCTCGCAAGCTGCGACGTCTACAGGGACATGGCCGAGTCCCAGATGGCCGGAGGTGACCTCTGATGGCACCGCCCGGACCGCGCTGGACCAAGATGGAGAAGCCGAAGGACCTCATGGGCTCGTTCAGGGACCTCGTCTCCTACATGGGCCCGATGAGGCGCGGCATAGCCCTCGGCCTCGTGTTCTCGGTGCTCGCCGCCGTGATGTCGCTGATCGGACCGCAGGTCCTGGCCCGCATCACCGACGCCCTCTCCGCAGACATAATGCAGGGGATCCCGTTCGAGATGGGGTACGTCACCAGGCTCTGCCTGATGCTCGTGATGATCTACGCCGCCGGCATGCTGTTCTCAACGGTGGAGCAGTACCTCATCATGACCACCTCCGAGAGGATCGGCGCGATGATGCGCAGGGACCTCGCGACGAAGCTGGACCGTCTCCCCATAGGCTTCCTGGACTCCAGGGAGACCGGGGACGTGATGAGCCGCATGACCAACGACAGCGACACCGTCAGCAGCTCCTGCGGGAACAGCATCAACCACCTGATCATCGCGGTCACGATGCTGGTCGGATCACTGGCCATGATGCTCTACACGGAGTGGAGGCTCGCCGTGGTCGCCGTCATCCCCGCCACCATAGGGTTCTTCGTCCTATTCACCTTCACCCGCAGGACCCAGAGGTTCTTCAGGTCCCAGCAGAGGGACCTGGGCTCCATGAACACGCTCGTCGAGGAGGTGTACCACGGACACGACATCGTCAGGCTGTACAACAACACGGAGGAGACCGCCTCCAGGTTCTCCGACATCAACGACAGCCTGTTCGAGAGCGGGTTCAAGGCCAGGTTCATCACCGGCATGATGCCCCAGATGATGGGTTTCATCGGGAACCTGGGCTACGTCATAGTCTGCGTCGTGGGCTCCGCGATGGTCCTCGAGGGGATGATCGGCTACGGCGTCATCGTGGCGTTCATCGTCTACATCCGCCAGTTCACACACCCCATCGTGCAGATATCCGACTCCACCGCGCAGCTGCAGTCGGTAGTGTCCGCATCCGAGCGCGTCTTCGAGTTCCTGGACGAGCCCGAGATGCCCGACCAGCCGGACGACCCGGACTTCGTGTTCGGGGGCGGCCGCGTGGAGTTCAGGGGCGTCAGGTTCGGATACCAGCCCGGCAGGGAGATCATCCACGGCCTCGACCTGGTGGTCGGGGCGGGCTCCAAGGTCGCCATAGTCGGACCCACCGGTTCCGGGAAGACAACCATCGCCAACCTCCTGATGAGGTTCTACGAGGTGGACGACGGGGAGATCCTGATCGACGGCACCCCCGTGTCCCGCCTCTCCAGGTCCCAGCTGCGCGGGCTGTTCTCCATGGTCCTGCAGGACTCCTGGCTGTTCGACGGCACCGTCGCCGAGAACATAGCGTTCTCCAGGACCGACGCACCCCGCTCCGCCATAGAGGACGCCGCCCGTGCCGTGGGCATCGACCGCTTCGTCTCCACCCTCCCCGACGGGTACGACACCGCCATCGGCAACGGCTCGGGACTGTCCATGGGCCAGAGGCAGCAGATCGCAATCGCACGCGCCATCGTCAGGGACGCGCCCATGGTCATCATGGACGAGGCCACCAGCTCCGTCGACACACGCACCGAGAGGACGATCCAGGAGGCCATGGCGCACCTCACCGAGGGCAGGACGTCCTTCGTCATCGCCCACAGGCTCTCCACCATAAGGGACTCGGACGTGATCCTCGTCGTGAGGGACGGGGACATAGTCGAGAAGGGCACCCACGAGGAGCTGCTGGCACTGGGCGGGTTCTACAAAGAGCTGTACGACAGCCAGTTCGAGAACTGCGAGTGAACCGGTCCGTCGAAGTGATTTCCCCGTCCCGCGATGAGGCGGGACGGGTCGTGTGCATCAGGCCTTGCGGCCCTGGTTCGCGACGGCGTCCATCTTGGCGCTGATGGCCTCCTGGTCGCCGAGGTACCTCTTGGAGACGACGTTGAAGTCGGCGTCGAACTCGTAGACGAGGGGCACGCCGGTGGGTATGTTGACCCCGACGATCTCCTCCTCGGAGAGTCCCTCGAACACCTTGACGAGCGCACGGAGCGAGTTGCCGTGGGCCGCGATGATCACCTTGTCACCGGCGAGCATCCTGGGCTTGATCTCCGACTCGAAGTACGGGACCGCACGTGCGATGGTGTCCTTCAGGCTCTCGGTGAGCGGCAGGCAGGCGGGGTCGACGCCCCTGTACTGGTGCTGCAGCGCGGGGTTCCTGACGTCGTCGGCATCGAGCTCCGGCGGAGGGGTGTCGTAGGACCTCCTCCACACCTTCACCTGGTCCTCCCCGTACTTGGCGGCGGTCTCGGACTTGTTGAGGCCCTGGAGGGCACCGTAGTGGCGCTCGTTGAGCCTCCAGGTCTTGACGACCGGGATCCAGTCCAGGTCCATCTCCTCGAGGGCGATGTTCAGCGTGCGGATCGCACGCTTCAGGTAGGATGTGTAGCAGATGTCGAAGTCGAAACCCTCGTCCCGGAGGATCCTCCCGGCTGCGCGGGCCTCGGCCCTGCCGGTGTCCGACAGGTCGACGTCCGTCCAACCCGTGAACAGGTTCTCCTTGTTCCAAACGCTCTCCCCGTGGCGGAGGAGGACGAGTTTCATTGTTCCTTCCATGATATCGCACGGTCATCGGCGGTGCCGTAGATAAAACCACGGTGGGCCTCCGGCACCGTCCCGGCTGGACGGGGTCGTCCCCGTCACCAATCTTTTATTATATGTCCGAACGTTAGGGAAACCCAAAAAGGATATGGTGTATACTCATGTCTGCAGAGAAAGTCACGGTTTCAGTCATCAAAGCCGACGTCGGTTCCGTCGTCGGACACTCCAGACCCCACCCCTCCATGATGGAGGCCAGCAAGGAGATCCTCGCCGACGCGCAGAAGCAGGGCATCATCGAGGACTTCTACGTCACCCGTGTCGGGGACGACATCAACCTCTTCATGACCCACTACAAGGGCGAGAACAACAGCGATGTCCACGGAACCGCCTGGGAGTGCTTCCAGAAGGCCGCGAAGCTCGCCAAATCCATGAAGCTGTACGCCGCCGGACAGGACATCCTCACCGACGCGTTCTCCGGCAACATCAAGGGCGCAGGACCCGGCTCCGCCGAGATGTCCTTCGTCGAGAGGGGATCCGAACCCCTCATGTTCTTCATCGCGGACAAGACCGAGCCCTCCGCGTACTCCCTGCCCCTCTCCAAGATCTTCCTCGACCCCTTCACCACCACCGGTCTCGTCATCGACGCCAGGGCCAAGAAGGGATTCGACGTCGAGATCCAGGACGTCATGGCCAACAAGATGGTCACCATGAGCTCCCCCGAGGAGACCCTCAGCATCCTGAGCCTCCTGGGCGACACCACCAGGTACGCCATCAAGAGGATCCACTCCAGGGCCGGAATCGGTCCCGCGGCCGTCGTCTCCACAGACAAGCTCAACCTCACCGCCGGAAAGTACATCGGAAAGGACGACCCCGTCTGCATCTGCCGTGCCCAGAGCGGTCTCCCCTCCGTCGGGGAGTACCTCCAGCCCTTCATGAACACCACCATGCTCGTCGCGGGATGGATGAGGGGATCCCACTACGGTGCGTTCTACCCCTGCTCCCCCGAGGAGTCGGACCCCGTCTACTTCGACGGACCCCCGAGAATCTGCTGTCTCGGATTCCAGCTCAACGACGGAAAGCTCCAGGGACTCGAGCCCATGGGCTCCAAGGGCGGCAACCACTGCCCCGTGGACTTCTTCAAGGGAAGCACCTGGGACCTCGCCCGCATGAACGCCATCAAGGCGAGCAGGTTCATGAGGACACAGGGACCCTTCATGCCCGCCGTGCTCGGACCCGAGGAGATGGAGTACACCTCCAGGCCCGAGGTCCTCAAGGACCTGACCTCCAGGTTCGTCGACCTCGACGACGCCCCCGCAGGCGACGAGTGCAAGCTCGACAAGGACGTCGAGTGAGCGGGTGGTCCGTTTGGCATCCATGAGGACCCCTGCGGTCATCATAAACTACAAGG
>JAFTYV010000001.1 GCA_017461225.1 Candidatus Methanomethylophilaceae archaeon
ACCCCCGCGAGGTCGGTTTCATCATATGGGCACCGGACACCATGAAGACCAACGGAGACGACGTGGCGTACATCCTCTGGCTGATGGGCGTCAGACCCGTCTGGTCCGCCGGTGGCGGACAGGTCATCGGCCTGGAGGCCATACCCGTGTCCGAGCTGGGGAGGCCGAGGATAGACGTGACGGTCCGCATCACCGGACTGTTCAGGGACACCTTCCCCAACCTCATAGACCTCATCGACGACGCGGTCAAGCTGATCGCGGACCTGGACGAGTCCGACGAGGAGAACTACCTCGCCGCGAACCTCCGCCAGGACATCATCGAGGCCATGGCGAACGGCCTGACCGTGGACGAGGCGCGCAGGAGGAACTCCGTGCGCATCTTCGGATGCCCGCCCGGCGGTTACGGTCCCGGAGTGAACCACGCCATCGAGACCGGCGAGTGGAAGACGGTCGAGGACCTGGCGGACATCTACATCACCTGGGGCAGCTACGCGTACGGCCACGGGATCTCCGCGGAGAACATGAGGGAGGAGTTCGTCAGGAGGTTCTCCAAGGTGGGCGTCACCGTCAAGAACATGCCCGACAGGGAGATCGACCTGCTGGACATAGACGACGTCTACGGATACCTCGGCGGCCTGAACTCCTTCATCAGGGCGTACGGCAACAAGGATGCCATCTCCGTCATGGGCGACGGCTCCAACCCCGACAAGGTCAAGCTGAGGGACACGAAGGACGAGCTGCAGTTCGTCTACAGGAGCAAGATCCTCAACCCCAAGTTCGTGGAGGGTCTGAAGCAGCACGGCTACAGGGGCGTGTCCGAGATCGCCAGCTTCACGGAGTTCACCTTCGGATGGGACGCCACCTCGGACATAGTCGACGACTGGGTGTACGAGAAGCTCGTCGAGAGGTACCTCTTCGACGACGACACCAGGCAGTGGATGCAGGACGAGAACCCCCATGCCATGATGGACATGATGAACAGGCTCATGGAGGCCTACGAGAGGGGGATGTGGAACGCCAAGCCCGAGACCCTCGAGAGGATGAGGGAGATATACCTCGAGCTCGAGGAGAGGATCGAGGAGGTGAACGACAGATGAGGTCCGGCGGTCCGTTCCAGCTGGCCGTGTACGGCAAGGGAGGGATCGGGAAGTCGACCATATCCGCCAACATCTCCTTCGGTCTCGCATCCCGCGGCCTGGACGTCCTCCAGGTCGGATGCGACCCGAAGCACGACTCCACCAGGCTGCTCCTGGGCGGGGAGGCCCAGGACACCGTCCTGGACCTCATACGCTCCAGGGGGTCGGTCGGGTACGACGACATAGTCAGGACCGGTTCCAACGGCGTCCGCTGCGTGGAGGCCGGGGGACCCAGACCCGGGATCGGATGCGCCGGCAGGGGCGTCCTCACCACCTTCGAGACGCTGGACGAGCTCCACGTCGGGGACGACGCCGACGTCAAGGTCTACGACGTCCTGGGGGACGTGGTGTGCGGCGGGTTCGCCGTCCCCATGAGGGAGAGGTACGCCGACGCGGTCGTCATCGTCACCTCCGAGGAGTTCATGTCCGTGTACGCGGCCAACAACATCATGAGGGGGCTGCTGAACTTCGACACCGGCAGGCCGAGACTGCTCGGACTGGTCCACAACTCCCGCGGCAACGGGGACGACGGGCTGGTCAGGCGGTTCTCCGAGGCCACCAGGGTCCCCATCATCGCCACCATCCCGCGCTCGGACCTCTTCAGGGATGCCGAGTCCAGGGGGCACACCCTCCTCGAGCTGCATCCCGGATCCGGTCCCGCCGACGCGCTGTCGGCCGTGGTCGACACCGTGGTGTCGCTCATGGACGGTGGCTCCGGCCTCCGCTACCCGTCCCCTCTGGACGACGGACAGCTCTCGGACCTCGTGTCCGGCGCACCCATCAGGGAGAGGGCGGAGGTGGAGGTCCTGGAGCAGTGCCCCGGATGCCTCTTCGACACGAAGAGGGTCGTCGGATCCTGCGCCACCCACGGTGCGATGGCCGTCCTCAACAGGATAAAGGACGTCGCCGTCATCGTCCACGGACCCCGCAGCTGCGGGTTCATCATGTCGTACGCACAGAACAGGGAGTACTTCAACGGCAGGAACGCCAGGGTGTACCCGACCACGCCGTTCAGCGGCAACGTGCACACCACCAACATGGACGACTCCGATTCCATATTCGGCGGTGCCGCCGTCCTGGAGGCGAAGATCAGGGAGCTGGTCGCCGAGGGGCACCCCGCCGTGGCCGTCGTCACGTCGTGCGTGACGGGGATCATAGGCGACGATTCGAAGGAGGTCGTCCGCCGCCTCAACGCCGAGTTCCCGCAGTGCGACATAATGTACGTGGAATCGGACGGTAGCATCACGGGCAACAAGTTCGGTGGGTACAACCAGGTCACCGACGCCCTGATGGACATCGTGGACGCAGACGTGGAACCCGTCCCGGGGACCGTCAACCTCGTCTGCGACACCTTCAAGAAGTCCAACAGACCGGACTACCGCAACAGGATACACGACGCCCTCGGCGTGTTCTCCCTGGGGATCAACGCCTCCATGGTCGACGTGTGCCGCTCCGAGGACATCCGCAACATAAAGCGCGGCATGTTCAACATCCGCCTATATGACAACGAGGAGACCAACCACATCACGGAATCCCTCGCCTCGAGGTTCGGGATGAGGACCCTGGAGAACCTCTTCCCCACCGGGACGGCCGAGACCGTCAGGTGGCTCGACGAGGTCGCCGGGATCCTGGACCTGGGTGCGGAGGCGGAGGCCGCGAAGGTCAGGATGGCGGATGAGAGGGAGTCGGCGCTAGCGACGTACGGCCACCACTTCGCCGGCAGACGCGCGGTCGTGTGCTGCCGCGACCCCACCAACCTGGACTGGATGTGCGAGCTCATGGGCGAACTGGGCGTGGATGTCACGGTCGCGTACCTCGACCCCGTGCTCGTCACGGAGGAGAGGGTGCACCACCAGAGCGAGAGGGAGGTCGTCCTCAACTCGTCCATGAAGGTGGTCAGGGAGACCTGCGGCAGGGAACGTCCCGACTTCGTCATCTCCGACTACCGCATCACCGACCTGCCCGTCCCGTGCATCCTCGTGGACAAGTCCAAACTCAACGTGTTCCGCTACGCCAACTCGATCAGGATGCTGTGGCTGCAGATGATGGCCCCGCCCACCGCCGGATGGACGGAGGTGGACGCATGATCCTCCCCGACGGCTTCACCGGATCCGTCTTGGCGGCGGAGAGCGTGGCGGACATGAGGGTCCTGCTGAACGGACCCGCCGGATGCCGCAACAGGTACATGGTCCTGGTCCGCCAGCTCTTCCCCCGCGGAGAGGACGACGAGAGGTTCGCCCTGCCGTACTTCAAGGGCCAGGCGCGCGTCCCCTGCACGTACATCGACGAGGACGACTTCATCAACGGGGGCGGCGGGAAGGTCGCCGACGCCCTGAGGGTCATCAAGTCGGTGTGCGACGACACCGTCATGATCATCGACACCCCCGGATCCGCGCTCATCGGGGACGACCACGGCAAGGCCGTGTCCGATGCGGACATGGAGGGCAGGGCGTTCGCACTGGGCGGCACCCTGATATCCCTCGGGTTCGCCGAGAGCTACGACTCCACCCTGAGGTGCATCGTGGAGTTCATCCGCCCCGCGGAGCTGGAGACGGTGCCCCGCACCGTCAACATAGTCGGATACCCGATGACCGACAACGACTGGAGGCACGGCCTCGCCCATCTCCGCGAACTCCTCGGGGCGATGGGGCTGACCGTGACCGCCGCCATAGGCGCGGGTGCGTCCACCGACGACATACGCGCATCCGTGGGCGCGGAGGCCAACGTGGTCGTGTACCCCGAGTACGCCCGCGAACTCACAGGGTACATGGAGTCCGAGTACGGTGTCAGGACCGTCGTGTCCCCCGCCGGGGCGCCCGTGGGGCTCCACGGCACGGAGGTGTGGATCCGCACCATCGCCGACGCACTGGGCGTCGACCCGTCCGGGGCGCTCGCCATGTGCTCCGCGGCACGCGGGGCGATCAGGGACGCGATCCTCAGCGACAGGTCCCGCATAAAGCAGCTCCAGGGGATGTCGTTCGGTGTGGACGGCGTACCGTCCCTGGCGTACCCGCTGACGGTGTGGCTGCACGACTACCTCGGGATGGTCCCCGCGTCCGTGATGCTGAACCCGGACGGCGACGGTACGTGCCGCGGGTCGCTGGAGGGGTACCTGTCCGACCTCGGGCTCGGATCGGTCGTGGGCGACCCCCTGCCGGACTACTGCGACGTCGTCCTGACCAACGGCCAGGACGCCATGCACCTCCAGGAGAACCGCAGGTGCGGGGTGGGGATAGACGTGGCGTTCCCATCGACGAGGGAGATCGTGCTTCTCCCCAGACCGACCATCGGCATACCCGGTTCGCTCATGATCGTCGAGGAGATCCTCAACAGCATGTGGTGACGCATGCACGTCCGGGGCGGTGCCCCGGACCGCAAACATCTTCGGTTTCTGAACAGAATGATGGGGTGAGGGGGTTTGGGACGGTCCCCTCCCAGGGGACCGCGGGACTCAGTCCGTGACACCGCGTGCGGGTTCCTTCAGGACGTTGCGGACGATCGTGTCCCTCTCCATCCTGTCCACCACGCGGTTGTCGCTGGAGACGTAGACGTCGTCGTCCAAGGGCTTGATGTTGTCGTCGAACAGCGGGTCCAGCATGATGATGTGGGGTCTGCCGTGGCTCATGATGACATCGGACTCCACCCCGTACACGGTCTTGATGTTCTCCGCGGTGAGGACCTCCTCGGGGGTCCCCGCTGCGTACACCCCGCCGTCGTACAGCATGATCATGTGGTCGGAGTACTTCGCGGCGATGTTCAGGTCGTGGCTGATCATGATGACCAGGATCCCCTTCTCCTGGGACAGGTCCCTCATGATGCGGGTGACCTCCATCTGGTGCTTGATGTCCAGGTTGGACGTGGGCTCGTCGAGGAGCAGGACCTTCGGTTCCTGCACCAGTCCCCTGGCCAGCATGACCTTCTGGTGCTGTCCGGCGGACAGCTCGTCGAAGGACCTCATCGCCAGGTGCTCGATGTTGATCAGCCTGAGCGTCTCGTACACGACATCCAGGTCGTGGTCCAGGGACTTCCAGTTGCTGTGGGGGTGGCGTCCCATGAGGACGGTGTCCACGACGGACAGGGGGAACGCGTCGCTGGACGCGTAGGGCACGTAGCCGACCTTCTTCGCCAGCTCCTTCAGGGTGGTGGATGCCACGTCCTGGCCGTCGATGTAGACGACGCCCTTGGTGGGGGAGAGGATCTTGTTGATGCAGTGGATCAACGTGGACTTACCGACACCGTTCGGTCCGATGATGGAGAGCAGCTGGGGCCCGTTGACCGACAGGTTGATGTTCTTCAGGACAGGGTTGGCGGAGTATCCGAACTCCACACCCTCGATATCGATCCTTATGGTGCTCCCGCTCATCCCACGGCCACCTTCTCCACAACGTAGTACTCATGGTCGTCATCGTAATCCGTGTCATCATCGTCGATGAGTATCAGATGGGGGCGACCGCGGTCCATTATGACGTCGGCTCCCACTTCGTAGACGTGCCGGATGTTGTCAGGGGTGATCACATCCTGTGGTTTCCCCAACGCGTATATCCCGCCACCATGCAGCATGATGATGTTATCGGAGTACTTCGCTGCGATGTTGATGTCGTGGCTGATCATGATTACCAGCATGTTCTTCTGACGGGACAGACGTTTGAGCATACGGGTGATCTCCAACTGGAACCTCACATCGAGGTTCGACGTGGGTTCATCCAGGAAGAGGATGCGTGGCTCCTGTGCCAGCCCCCTCGCCAACATGACCTTCTGATGCTGTCCGGCGGACAGTTCGTTGAAGTTCCTCTCGGCCAGATCCTCGATGCCGATGAGCTGAAGCATCTCATGCACGATGCGAAGATCATCGTCGAGGGACCCCCATTTGCTGTGGGGATGCCTTCCCATCAACACCGTGTCAGTGACACTCAATGGGAAGTTATCTGTGGATGTGTATGGGACATAACCCATGACCTTTGCGAGATCCTTGATGGAGACATCCTGGACGTTCGTTCCGTTTATTCTCACACACCCGCCCGTGGGATCCAGGATCTTGTTCAGACAGTGGATAAATGTCGATTTACCCACGCCGTTGGGACCGAGGATGGATACCAGCTGTGCCCCGTGTATGTTCAGAGATATGTCTGAAAGAACGTTCTTATCGGAGTCCGCACCCTTGTATGAGAACGACAGCCCATCGATATCCACGTTTATCTCGGGATCGTCTCCGAGTAGTATCGCACTCTGTTCGGATTCCTTGCTTCTGATGGAAATCGATCTCAATTCCACACCTTCTTATTCTTTTTAATCAAAATGTAGAGGAACAGCGGACCCCCTACCATGGAACTGATCACCCCTACGGGCAATCCGTTGATACCGGACACCTTCGCCACGGTATCGGCTATGATCAGGAAGGCGGCACCGAAGGCCGCGGCTCCCGGCAACAGTAACTTGTTTTTCGAGCCCACGAACATCCTGGCGATGTGCGGACCAACCAACCCTATGAAACCGATCGTTCCGGTGAAACTGACAACGGCGGCGGTCATCAGGGACACGATGATCAGACAGAACATCCTGAAGAATGTCGTGTTTATTCCCAGGGTCTGCGCACACCTGTCCCCCGAGTACATTATATCCAGTTTCTTGTAGCATGCACACAGGACCGCACTGGTCGCCGTGACGAACACCACGAGGAACGGCAGGTTGTCCCATGTCACCTTCGACAGGGATCCGACCCTCCAATGGTACGCGGAGGCCATGGACTCCGACTCGGCGGTGACCATCATGTACTGAGTGATCGAACTGAACACATACATGACGGCAATCCCTAGGAGGATTATGGCGGTCGGGGACAGCTTCTTGAACCTGGACACCACGGTGATCAACGCCACCGGAATCAGGGAGAACACGAATGCGTTGCAGACGACAGCATAGTCCCCGGACAATGCGGGTATGATCGAGAAACCGCTGATCATACTCAATACGGCTCCGAGGAATGCTCCGGACGAGACCCCCATCGTGTACGGTTCGGCGAGGGGATTCTGCATGAGGTTCTGCATGACGACCCCTCCGATCGCCAGTCCGGCACCCACGAATGCCGCACCGATCGCACGGGGGAGGCGCACATCCCATACGTACAGGTCGTCCTTCGCGTTGACCACGTTTCCGGTCAGATGGTTGATCAATGCATCGAATGCCTCCCCCATTGAGATCTTGTATGTACCGAATCCCAAAGATATGACCACGAACGATATCGCCACGATGAAGAACACTATGGCGAAGAAGGAACGCCTCTTGGCGATTGAATGGTAACGTTCAATGAAATCTACAAGTAAAGCCATCAGTACACCGTCCCGTAGCCTTTCTTCTGCCACAGAATGAGGAGGAAGAAGATCGGACTGCCTATGATCGACATGACCACCCCGACTGGGACATCGGAGATGGTCATCGCAATGTAATCCGCCAGAACGAGGATGAAGGACCCCACAGCCATGGATATGGGCACGACGAACTTGTTGTCGGATCCCACAAGGATCCTCACCAGATGGGGTGCGACCAGACCCAGGAACCCAATGGTTCCTGTGAAGCACACGATAGATGCGGTCATGATCGCCATCACAATCAAGCAGACGACCCTGAACTTCTCCACATCGAGACCCAGGGTCTTAGCATTGGCATCCCCCAGGGAAAGCACGTTGAGCTGACGTGTCAGCAACATGACGAAAGCACTACCGACAGCGGTCACCACGACCATCATGGGTATGCTGCTCCACACAATCGTGTCCAGAGTCCCGACCTGCCATATGTACGCGTTCTGGAGCGTATCGGCATCTGTTATGACCAGCAGGTATGTGACCATCGAACTGAAGAAGTAGGAGAGCGCGGTACCGACCAGGATGAGTGCCGCCGGACTCAGGGGCATCCTCTTAGAGATCAGGATGACGACCCCGACGGGGATCATCGCCCCCACGAATGCGTTCACTATCATCCCGGACTGTCCGGATGTGGATGTTATCGTCAGACCGAGAACCAAAGCCACTATGGCTCCGAAACAGGCTCCGGATGAGATACCGGTACTGTACGGATCGGCGAGGGGGTTGTTCATGAGCGCCTGCATCAGGGCACCGGCAGCTGCCAACGAGGCACCAGCCACGATGGCCGCCACGATACGGGGCATGACCGTGTTCCATATGAAACGGTCCGCCCACCATTCTGTTGTGCGTGGTTCGTACTCCACACCCATGATGTGGTCCCAGATTATACGGTACGCCTCCATCAGGGAGATGTTGTCGTAAGCGGAAACGGAGAACAAACCGACAACTATGATCACACCTATGACCGATACTACGAGGACGAGTAACTTCCTCATCGTGAGATGGTGATACCTCTCCACAAGGGAGTCTGAATGGAGATTCTCGGACATGTTATCGAAAAGAAAAGCGGGGCCGGAGCCCCTTGTTTATCAGGCACCCTTGGCGTTCACATAGTCCTCGTATGTGATCGCCACACAGGCCTCGGACATCGTGTGTCCATCCAGTGTTATGCTGGACTCAGAGACGATATCGAAAACCTCCTGCAGGATGTCTTCATCGACGAGATCGGGGTACATGATGCTGGCGACGAATGCCAGTTTTATGATACCCGGGTTGATGGCGTTGATGAGGACCCTCTGTTCGCGGTTGTCCAGGGTCTCATAGTAGCTGGCGTACTCCTCGTACTCTGCGATGATGGTGTTGCTATAGTCCCCGGTCTGGATGTCCAGGTTGTTGGAACACCAAATGAACTCAGCATCATCGAAGTTGGACAGTGTCTCGGGACCCTCCATCTTGACGGAGGATGTTCCCTCATAGAGGGCTGCGAACTCATCGTTGACGATGTAGTAGGGCATACCTCCGACGTAAGAGGGCATGGTGTTGAACGTGGAGTCGTTCTGACAAACGTAGCAACCCATCGTCTCACAGATGTAGGTCTTCTGATCATCCTTGTCCAGACCGGAAAGCGCATCCTCCACCAGTGCGAACGCCCTGATACTCTCAGACGCGTAGTTGTATCCCTGGTCGTCATCGCAGAGGAATCCGATGAGGAGTGCTGCATTGACATCTCCGATCGGGTCAGCGACTGCGAGACGAATCTCGGGGATGCCGGCTGCTGCTAGGTCGTCTCTGTACACGGAGCTCTTGCTGAGTGCTGTGACACTGTGGTCGACGAAGAATGCGTCCACACCCTTTCCGGTGCTCTCGATGAGGGCTGCGTCAAGGCTGATGAACTGCTCCCATCCAGCGGTGGTCATCTGGCGGGAGATCTCGATTGCGACAGCATCCGAGTTGAAGAGCTCGGAGTTCATCTCGGGGTAGGATGTCTTCTTGGACATGTATCCGGCGCAGTGATCTACGCCGCCTGCGTTGATGAAGACCCCGGTCATGTTGGATCCGTAGGGAACCGCGTTCTTGACGGGGAACTCCACTGCCTTCACGACATCGTTTCCGTTCTCATCCAGGCAGATGACCTGTACGGTGCAGTCCTGACCCTTGATGATCTTGTTCACAAGGTCCTTGTCCTTGGAATCCACAGCACCGTTCTTGTCGGCATCTGCAAGAGGGTAGTCTCCCGCTGTTGCCTTTCCATCCACGATATCCTGGATAATCTCCAGATCCTTGTCGTCGATGACGAGGTCCTCGTTGGCGTTACCGTACACGTCCAGCCTGAAACTGTACTGGCCGTACTCGGCATCGCCTTTCTTATCATCATCACCGTTCAAAACCAGAATGGCAGCAGCAGCCACTATGATGATGGCCACCACTCCTATGGCGATGATCTGATTCTTGTTCAAATCCATTGTTTCACCTAAATACCATCCCCTCGTTCCTCAACGAAACAAGAAGGATCTGTTTTGATTCTTGAGAGGACACCCACGATACTTAATACATTGGTATATACATCCAACTGGTTTTTTATATATTATAAATTGAGATTGGAATATCTATCCAATGGAAACCAAACAACCACCGTGATCCATGTACATCGAGTTGCGGCTTTTTTCCAACGGGACCCTTGCATGAAAACGAACAACACGGAGGGCGAATGAGATGGGGTCGAGTCGCAAAGAGAGTTGTAAGCCTATAGTTAAGGCGGAACAACCGTCGTTACAAAAGGATGAAAAACAGCAAGTTAGGGTGAAAGGGCGGGGATCACTCCCCGTGGTCCCTCTCCACAAGTTTGACGTCCAGTCCGAACCTCGGGTCCTGGGATATCTCGGTTATAATCTTGAAAATCCTGCGGTAGTTCTCCGCGGTGGCGACCAGCTCCGTCTCACCGATGTCCCTGATCTCACCCTTCTCCATGAACACGATCTTGTCACAGTAGCGGGAGGCCAGGATGATGTCGTGCGTGACGATCAGGATCAGGATGTTCTTCTCGCGGGAGAGCCTCCTGACCAGCTCCAGCAGGTCGAACTGGTGGTTGATGTCGAGATGGAGCGTCGGTTCGTCCAGCAGGAGGATCTCCGGTTCCTGGGCGAGCGCCTGGGCGATGAAGACCCTCCTGCGCTCCCCTCCGCTGAGCTCGTTGATCCTGCGGTCCCTGAAGTCCAGGATCCCCGCATCGGCCATCGCCTGGGTGACGATGTCCACATCGTGGTCGGACTCCTCCGACACGAACGTCTGGTGGGCGTACCTGCCCATCATGACCGTCTCGAACACCGTGAACGGGAACGTCACGTTGTTGGTCTGCGTCACGAATGCCATCTTGCGGGCTATCGCCTTCTTGGACATCTCGGAGGTGTCCTCCCCGTCCAGCACGACGTTTCCCGACGTGGGCTTGTTGGAGCCGTTTATGCACCTCAGGAGCGTGGTCTTGCCGCATCCGTTCTGACCGAGGATGCCGACCACCTCCCCCCTGTCCGCTCCGAAGGAGACTCCCTTGACGACCTCCTTGGAACCGTATGAGTAGCGTACGTTGTTGACTGTCAGATCCATGGTATCACTCCCAGACGTCCCTGCTCCTCTTCCTCATGACGTACACGAAGAACGGCGCACCCAGGAGGGATGTGAGCACACCCACGGGCAGTGCGGTCTCGAACGCCATCCTGGAGATGGTGTCCATCACGAGCATGAACGCACCTCCACCGAGTATGCACAGGGGCATCAGCAGCTTGTGGTCCGACCCCGCCAGCATCCTGAATATGTGCGGGACTATCAGTCCGACGAATCCGATCACACCGGATATCGCCACGGAGCCCCCCACGACGAGCGACGTGGAGACGATCAGCACGATCCTTATCGTCTTGACGTCCACACCCAGGTTCGCGGCCTGAGTCTCCCCGGCGGAGATCAGGTTGAGCTCGCGCCTGCAGAGCATCATCATGATCAGACCTATTGAGATCGGTATCGCCGCTGTGAAGAACGACGTCCAACCGCAACCGTTGAAGCTGCCCATGGTCCAGTACACTATGCTGGCGAGGACATCGTCCTCCACCACGTACTGCATGAGCGAGACCATGCCGTTGAAGAACGCACCCACGGCCACACCCGCCAGGAGCAGGGTCACGGGGGAGACCCCGTACTTCGTCCTGCCGAGGACGTAGACCAGCACCATGGTGAGGCAGCAGAACAGGAACGCCATTATCGGGACGGCGAAACCGCCGAACACGCTCCCCACGCCGAACGCTATGGCCAGCGACGCACCGAACGCCGCGCCGTTGGATATACCGAGGACGGAGGGCGATGCCATCGGGTTCTTGAAGAGACTCTGCATCACGAGTCCCGCGCAGGACAGCGCCGCACCCACGAGGACGCAGCACAGGATCCTGGGGATCCTCGTCTCGAACAGTATGTAGTTGTCCGTGTCGTCGTAGTGGGTCCCCGTGAGCATCCCCACGATCTCCCCGAACGACAGCGGGTACTTGCCGATCATCATCGTCGAGATGACGATCGCGATCAGGACTAGTGCGGTGCCCGTTACGATCAACGCGGCCTTCCTCTTGTTCCTGCGGTGGTAATCACGCATCCCATCGTTGCTTACGTCTTCCATAACGGGCACCTTCGTTTTCATCAGACCGTCCTCATCTTCTCGTCCATGGGACGGTCGTCATTCGTGTAGAAGCACAGGAGGGAGGGCTTCTCCGAGAGGAGGGACTCCATGTCGTGCTCCGCCCCGTCCATGAGCTTCGTGTCGAAGCCGAGGAACTCCATGATCGTCTTCGCCATCGAGGAGCTGACGGCCTTGCCCGTGTTGGACTCCCAGTAGACCTTGGGCTTCTCGCTCTCGGCGTTCTCCTCCACGGACTTGTACACTGTGTACAGTCTGATCTGGAAATCGTCGATGAGCCCGTTGATCACGGTCTCGTCGAATCCCATGAGCTTCCCGATCGCGTCGATGCAGGAGCACACGTCTCCGAATGTGCTGGGGGAGAAGAACGCGTAGTACGTTCCGGTGCTCTTGGCGGGGTTGGTGTTGGCCTGGTAGTACTTGTCATCGTTGATACGGGTACCGGAGGCCATGTAGATCACGTCGCCGTTGTCAGCCTTCGCATCCGCGAGGACCTTGGTGAGCACTTCGGGATCCACCTTCTGGACGGACGTCACTCCGAGGTCCATGTACTCGGACTCGTCTATGTAGGCGGTCATGTACACGCCCTCGTTCTGCTCGTAGTAGGAGTACTGCATGCCTCCCGCGATGTGCTTCTTCATAGCCTCTCCGACGGAGTCGTTGGAGAGTCCCGCATCGGAGTAGGGCTCGACACCGTACTGCTCGCAGAGGAGGAAGTACAGGGTCTCGGAGTACATCGTACCGAGGGTGACCATCGAAGCCACCTTGGGGATGGTCACGGTCTCGCTTCCCTTGGCCTTGGTCTGGCTGACGACATCGAACGTCCCGTCCCCGTTGTCGGTGACGAGAGGCGTCCATGCGCAGAACTCGTTCCAGAACGCCTCGTCGGCCTTCACATCGTCGATCGTGTATTCCTTGTCAGTGTAATCGCCGTAGTACGCCTCGTACACGGTCTCGAGCGTGAGGATGACACTCGGCGTGGCGGAACACTGGCCCATGCTGACCTCGACGAACTCGGCATCGAGCTTGTAGAGGCCCTTCTTCTCGGATTCGGTCACCCCTCCTCCGATGACGACCGCCGCAGCCGCTATGACGATCACCGCCACCACGGCGACCGCTGCGATCTTCATGTTCTTTCCTTCCATAGTAACACTACCACGAAACCATCAGTTGGATGATTAGTCCAATAATTGCCAATGTCATATTTTATAGTTGGCAATATTATCCAATTAATATCCAATTATCGCCGATGTGTTGGATTATTAATCCAATATATGTGAAAAAGGGTTTCGGCCCACCTCAGTAGACCCTCATCCTCTCGTCCATGGTGCGCGGATCGGTGTCGTAGAAGCACAGGACGTCCGGGGACTCCAGCATGAGCGCCTCCAGGTCGTACTCGGACCCGTCCATCAGCCTCGTGTCGAAACCCATGAAGGACATGATCTCCCTCCCCATGGCCGTCTTCACGGACTTCCCGCTGCTGTACTCCCAGTAGACCAGGGGCCTGTCGCCGTCGGATTCCGACTGCACGGCGCGGTACACTGCGTACATGTCGCACTGGACATCCTCTATGAGTCCCGTGATCACCGCCTCATCGAAGCCCATGATCCTTCCGACCGCGTCTATGCACGCGGATATGTCCGGGATGGACTGGGGGTCCATGAACGCGTACTCGGAACCGGTGCTCCTGCAGGGGTCCGTGTTAGCACGGTACTGCTTGTCCTCACGTATCAGGCTGCCGTAGGCGAGGTACACTGCCGACGAACCGTCCCCGGATGCACGGGACATCACGTCCGTCAGGACCTCCGGGTCGACCTTCGTGGCGCTCTTGACTCCCAGGTCCAGGTATCCGTCGAGCACCCCGTACGCCTCCATGTACTCGGCGCCCTGGTCCGCGTAGTAGTCGGCATCGAGTCCTCCCGCGACCATGGAGCGCAGGTCCTCCCCGAGACCGGGGTGGCTCAGGCCCTCCTCCGAGTACGGCTCCACGCCGTGCTCCTGGCAGAGGAGGTAGTACAGGGTGTCCGTGAACACGGTGCTCATCACGACCATGCTGTCCGCCACGTCCATGACGACGTCCTCGTCGCCGTAGACGGACGTGTGGCTGTGGACCGTGACTGTGCCGTCGGGGTTGGATGTCACGAGCGGCTCCCAAGAGCAGTGCGTCTCCGCGAACGCGGTGTCCGCCATGACCTCGTCGTGTGTGTACGTGCGGTCGGGAAGATCGCCGTAGTGTGCGTCGAAGATTGACTCGAGGGTCCCCACCACGACCGGTGATGCGGAGCAGCGCCCCATGCTGACCTCCACGTACGATGCGTCCAACCTGTACAGTCCCCTCTCGCCCTCCGTCATCCCCGGGATCATCGCCACGGCCGCAACTATGACCACGGCGACGACGGCGACGGATGCGATCTTCAGCGTCTTACCACCCATCTGTCTCACTTCCGACGGGGTACCCATACCCCCTTACGGTATATCGAACACCTCCGTGTATTTCAACGTTGGCTGTTGCATCCGAATACGTCCGACAAAGTATATATGCGAATTGGATGGATAATCCAACTACCAATCCCGAGTGATATCATGAACGACATCATAGTCATCACCGACCTGGTGAAGAACTACGGGGAGAAACGGGCGGTGGATCACCTGGACCTGCGCGTTCACGAGGGGGAGCTCTTCGGCTTCCTCGGACCGAACGGAGCGGGGAAGACCACCACCGTCCGGTGCATCTCCACCCTGACCAACTACGACGGCGGGAGCATAGTCGTGGACGGCTTCGACCTGAGGACCAACGCCACCGACGCCAAGAACAGCATGGGCGTCATCCAACAGCAGATCTCGCTGGACAAGGACCTGACCATCCGCGAGAACATGATATCGCACGCCATGTACCACATGATACCCAAGGCCGAGAGAAACGCCAAGATCAAGGAGCTCTCGGACTACTTCGGACTGGAGGAGTACCTGGACAAACCGGTGGACTCCCTGTCCGGGGGATGGAAGAAGAGGGCGGCGATCGTCTGCGCGATGCTCCACGACCCCAGGGTGCTGTTCCTCGACGAGCCCACGTCCGGACTGGACATCAACGCCAGGCGCCTGCTGTGGGACGTCCTCAAGCGCCTCCACCAGAGGGGGACCACGATCTTCCTCACCACCCACTACATCGAGGAGGCGGAGGCCCTCTGCGACAGGGTCGGCATCATCAACAAGGGCAAGGTAATCGCACTCGACGAGCCCAGGAGGCTGTGCGAGGGCATGGGCTCCACCGCGGTGGAGTACATGGTCGACGGGAAGACGCAGTACCGCTACTTCAGGGACAGGGACGAGGCCAGGGCGTTCGTCTCCACCCTCGAGGGGGACAACGTCCTCATCAGGAACACCAACCTGGAGGACGTGTTCGTGGAGCTGACCGGCGGATCATCGGTGGGTGATCAGAGATGAAGTTTCTGAAGCAGGTCTACTACGTCGCCTGGGGCGACATGATGTTCCTGAAGCACAACTTCGCGAACATCCTCATCATGAGCATAATGAGCCCCCTCCTGTACCTGATAGCGTTCGGATACGGGCTCAGGACCGGGACCACGGACATCGGCGTGTCCTACGTCGCGTTCGTCATCCCCGGGATCGTCGCCCTGTCGTCCCTCAACTCGGCGTTCTCGTCCACGTCCACCAGGATGAACGTGCAGAGGCTGTACTACCGCAGCTTCGACGAGATGATGATGTGCCCCCTCAACCTCGGTGCCATCGTCCTCGGCAAGTGCATGCTCGGTCTCGTCAGGGGGATCATGAGCTGCGGGCTCCTGTACGCACTCGGCATATTCCTCGCACCGGAACTCGTGCTCTCCCCGCTGTTTATCGGATGCGTGCTGCTCTGCTGCCTCGTGTTCTCGATGCTCGGCATGGCCGCGGCGCTCATCGCCAAGTCCCACCAGAGCATGGGGACGTTCAGCAGCCTGATCATCCTCCCGATGACCTTCCTGTGCGGTACGTTCTTCTCCGTTTCCTCGCTCCCCGGCGTCTTCCAGGCGATCCTGTACTGCCTGCCCCTGACCCACGCGAGCGAGTGCATAAGGGCGGCGGCGCTGCCCGACTACCTCGCCTTCCCCTGGGTCTCCCTCGCGGTCCTGGTCGCCTTCGGCGTGGCGTTCTTCGTCCTCGACTGGTGGCTCCTCAAGACCAGGAAGGTCTGAGGTCCCTTTTTCCCCCGGCGGGTGCCGTCCCGCCGGACCCCCTCCCGGACGGGAGGGGGCGAAACCCCATCGTATCCCTTCTGGACCCGTCTCCCCGATGATGGATGATACATCCAAATACGTGCACGTTCTGGTATCCGCGGAAGCGGGCGGATGATACTGAAGTACCTTAGTCGGAAGCAGTGGGCGCTGGTCTGCGTGATGGCGGCCTTCGTCACCATGCAGGTCTGGTTGGACCTGGAGATACCGGGCTACATGTCCGAGATCACGGTGCTGCTGGGAAGCGGCGGCGCCACGGAGGAGATAGTCGGAGTGGGTGTCGAGATGGTCCTCTGCTCCCTGGGGAGCGTCGTGTGCTCCCTGTGTGCCGGCGGGGTCGCGGCGTACGTCGCCGCGGGTTTCGCCGAGACCGTCCGCAGGATCCAGTTCTCCAAGGTGCAGTCCTTCTCCCCGGAGGAGATGGGGAGGTTCAGCACCTACAGCCTGATCACCCGCTCCACCAACGACATCACGCAGGTCCAGCTGGCCGTGGCCAGGACGTCGCAGCTGGTGGTCAAGGTCCCGGTGATGACCTACATCGCACTGGGGAAGATCGCCACCGGCAGCTGGGAGTGGACCGAGCTCACGGCCGTGGGCATAGTGGCGATCATCATCGTCCAGTCGTTCATGCTGTTCTACGTGATCCCCCGCTACCGCAGGGTGCAGAGGTACACCGACGGCATGAACAGGGTGGTCCGCGAGAGCATGACCGGGGTCAGGGTCATCCGCGCATTCAACGCGGAGGCCTACCAGAACGCGAAGGCCGACACCGCGAACGACGAGCTCACGGACAACAACCTCTTCGCATCCCGCCTGCTCGCGTTCACCCGCCCGTTCAACGGGGTCGTCCAGAACATGCTCACGGTCGCCATATACTGGTCCGGTGCCGTCATCATCATGGGTGCCGCATCGTCCGAATCGGCGCTCTTCACGTTCTCCAACATGATCGTGTTCTCATCGTACGCGATGTACGTGGTCTCGTCCTTCATCCTGCTGGCGCACATCGCCATGGGCCTGCCCCGTGCGATCGTCTCGGCTCAGCGCATAGAGGAGGTCATCGACACCGACCTCGGCATCGGGGACGGAGAGGGTGCCGAACCCGTCCGCGGGGACGTCCACATCTCGTTCAGGGGCGTGTCCTTCACCTACGCCGGCGGGAGCGGTCCCGTCCTGTCGGACGTGGACCTCGACATCATGCGCGGCGAGACCCTGGCGGTGATCGGTCAGACCGGCTCCGGGAAGACCACGCTGGTCAACCTCATCCCCCGCCTTTTCGACGCCACATCCGGGACCGTGGAGGTCGACGGTTCGGACGTGAGGGACTACCGCCTCTCGGACCTCAGGTCCCGTCTGGGGTACGCGACGCAGAAGCCCGTGATCTTCTCGGGCACGGTGGGGTACAACATAGCCTACGGCTCCGGGGACGTCCCGGAGTCCGAGGTGCTCCGCGCCGCCGGGATCGCGCAGCTCGACGGGTACCTGTCGGAGAACGACGGCCTGGACACGGAGATCCAGCAGAAGGGGGCCAACCTGTCCGGTGGCCAGAAGCAGAGGATATCCATCGCCAGGGCGGTGTGCAGGAGGCCGGAGATCTACATCTTCGACGACTCCTTCTCCGCACTGGACTTCAGGACCGACATCGAGGTCCGCAGGGCGCTCCGCAGGGAGACCTCGGGCGCCACGACCGTCATCGTCTCCCAGAGGATCGGCACCGTCCGCGATGCGGACAGGATAGTCGTGCTCTCCGAGGGGAGGGTCGCCGGGATCGGGACGCACGACGAACTCATGGAGGGGTGCGGGGTGTACCGCGAGATGGCGGAGTCGCAGATCCCCAGGGAGGCGGGCACATGATGGGCGGCTCCAAGAAGTCCAAACCGCAGGACCTCGGCGAGGCCTGGGTGAACATCCTGAGGTACATCAGGAGGTACCGCTACGTCTTCGTGGTGGCCGTCGTCCTGTCCGCCATCGGCTCCATGCTGTCCCTGATCGGACCGTACTACCTCAGCGACATGACCGACGCCATAGAGGACGGGATACACGGCGGCATGGACATCGACCTGATAGCAGGCCTCACGGTGTCCCTCCTGTGCGTGTACGCCGCCAGCGGCATCATCCAGTTCGTGGACAACTACCTCATGGCCACGGTGTCCCAGCGCTCCGCGCAGATGCTGCGCAGGGACGTGTCCAGGAAGATGGACCGGATCCCCCTCTCCTATTACGATAGATCGTCCAAGGGCGACGTCATGAGCCGCGTCACCAACGACATAGACACGTTGGGGACGTCGATGAACCAGTGCATAGGCTCCGTGGTCACCGCCCTGACCACCCTGTTCGGATCGTTCATCCTCATGGTGTTCATGGACATCCGCCTCACCCTGATCTGCTTCGCCATCGCGGTGGTCGGATTCGTGGTGATCAAGACCGTCGCCAAGCACACGCAGAGGTACTTCCGCGACCAGCAGAGGAACCTCGGTGCGATGAACGGACTGGTCGAGGAGCAGTACTCCGGCCACCTCATAGTGTCGTCGTTCGGCGGTGCGGAGGAGGCGATGGGGAGGTTCGACGCCATCAACCGCGAACTCAGGACCACGTCATTCAGATCCCAGTTCCTTGGCAGCGTGTCCACCCACCTGAACGGACTCATCAGCAACGTGGGGTACGTGATCATCTGCGTCGCAGGGGCGATGCTGTACATGGAGGGTGCGATAACCTTCGGCGTGATCGTGGCGTTCATGATCTATGTGAAGCTGTTCACCGGATCCTTCACACAGCTGTCCTCCGCGGTCGTGTCCATGCAGTCGGTGGCGGCCGCCGCGGAACGCGTGTTCGTGTTCCTCGACTACGACGAGATGCCCCCGCAGGGGACCTCCGTGGAACCGGAGAGGGTCGTCGGACGCGTCGAGTTCAGGGACGTCCGCTTCGGGTACGAGCCCGGGAGGGAGGTCATCCACGGATTCACCGCCACGATCGAACCGGGCCAGAGGGTCGCCATAGTCGGACCGACCGGTGCCGGGAAGACCACGCTTGTAAACCTGCTCATGAGGTTCTACGAGGTGGACTCCGGCGACATCCTGATCGACGGCGTGTCCATACGCGACATGGACAGGTCCCGCCTGCGCGGCATGTTCGGGATGGTGCTCCAGGACACGTGGATGTTCGAGGGGACCCTCAGGGAGAACATAGCGTTCAACAGGACCGGGGTCACCGACGCCGACCTCGACAGGGTGTGCAGGGAGGTGGGGCTCCACCACTACGTGTCGGCGCTCCCCGACGGGTACGACACCCCGATGAGCGACGAGGACTCCCTGTCCGTCGGCCAGAAGCAGCAGATCACCATCGCGAGGGCCCTGATCGGGGAGCCCCCGATGGTCATCCTCGACGAGGCCACCAGCTCCGTCGACACCCTCACGGAGATGGAGGTCCAGAGGACGATGGACCGCATGATGGAGGGACGCACCTCCTTCGTCATAGCCCACCGCCTCTCCACGATCCTGGACGCGGACATGATAATAGTGATGGATCACGGCGACATCGTCGAGACAGGGACCCACTCGGAGCTCATGGCGGAAGGGGGATTCTACCGCGACCTGTTCGACAGCCAGTTCGAGGTCCCCGACCCCTGACGGTCGGGGCCCCTCCCCCTTCTGGGAAGGGTTATCTACCCGTTCACGATATTGGATGATATATCCAATTTGGTGTGGTCCAGATGGGGGAATCGGAGAGGTCGGGGAGGAGCGTGGGATCGTTCATCAGGGACGTCCGCTCCGTCCTCCGCTACTTCGGACGCCTGGAGTGGACCGTGGTCGCCCTCGTGTTCGTCCTCACCGTGGCACAGGTGTACCTGGACCTGAGGATACCTGAGTACATGGCGTCCATCACCGAGACCCTCGTGAACCACGGTTCCACGGACCTGGTGATGGTCGATGCGTGGAGCATGGTGAAGTGCGCCCTGGCCAGCCTGGCCATGGGGATGTGTATAACCCTCCTGATCGGGGTGGTGTCGTCGAGGTACTCCATGCGCCTCCGCGAGATCCAGTTCGAGAGGGTCCAGGGGTTCTCCATGGAGGAGATGGGGAGGTTCAGCACCTACAGCCTGATCACCCGCTCCACCAACGACATCAAGCAGATACAGGACTTCATCGGCATCAGCCTGGAGTCCCTCATGAGGGCCCCCGTGGTCTGCGGCCTCGCACTCTTCAAGATATCCTGCAGCGACCTGTCGTGGACGGCGGTCACCGTGGTCGCCGTCGGCCTCATGCTCGTCCTCGTCGGATGCATCCTCCGTAGGACCATACCCGGTTTCAGGAGGGTCCAGAGGCTCACCGACGGCGTGAACCGCGTGTCCGCGGAGCTCATCGACGGGATCAGGGTCATCCGCGCATACAACGCGGAGGGGTTCGAGAGGGGGAGGTTCTCCGAGGCGAACGGGGAGCTGACCCGCAACAACCTCGGCGTGTACCGCGTGATGGCGTTCAACGTGCCGTTCAACGCACTCATCAGGAACAGCCTGACCATGGCCATCTACTGGGTGGGTGCCTTCACCATCGCCGGTACGGCCGGCTACGAGGCGAGACTGACCCTGTTCTCGGACATGATCGTCTTCGCCACCTACTCCGTGATGATCCTCAACGGGTTCAGGACCCTCACGCAGATGTTCAACCTCATGCCGCGTGCGACCGTGGCGTCGCAGCGCATAGCCGAGGTCATAGACACCGTGCCGTCCATCGTGGGCGGCCCCTCCCACGGGGATCCCGCCCATGACGTGGCGGTATCGTTCAGGGACGTCTCCTTCAGGTACCCCGGTGCGGGTTCCGACACGCTCTCCGGGATCACGTTCGACGTGGGGAGGGGCGAGACGGTGGCCGTCATAGGCTCCACCGGTTCGGGGAAGACCACGCTGGTCAACCTGATCCCCAGGTTCTACGACGCCACGGGCGGATCCGTGGAGGTCATGGGCACCCCCATAGGCGACCTGGACCTGGACGCCCTGCGCGGGAACATCGGGTTCGTCTCCCAGGACAACTCCGTGCTCTCCGGGACCGTGAGGTCCAACGTCTCCTACGGTTCCGCGTCGTCATCCGACGAGAGCGTCACGGATGCCCTTCGCACCGCGAGGGCGGACACGTTCGTGGAAGATATGGGCGGACTCGACTCCAGGATCGAGGAGAGGGGGAGGAACCTCTCCGGTGGACAGAAGCAGAGGATATCCATCGCACGCGCGGTGCACAAGTCCCCGGGCATATTCGTGTTCGACGACTCGTTCTCGGCCCTGGACTTCAGGACCGACCGCGACGTGCGCTCCGCCCTCAGGGAGCGTTTCCCCGACGCCACGGTCATCGTGGTCGCCCAGAGGATCGGGACCGTCATCGGTTCCGACAGGATCGTCGTCCTGGACGGTGGACGCATCGCGGGCATCGGGACGCACGACGAGCTGATGTCGTCGTGCACGGTGTACAGGGAGATCGCCGAATCGCAGATCGAGGGGGCGGAGTGACATGGCCGCCAGGCACGCTCTGATGACGGGGAAGAGCAAGAACCCCTCGGGCGTCGTCATGGACAGACCGGAATCCGTGGTCGCGGCCTGGGGCAGGATAATACGCTACATGGGCAGGTACCGCTGGTACATGCTCCTGGCCGTGGTGTTCGCCGCCATGGAGGCCGGGCTGTCATCCCAGGCCCCCAACAGGATCAGCGCCATGGCCGACACCATCGAGGCGGGGCTCTCGTCGGGGTCCATCGACCTGGCGGCCGTATCGTGGCTTGGACTCACCGTCCTGCTCATCTACACCCTGTCCAGCACCGTGTCCTTCCTGCGCCACCGCACCACATCGTCCGTGTCGCAGAGGATCAGCGGTCACCTCCGCGAGGATCTGGCGGCCAAAATGGACCGCCTCCCGCTCGGGTACATAGACTCCCTGGGACGCGGCGACCTGATGAGCAGGTTCACCAACGACACCGACACCATAGGCGCGGCCCTCAACAACAGCATGGGCGCGTTCATCCTCGGGATCACGACGTTCGTTATGTGCCTGACCATGATGGTCCTCACCGACTACAGGCTCGCGTTCGTCGCGGTGTCGTCGTCACTGCTGGGGATAGCCGCGTCCGCGCTCATAATCAAGGTCACCCAGAAGTACTACCGCAACCAGCAGGAGAACATCGGCAGGATGTACGGTCTGGTGTCGGAGGTGTACTCATCGAAGAGGGTCGTCATGGCCTACTGCGGGGAGGGGGATGCCAAGGGCAGGTTCGACACCATCAACGAGAACCTCAGGGACAGCTGCCTGAAGTCCGAGATCACGGTGGGACTGCTCCCGGCGATGACCAGTTTCGTCGGGAACATCAGCTACGTCCTGGTGTGCCTGGTGGGTGCGCTCATGGTCCTGGAGGGGGAGATCACCATCGGTGTGATCGTCGCCTTCATCGTGTACGTGAAGATGTTCGCGGGACCCTTCGACATGATATCCAGCTCGATCAGCAGACTGCAGGCCGCGGGAGCCGCATCCGAGCGCATCTTCGGTTTCCTGGACCACGTGGAGATGACCCCCGACCCCGATGCGGAGCCGGTGGGGGAGGTCCGCGGACGCGTCGAGTTCAGGGACGTCCGCTTCGGGTACACCCCGGACAGGGAGATCATCCACGGACTGGACCTCGTGGTGGAACCGGGTCAGAGGGTGGCCATCGTTGGGCCGACCGGTGCGGGGAAGACCACGCTCGTGAATCTGCTGATGAGGTTCTACGATGCGGACTCCGGGGACATCCTGGTCGACGGCAGATCCATATACACGATGACCAGGGAACAGGTTCACGACCTGTTCTGCATGGTCCTGCAGGACACCTGGCTCATGGACGGGACCATCAGGGACAACGTGGCGTACTGCAACGACGTCTCCGACGCGGATGTCAGGGCGGCCTGCGAGGCCGTGGGGATACACGGGTTCGTCGAGGGGCTCCCGGACGGGTACGACACCGTGATCGGACGCGACCTGGAGCTGTCCGCGGGACAGAGGCAGCAGCTGACCATAGCCCGCGCAATGGTGGACAGGGCGCCGATGCTCATCCTGGACGAGGCCACCAGCTCGGTGGACACCAGGACCGAGCGCAGGATCCAGATGACGATGTCCGGACTCACCGCCGGGAGGACGTCGTTCATAATCGCGCACAGGCTCTCCACGATCCGTGACTCGGATCTTATCCTCGTCATGGACGGCGGCGACGTGGTGGAGCAGGGCACGCATGCGGAGCTCCTCGCCAGGGGAGGGTTCTACCACAGGCTGTACCACTCCCAGTTCGATGGATGACGGATGCATCCGTAAAAGGAAGGATGGCGGGGATTACCCCGCCGTTTCAGTTGACCCTCGCACCGTGTAGCATCTCGTCCAGGATGTAGAGGGAGCCCTGCACCCCGTATATCGGACGTGGGATCACGTCGTCGAGTCCCATGGACGAGTGTCCGATGGGGACCCCGACCCTGCATCCGCCGTTGACGGACATCGTCACCGCAGTCAGACCCTCTGAGAACACCGCCCCGCAACCGTGGACAGGGGGCCTCCCGAACGATTCCGCGTAGTCGATGGACTCCAGGAACGACCTCACGGCGTCCACCTCGTCCGGATCCGCACCCGGATCCACGTCCACCGCCACCGGTGCCATGCACAGGTAGGTGTACAGCCACTCTGTGAGCGGCCTGACCACGGATGCTATCCCCGCGGCGGAGAACGTCATGCCCTTGATGCGAAGGGCGTTGTACTTCATCCCCACGAACTTCTCCAGGACCCTGTCGCGTGCACGGCGGACCCTGGCCAGTGCGGGTGCGGGATCGCATCCGGCGGCCTCCGCCACCGTGCGGATCCAGCCCTCCGTCGCATCGAAGCCCACCGGGGCGCCGTGCGGCGAACGGATGATGCGGACCCCGTTGTCCGCATAGTAGTCCACGAGACCCTGGCAGGCCTCCGGGCACACGACGACGGCGAACTCGGCGTTCAGGGACCCCCTGAGCTCCGCGACCGTCGCCCCCGCACCGGGGACCGCGACGACCTCCAGACCCATGGACTCCACGAGTCCGCACAGCTCCTCGGTCGCCGCCCTCCAGTCCTTGTCCATGATGGTGAGTCCCAGGAGGACCACCGTCCCGGGGCGCGGCGAGTCCCTCACCGGGTCCAGGCCCTCCAGGACGGTCCTCAGCATGTGGCCGTAGCACATGGTGACGGGCATGGAGACGAGGGACTCGTCCATGTACACCACTTTCGACTCCAGACCGAGGTCGCGTATGGCCTTCTCGTGGTTGTCACCGATCAGCCCGGCACCCGGGGAGTTGATGATCACCGCGAACTCCGGCCTGCGGGACTCCACGATCGGCAGTCCCTCGCGGACCTTGTACGCGGCACCGTTGATGAAATCGTACTCGTCGAGGTACGTGGCAGGCACCCTCGGGTACCCGTAGAAGTACGGTGAGAAGAAGTCCAGGTCGTCGTCGGGGTCGTCCCTCGGATAGACCGCTGTGGAGTGCACCATGTGTCTCACCCTGCATCCTCCGGGTCCGTGGAGGAACACCATCGCGTCGGAGATGCTCTCCACGGCCATTATCGCCCCGTTGAAGCCATCGGGCAGGACCCTGGTCATCTTATCACCCTCCCCTCCTTCCAGCCCTCGTCGTTCGGGAGGCGCATTATGTTCTCCACGTACTCGGCGTACTCGAGGACGGACCTCACGCCCACGCCGACCTTCCCGAAGCGCGCCATGCGGCACCTCCCGGACAGGGGTCTGGCTATGTCGCTGATCAGCAGGTCGGGGTCCAGGGAGGACATGTCCTCCAGAAGGTCCTCGACCTCGTAGTCCGTGGTGATCATTTCCATGTGGCGGGAGTAGATGCGGGAACCGTTCTTGCGGGGGCTCGAGACGAAACCGACCCTCACGATGTCGGCACCCAGGTCCTGAAGCAGGTCTATCAGCCAGTCCACGTTGTGCGTGAGCTTGTTCATCACTATCACCCTCTTCCCGGCGAACCTGTGGCGGTGGTCGACCACGAACGCGTCGTACTCCGCACAGACATTCCCGGCCTCCTCCTCGGCCTCGGCCTCCATCCCGAGTTCGGACCCCACGGCGCGGAGCCACTCGGTGTAGTCATGCAGACCCACCGGCATGGGGACGGGGAACGGCCTGCGACCCGTCCTGGATTCTATTATGGATGCGAGTTCGCGGGAGTTGGCGTTGTCGGTGACCATCATGTCCATGGACGCCCTGCAGTAGTTCCTCACGGTGTCCGAGGTGGTCTCGTCCAGGAACCTGCAGTTCTCCCTCAGTCCGAAACGGGCGAGCATGCGCTCCAGCTCCCTGGCGTGCTCCCGGGACTGGAGGTCGAAGAAGGACGTGCCTATCAGGTTCACGTAACCCGGTTCCACCGGCACATCGGGATCGATCATGTCCGCGATCGCACCGGCGGCCATCATGAACCCGTCCGTGTACTCGCCGCATATGTCCCCGTCGGCAGGGACCAGGTGGAAGCGCACATCGGGATGCAGTCCCGATACCCTTGTCAGGAGGGCCTCACAGTCGTCCCCGATTATCCCTGGCATGCAGGTGGTGACCACGGCTATGTCATGGAAACCCTCGGCCACCGTGGCCTCCAGCGCCTCCTCCAGGAACCCGATGCCCCCGAATATGGAGGCGCTGTCGTCCATCATGGTGCAGCGGATGTTGCACTGCGGGTCCCTGCGGTACACCCCGCGGGCGTACAGGTCCAGGATGGCCTTCCCGCGTGTGGTCGCCATCAGGTACTGGCAGCTGCGGGGCCCATGGATCACCACGGCGACATCGTTCATCTTCAGGAACGCCGCCGTGGCACCGTAGGCCGCACATGAGCTCATGACGCGGTGGTCCCGGATGGACCCCCTGACCCCGCACCCGTGGCAACCCGATCGTGCGACGGGGACCCCGCCGGACGATGGACGGATCTCCCTCCCGGCCGCCAGGTCGGACATCTGGTCGTCGTCCAGGGGGGTCGGGGCGACCGCGGCGACCCTACCCTCGGACACGTCGAGGATGCGCTGGGCTATCGCATCGAGCGATGCAGCGACCTCCGAATCTGGGTGGAGCTCCCTGACGGTGTGGCCTGCGGCCTCCGCCTCCGCGAAGAGCCTGTCGCGGGGTATGACCGATATGACCTCGGTCCCGGTGGCCGCCGCGAACCTGCGGACGGTCTCCTCCTCCCCCTTGACACCGCGGGAGTTGAGGATTATGCCTATGAGACGGGGGGAACCGGTGTCGAAGTTCTCCAGACCCTTCATGATGTTGTTGGCGGCGTACATCGACATGAACTCGCCGGACGTGACCAGGATTATGCCGTCCGCGTACTCGCCCCTCAGGGGGACGGCGAAACCGCCGCAGACCACGTCGCCCAGGACGTCGTAGACCCTGACGTCGGTGTCCAGGTCGTCGGCACCCAGCTTCCTGAGCGTGTCGAAGGTCGTGAGGATGCCGCGACCGGCGCACCCTATGCCGGGCTCCGGTCCGCCGGCCTCCGCGCAGAGGACCCCGGCGGTGCCCTCGACGATGATGTCCTCCAACCTCCTCTGGGGGAGCGGTACGGAACGCACGTACTCCAGAACGGTCTTCTGCGCCTCGCCTCCGAGGAGGAGCCTCGTGGAGTCGTGCTTGGGGTCGCATCCGACCTGCAGCACCTTGAGACCCCTGGAGGCCAACGCCACGGAGATGTTCGCAGACATCGTGGATTTCCCTATTCCGCCCTTGCCGTAGATCGCCACCTGATACATCTGAATTACCTTGGAAGATGGAGGGGTTGTGGTTATTTAACCTGTTGGATTATACATCCAATGCACCCGGGGGAACCGTTCTCAGGCACCGGGAGTGGGAAAACGGACGCCCCCTAGCGGGGGCGGAAAGGACGGACGGCCGTCCTGTTTCAGATCAGGTCGTGGCCTCTCCTGACCCTCTTCGGCAGTACGAACAGCTCGCCGTCGTCATCGAAACCCACGGATGCGCTGACGTCGTAGACCTTCTCTATCAGCTCCGGCGTGATGACCTCCTTCGGCTTCCCGATACCGAGGATCTCGCCCTTCCTCATGATGATGCAGAGGTCGCAGTACCTGGCCATCAGCGAGATGTCGTGCTCCGCCACGAGGATCGTCATGTCCTTCTTGACCATGGCGTTGAGGTACTCCATCACGTCGAGCTTGTACTTCATGTCCAGGTGCGAGGTGGGCTCGTCCACCAGCATCAGCCTGGGCTCCTGCACGTAGGCCTTCGCGATCAGGACGCGCTGCTGCTCACCGGATGAGAGCATGTTCAGCTGCCTGTCCTGCAGATGGGCGACACCGAACTTCTCCATCGCGTCGAACACGACCGACTCGTCGTTCTCGGTCTCCCACCACACGTTCTTCAGGAACGGGTAGCGGCCCATCATGACCGTCTCGTAGACGGTGAGGCCGAAGCTGTTCCTGAGCTCCGCGGGGACGTTGGCGACCTTCCTGGCCACCTCGGCGGGACTCTTGTCCAGGACCGACTCCCCGTCGATGAGGATCTCCCCGGAGGACGGGTCGTGCATCCTGTTGATGCACTTCATCATCGTGGACTTCCCGCAACCGTTCGGTCCTATCAGGCCTACCAGCATGCCGGGCGGTATCGAGTAGGACACGCCGCGCACGGCGTGGTAGCCGTCATCGTAGTACTTCTGGAGGTCCCTGACCTCCAGCAACGGGACATCATCCATCGTACATCCTCCCCTTCCTGATGAGAAGGTACGCGAACACCGGCGCACCTATGATCGTGGTTATCGCACCGACCGGAAGCTCCATCGGGATCATCACCATCTTCGCGAACAGGTCCGCGGCGAGCATCAGGGCGCCTCCGACGACCATGGAGGCCGGCATGACCAGCCTGTGGTCGCCACCGAGGATCATGCGGCACAGGTGCGGGACGACGAGTCCCACGAAGCCGATGATACCCACGAACGCGACGCAGACCGAGGCCAGAACCGACGCGAGGATGAGCATCCACCTGTTGAACCTGCGGACGTCCAGACCCATCTGGCGGGCCTGGTCCTCGCCCAGGAGGACGAGGTTGAACTCCTTGGCCCAGATCAGGGAGACCACGGACATGGTCACCGCCGGGATCAGGATGAGCAGCGCCTCGCTCCAGTCGATGTTGGCGAACGATCCGAACAGCCACGACATCACGCTGTTGAGCTTGTCGCCGGCCATGCTCATCATGAGCGTCTGCACCGCCGAGAAGACCAGACCGATGATGACTCCGGCCAGGACGTAGTTTATGGACGAACCGCCGGACTTCTCGGCCAGGAGCATCGTGGCGCCGAACGCCACCACGCCCCCGACCATGGCCACTATGGGCGTCACGTAGGTGATGCTGTCCAGGAGGCCGAAGAACGTGAAATCGAACGCTATGGTCGCCACGGCCGCGACACCGGCACCCGCGGAGACACCCATGATGTAGGGGTCGACCATCGGGTTGCGGATGATGGCCTGGTAGATGGATCCGGATATCGAGAGTCCGAGTCCGACACCGAAGGCGGCGACCGCCCTGGAGCACCTGGAGTCGAACACGATGATCTCATCATCGGATATCTCCTGCCCGGACAGCGTCTTCTCTATGGCCGACCCGAGGATCGACATCGTCTCCCCGAGGGTGTAGTTCCCTCCGGGACCGTATGCGAGGCTGGCGATGAACAGCACGAAGCCTATGGCCAGACCCACCAGGATGACGGTCACGAGCCTGCGCTTGTTCCTGGCCACCTTGGATGTGCGCTCGTTGTTGAAACCGCTGTGCTCCCTCAGCTTGGAGTTGATGTACGCCAGCGGGGGCATCCCCCTGACCCTGCTCATGTGGAGCAGGAGCAGCACGGCCGCCAGGATCAGGACCGCCGCCACGGCCACGGCGACCCACAGGGGGTCGGTTCCGCTGTCGTCGGAGGGCGTCACCCACAGGGGCATGGCGCCTGCGTAAGCGAACATCCCCCCGTCGGTCCCGTTGTAGAGCATGCCGTCGATGACGATGACGGCGTCCATGGTCCACTCCTGGATCTCCTCGGGATGCGTGGTGCCGCTGAGGATGTTCCCGTCGAGGTCCATGGTGTAGATGTACCCGCCGGTCTCGTACTCCACGGAGTACAGCGTGTCCCCGTTCACCAGCACCAGCGGTGCCTTGAACGAGGTGTCGAACGCGTGCATCAGCTCGTGGGTGCCGTCGAGGTCCATCCTCCAGAGACCGTCGTAGTTGTTGTAGTACACCCCTGTGAACCCGTCGGACTCCACCGGGAGGATGTACGTGGAGCAGAGCCCCACCTCCATGTCCTTGTAGAGCTCCACGAGGCCGGAGGACGTCAGCTCGTAGATCGCGATACCTCCGTACCTGGAGTTCATGCCTATGCCGTCGGAGAACGAGAACACTATGCGGTCCCCGATCACCACGGGGGTGTTGACTCCCCCGTACTCCCTCACGACACCGTTCTGCTCCTCCTCGTAGGTGTAGACCTTGACGGAGTCCATCAACTCCCCGGTGTAGCGGTCGAACGCGTACAGGCACCCGTCGAGGGAGCCGGTGTACACCACGTCGCCGTCCACCGTCGGGCAGCTGTAGTACGAGCGTCCGCCGAGGGGGGACTTCCAGATGACCTCCAGGTCCAGATCGGTGCAGTACATGTACCCGCCGCATGACGAGAAATACAGGACCCCGGAGTCGTAGACGACGGACGTCGGCCCGGCGTTGTAGACGGTGCCCACGAGGTCCGTTCCGGTCGCATTGGGGACAGGCAGGGTCAGGACCTCCGAGTAGTCCTCGCCCGGACCGGTCACCGGTATCCTGTAGAGGTTCCCGTTGGTCGCGGGGAGGTAGACGTGACCGCCCACGACCGCACCGGTCGTCGTCTCGTATCCGGCACCCTTCTCGTAGGAGAAGCTCCAGAGCTCCTCCCCCGTGAAGCGGTCGTAGCAGTACAGGGTGGGGTCCGCCATCACGGCCGTGTAACCGCCGCCGGCGACCACGTACGCACGCGGACCCTCCACCAGCACGGTGGAGCAGACGTAGTTGGACTGGCCGTACGTGTACTGCCACGCCACGTGTCCGGGTGTGTCGTCCAGGACCGCGGTCTGGTGCCCGCTCGATCCCGAATCCCCGCGGACCATCGTCCACGAGGACCTGTAATCGGGGGTCTCGGTCGGGAGCACCCCCTCGGGGTAGAAACCGACGGCGACGCATCCGCCCGTGTACGCCGAACCCATGTCCAGCGAACCGGTGACGTCGTCCCACTGGGTACCTCCCCATGTGTACATCCTCCACGAGGACCGCGTGTCCCCGATCGTCCTCTCACGGAGACCATCCACCGCCAGTGACCCATCGTGGGTGACCACGTGTCCGTCGGACTCGAAGGCCCTCGAGACGATGTCCATGTAGGTGTCCCCCGAGGCCTGGTGCCACGAGGTGTCCCCGTCTCCCCCGTCCAGAAGGACGAGGTCCCCTGCGGCCCCCTCCGAACCGGTGACGACCAACGGCACCGAGCACAGGAGGACGGCCAATGTCATTATGGTCGCAACCTTGGAAAAGCGGTTCAAACCGAACCCTCCTTCGTGAATGTGAGGTAATCGCGGTACCCGTCGCCGATGAACTTCGGGACGTCGATACCGTCGTCGAACGCACCGCCGTGGACCATCCTTGCCATGAGCTCGGCCATCTGGGCCACACGGGGTCCCGGACGCGATGCGAGGTCGCAGGCGTCACCCACCAGTAGGTAGATGTTCCCCTGCTTGTACGCGGTGGTCCCGCGCCACTCCGAGGACATGGACGCGATCATCGCGTCGTAGTCCGACTGCGTGGCCTCGTAGTCGTTGGTGACCACCACTATGTAGTGCGGGTCGTTCCTGAGGACGGTCTCGGCGTTGACCTGAACCCATCCCGACTCCCCCGAGTAGACGTTGTGTGCGCGGACGTGCGTCATGATGTCCGAGATGTACTTGTTGGATCCGGAGACCCACGGCGACTTCACGGCGGATAGGGACAGCATCACCGGCTTGTCCCACACGTCGGCGTAGGAGCGGAGGACGTCCTCCACATCCCCTATCTGGGACTCCGTCGTCCCGATGAGCTCCACCGCGGCACCGCCCAGACCGAGGGCCACACCCACCATGTAGGTGTTGTCCATGACGGTGGATATCGCCTCACCGCCGTTGGTGACCAGCACGTCCACGCCCACGGAACGGAGCTTCTCGGCCATCTGGACGTGGGCGTTCTGACTGCCTGTGCACACGACCAGGTCGGGATCCTGCTTGAGGACCATCTCGTAGCTCGGGTTGGTGAAACCACCGACCACCGCGATGGAACCGTCCTCGTGACCCTCGGCCACCGCGGACGGGTAGTTGCTGTACATGTCCGTGCCGACGATCCTGTCCAGACCCCCGACCGCGCAGACGGTCTCGGTCACGGACGGCGATATCGCCACCACGCGCTCCGGCACGGGGTACCCGTAGAAGCACACCCCCGTGTCGTCGACGGCGCATGTCGGGACCCCGCCCTGCGGACGGTAGCCCCAGCAGACCGCCGAGTAGTCGTCGACCTCTATGTCCGAGGGATCGCCCGTGACCCGGGTCCACTCCCTCTGTCCCCTCTCGACGACGAATAGGGACCATTCGGATCCGGAACCGTTGGACACGGAGCCTATGGAGACGACACGTCCCCCCTCCATGACCAGTTCCAGCCCGTTCCTGTCGCATGCGTACTCCAGGGCACCGACGGGGTCCGGATCGTCATCCGTGTCCACGCCGGTGTAGATGACATCGTACTCACCGAAATCGATGAGGATGCCGGATGTTGCGGTGAACGATGCCGACGAGACCGCCAGCACCGTCACGGCCAGTCCTATGACGAGGACGACCACCGACAGGGCTATCTTGAACCTGCTCGCCTGCATCGTGTCACCTTAATGGGTTTCATCAGTTGTAGACGATCTTGAACTCGGGGTTCTCCGAGACGGACAGCCCGTCCATCATGATGTTGGATGTGGTCCAGACACCGTTGTCCTTGACGTACTGCCCCCACCAGTGCCAGTTGCCCTCGGCGTCCTGGTACATGTTCAGTCCGTAGAGGGAGTCGATTCCGTACGCCTTGCCGTCCTTCTCGGTGGCGACGAAGGGGATCTTGTAGTCGTTGGTGGCGTCGACGAACGCGTCGATGACCTTGTCACCCTGCCCGTTGACCTTGAAGGTCATGCCGGAGGAGGACTCGATGGTGAACACGGTTCCCTTCTCGGAACCGTTCCAGACCTTGGCATCCTCGGGTGTCGGCAGTGTCTTGGTGTCGAGGTTCCAGTCGGCGTACACGATCGCCATGTACCCGTTGCAGTCCGCAGCGGTGATCTGATCCATCATGACGTTGTTGGTCTCCCATTCCTCCCCGTTCCAGGAGAACTGGGACCACCAGTACCATGTCCCGTCGACCTGCACGGTCGCGAGGTCGAAGAGGGAGCTGATTCCGTTGGGTTCCCCTGTGTTTCCGTCGGTGCTCGCGACGAAGGGCATGTCGAACTCGTCGGCCGCATCCTCGAACGCATCGATCGCCGTGTCCCCATCCCCGTAGGCCCAGAAGTAGACCCCCTGGTTGTCCTGGATGAGGAATGTAATCCTGTTCTCGTCATCATCACCGTTGTCGCCTATGAAAACGAAAGCGGCGGCCGCAATCACGATGACCGCGACCACTCCGATGGCGAGATACTTCATCTTGTTGTCCATTTGATCTCACCTTTAAGTAAGTTGGATGATAAATCCGACCAGCTGATATAAAGATTTGGACGATACATCCAATAGAATTTTATACCCACCAAAATGACCACATGTCAACTGTGGACCGATACCAATCCAACCTCACTACCCTTATCTAAATGCGTGACGATTCACTTCCCATGAAGATGGGAACACTGTTCAGGATCCTCAGGGTCCTGGTCATGGTCGCACTGGTGGTCGCGGTGGCCTACCCTGCCGCGAGCACCCTCACCGCGACCGACGGGTCCGACATCGCCGTCGGGATCGACGCGACATACGACCTGGGGATGATGGATGCCGACACCCTGGGCGACAACATACGCAACGCCGTCGGGGACAGGACCGACTGCTCCGTGACCTACGGGCAGGTCACCGTGCCCGTCACGGACCGCAGTGCCGACACGGTCGCTGCCGCGGTCATGTCCAGCGGCGCGGAGACGGCATCGGTCGTGGGTCCGGACGGCGAGGTGGTCGTCCAGCCCAGCATCTCGTACTCCGACACCGTCGTACAGCGCATAGCGTCGGGCGTCGTCATGCCCGGCGACCTGCACGGATCCATGGAGTTCGCGATGACGGTCGGGTTCGAATCCGCCGACGGCGGGATCAGGATGGACTGCGAAGCGGTCTCCGAGAGCAACGGGAAGGGGATAGTGTACACCGTGACCGTCCCCCACATCGTCATGGCGGTCGCACAGGCGTACGGCTGCGACATGGTCTCCGGAATCCACGCGGGTTACATGGGACTCTTCGAGGTCGACGTGGGGATGGGAGGGGAGACCCTGGAGAAGCTGGACTTCCACTACTCCGAGGTCGCCGGGGTGTGCACCCTGGTCGTGACCGGATGCGGTGTGCCCGAGTCCGTCGGCACCATCGGGGGCGCACTGTTCACATCGTCCCCCCTGGGGGACGTCCTCACCATCACCGCCACCGGCGGGAGCCTGTCCGAGGTCCTGACCGGGGGGATGGATGACGGCAGACTGACCGTGACGGCGGGGGGCGACAGCTACACCATGCCCGCCGACCTGTCCGCCGCGTTCGTCGACACCATCTCACTGATGGAGGCGGCCTGATGTCCGGGAAGGAGAAGGGCAGGGGCGGCGGGATCGGCAGGGGCATCCTGGCATCCTTCGTGTCCGCACTCGGGATGATCGTCGTCCCGATGGTCCTGGTAACGTACCTCCCGGAAGTCGCAGGAGAGTCGGTGGACCTGTCCGCGGTCACGGAGCTGCTGCACAGGTGGATGATGACCGGAGCCGTGCTGGTCGTCCTCGCGTTCCCCACCGGGTACTTCCCGAGGGGCAGCAGGGGACGCATCGCATCGGTGGTCCTGCAGTTCGTGGCATGGCTGGCGTGGTTCGCCTACGTGCTGAACATGGGCGACCTCACCGGCATAGTCTCGATCGTGTCTGAAGGGAGCGAGATATCCGTGGACATCGTGCTGAAGGGCATCATGCTCATGTGGGTCCTGTCCAGGGCGCTCAAGGTCCTGGTCGCCTTCGGGGACCACCACGACAACAGGAGGGGTTTCCTCGAGGAGAGGGGACCCGCCGATGAGGAGCAGAGGGACGACATCAGGATCGGCGGAAGGTTCGACTGAGGAGGTCACGATATGGGGATAAACATGGGAATACGCGAGATGGAGGCCTCGAACTCCCCCTGCAGGGAGCTCAGGGCGAGACTGGTCAAGGTCCATGTGGACGACACGTCCGGGATCGAGGACCTGCTCGAATACGACGAGGTCGTGGACCTCGACACGGCCAGGGGCGCCGTCGGCGACTGGGAGGCGTTCCTGAAGAGGAACAGGATGAACGCGGAGACCGATGCCGTCTACATCGACAAGCTGAAGAAGGACGCCGACAGGGACCTCCTGGTCCCGCTGGCGGAGAGGGTGTGCACGGGCTGGGTCCCCGTGGGGGGACTCGACGGCGACGCCCTGGAGACGGTGCTGTCGAGGTCGTCCGAGGAGGACAGGCTCACCGGATGGGACATGCTGTCCTTCGACGAGATGAACGCGATGTGCGCCGACTGCCCCCTGTCATGGGACAAGGGACGCGGATGCATAGGGGCCTTCGGCCCCGACAAGAGCCTGCTCCCCGGGATCGCGGAGAAGCACGGCTGTCCGATCGTGGCATCCGTCCCGGCATCCGCCGCCGAGGGGCGCGTCTTCACAGCGGACGACGCCGAGAAGCTGCTGGCGGAGACGGGGGTCCTGAAGGACGCCCTCCCGGGGGAGGGCAAGATGGCGGTGCACCGCTACAGCGGACCCGTCGAGAGGCTGGAGGCCATGGCGAGGGCATGCGTCTCCGGCGGATGCGGCTTCTACTTCTTCTGATCAGGCGTAGCCGTTCAAACGCATTATGGTGTCCACCATGCCCTTGACCAGGGCGTGGACACCCCTCATGCCCAGGACGTCGTCGGAGTACTGCGGCGAGTTCAGGGCACGGATGACGGGGAGGGGCGTGGAACCGCACACGAGCATCCCGTTGCGGAGCATGAAGCGAACCAACTGGTCGTACACATGGTCGGCACCGTCGTGACCGCACACGGCGAGGGCGCCGCCCACCTTCCCGGTGAGGCCCCTGTCACCCTTCTCGTAGACGAGTGCCGCCCTCTCGAGGAAGGTCTGCATCACGCTGGGACACGCACCGGCGTACGTGGGGGACGCGAGCACTATGCCGTCCGCCGCACGCAGGACGTCCAGGAGCTCGTTGAGGCCATCGTCCTCGTCCATGCACCTCCCGTCTCCGCGGATCTCGCAGGTCATGCAGACGTTGCAGTTCACGAAGCTGTAGTTGTAGAGGTGGACGATCTCGAACTCGATCCCCTCCCTCTCGAACTCGTCCTGCATCTCGTTGAGGATGTTGGTTGTGTTGCCGATGGGGCGGGGACTGCCGTTCAGTGCGATGACCTTCATGTCCCGTGAATCCCACGACGCCGATAAAAGGGAATCGCAGGCGGAGTTACGATAAACTATCGTTTAATACATGGAACCCCATGGGGAACCCGTAGGCACGGCCGCACCCTACATCTATTATATGTAGGGGCAAGCGATTCGCAGGACGTTAAAGGTGATGACATGACCGAGATGCTGAAAATTGTAGATCTGCATGCCGAAGCCGGCGAGAGGGAGATCCTCAAAGGGGTCAACCTGACGGTCAAGGAGGGGGAGACCGCTGTCCTCTTCGGACCCAACGGCTCAGGCAAGTCCACACTGCTGGCCACCATCATGGGGTACAGCACGTGCAAGGTCACCCAGGGGGAGATCCTGTTCAAGGGACAGGACATCACGGAGATGACCGTCGACGAGCGCGCGAAGCTCGGTATCGGCATGATGATGCAGAGACCCCCGAACATCTTCGGCGTCAGGCTCGGGGACCTCATCAAGGCCACCTCGGAGAACGGCGAGGCCATCCTCGGGGAGGCACCCAACTTCAAGATGCAGAACTTCCTGGACAGGGAGATCAACGTCGGTTTCTCCGGAGGGGAGATCAAGAGGTCCGAGCTGCTGCAGCTCACCGCGCAGAAACCCGAGTTCATCCTCCTCGACGAGCCCGAGTCGGGTGTCGACCTGGAGAACATCGACCTCATCGGCAACAAGGTCCGCGACCTCCTCTACGACCAGAGGAAGGGATGCGGCGGGAACATCCAGAGACACGTGTCCTCACTGGTCATCACCCACACCGGACAGATCCTGGACTACATCGGTGCCGACTGCGCGTACGTCATGAAGGAGGGCAGGATTCGCTGCTCCGGCAGGCCCATGGACCTGCTCAAGGAGATCAAGGAGAACGGATACGGGGAGTGTGGAGCATGTCAGATAATAGAGCTGTGAAGGAGGCCCTCGGCAAGCAGGGCGCGTACGGGGAGGACATCGACATAGACCTCTACGAGACCGGTTCCAGGGACGTCGACCAGATCGACGACCTCGAGAGCTCCGAGTACAGGAAGTACATGGAGAACGTGGGTGTCGTGGCCGACGAGATCAACCGCTCCGGAACCCTGATGTTCATCGACAACGGCATGAGCCACTGCCATGCGCAGGAGCAGGAGGGGCTCGAGATGATGAGCGTCCGCGAGGCGCTCGAGAAGCACGACGGACTCAAGGACTACTTCTGGACCGCCGTCGACCCCACCAAGGACAAGTACACCGCCACCAGCTACCTCGACGACGCGGACGGCTACTTCATCCGCGTCAAGGCCGGACACCACGTCAAGAACCCCGTGCAGACATGCATGCTCATCAACCAGAACAAGAGCGCGCAGAAGCTCCACAACATCATCATCGTCGAGGACGGCGCGTCCCTCGAGATGATCACCGGATGCTCCACCGCGCACCATGCGGGCGACTCCATCCACGTCGGGGTCTCCGAGATATTCGTCGGGGACAACGCCAACCTGACCTTCTCCATGATCCACAGCTGGGGCAAGCAGACCGGCGTCCGCCCCAGGACCGTGTGCAACGTGGGCAAGAACTCCAACTACACGAACAACTACGTCATCCTCAACCCCGTGGGCAGCCTCCAGAGCTTCCCCGTCGCCAACCTCGGCGAGGGGTCCTCCGCCACCTACAACACCATGTGCATCGCACACGAGGGGTCGGAGATCGACACCGGCGGACTCGTCAACCTCAACGGCAAGGGCGCCAGGTCCGAGATCATGAGCAGGAGCATCTCCATGGGCGGCAAGATGTGCGCCCGCGGAAGGCTCGTCGCCAACGCACCCCAGGTCAAGGCGCACCTCGAGTGCAGGAGCATCATCCTGAAGGACGGCGGCTCCACACTCGCCGTCCCCGAGCTGGAGGCGCACGTGGCCGATGTCGAGATGACCCACGAGGCAGCAGTCGGGAAGATCGCGAGGGACCAGATCGAGTACCTCATGTCCAGGGGACTCGACGAGGACCAGGCCATCAGCATGATCGTCAGGGGATTCCTCTCCGGAAGCATCAACGGTCTGCCCCCCGCGCTCCAGAAGGAGCTCGACGAGGCCATCGAGCAGGCCAACCTCGGTGACTGATGACATCCATGCCCGGTGGGGAGACCACCGGGCCAAACCACAATCAAACGACTTCCACCACACATCCCCGAACGGATCGCGGTCGATCGCAGGGAGCGTTTCTGATAGCTCATTATGATAATGAAATGGCACAATAGGTCCACGATTTAAATACGGGCCCTTCGGGATGAGCGGATATGCACCCGCCATTATGATAATGATTTATCATAAAATGTCCATCTGCTGATGAACTGTGATGTTGATGACAAAACAATACGGCATATCCGGAGCGGAGGGGTACCCTGCCGGACATGGAAGGAGGATGCCTTTCGAACCCAGACTCATCCTGGATCTGGACTCCAGATCGATGATGTGCGAGATAGACCGCATGGACCGTGAACTCGGGGGATTCCTGTTGTCCGCAGAGGATTACAGGGAGCTCGTCGAGGATGCGTACGCATCCAACATCCATTGGTCGACGAAAATCGAGGGGAACAGGTTGACGTTCGAGGAGGTGAGGGGGCTGACCGGACTGTACTCGTCGGGGACACTCCGCGGACCACGGTACGGTCCTGAGAAGGAGATCCTCAACCACCTGCACCAGATGTTCTCGGATCGCCTTCCCCTTCCATGGACCGTCGGGACCGTGATGAGGGTGCACAGCATCCTGCTGGAGGGTGTCGGGGACCAGGAACCGGGGATGATCGGAACGGAGGATGTGTCCGGGAGATTGGAATCCCTGGTCGAATGGGTCAACTCCTCCCCGTATCCTGCGGTGATCACGTCCACACTGTTCCTCCATGAATTCGAGAACATACACCCGTTCGATAATGGGAACGGTCGTACGGGAATGGCCCTGTTCCGGATGCTGCTGCAGGAGTACGGTCTGCCCAACTGCCACCTGTGCAGGTTCGGGGAGAGGCTGTTGTCGGACGGGGGCATGCACCACGACCTCCCGGAGTTCACCGATTCGACGGAGTTCTACACCGAACTGGTCTCCCGTGTGATATGTTCCATGCATGAGGCATACGTGGAGGCCATGGACCTGTTCGGGTCCCGCGACCGTCTGGGACACTACGATGGGGATCTGAGGCCGTTGGCCAGGGGAGCCCGTTCGAAGAAGATGTTCACACTGTCCGAGGCATGCGGGTGGTCCGATGCAGGCGAACAGACCATCAGATCCCGGTTGAACGTCCTTGTAGATGATGGTGTGCTGAGGAAGGAGGGCAAGACCAGGGCGATGCGCTACGTGTTCAACGATCCCTTCGACGGTCTGCGTACGGTGATTGACGGGGTGCAGGCCCTCCGGTGGACGGACCCCGATCCGGTGTGATGGGTTTTGAGAACCGGACGGGGTCTCCCCCGCCCGGGGGCGTCAGCCCTTGTAGTACATCATGGCGTTGCAGATGGTCGCCGCGATGTTGGATCCTCCCTTGCGTCCGCGGGGGACGATGTAGGGGACGTCGCGCTCCATGATGAGCTCCTTGGACTCCACGACGTTCACGAATCCCACGGGTGCACCGATGACCAGTGCGGGTTTGACCTCTCCCGCGTCGATCATCTCGGCGATCCTCACGAGGGCGGTGGGGGCGTTGCCGATCGCGAATATGATCGGGCGTCCCGCCGCGACCTCGACACCCTTCTCCATCGCGACGGTGGCACGGGTGCAGCCGCGCTCCTTCGCCGCGGCGGCGACGTCCTCGTCGCTGATGAAGCAGTGGACCTCCCCGCCGTACTCCGCGAGCCTGGTCTTGTTGATTCCGGCCGCGGCCATCTTGGTGTCCGTGATGATCACGGGGCCGTTCCTGATGGCCTCGACCCCTATGTTCTCGGCGTTCTCCGAGAAGCACAGGTTGTCGGCGTAGTCGAAGTCCGCGGAGGTGTGGATGCACCTCTTCACGATGGAGAACCGGGGTTCGGGCCATGTCCTGCCCCCGAGTTCGGAGACGATCGTCTCCATGCTCTTCTTCTCGATCTCGTCCGGTTTGACTATCTGTATCGCCATTCACTCTCCTCCTACCTTGTATCCCCTGGGGGTGATCATGCGTCCGTTGGACTCGTACGTCTGCGAGTTGCCGATGATCACGATGGTGAACATGTCCACGTCGTCGGGGTCCATGCCGCCGAGCGTGGTGACCTTGGACCACTCGCCCTCCCTGCCGGCGTCCCTGACGATACCCACGGGGGTGTCGGGGGAGCGGTACTTCAGGAGGATGTTGCGTGCCTGGTCCAGGTACGTGGTCCTGGTCTTGCTCTTAGGGTTGTAGAGGCACACGATCATGTCGCCCTGTCCCGCGCAGTCGACGCGCTTCATGATGAGGTCCAGGGGGGTCATCAGGTCGGAGAGGCTGATGATCGCCAGGTCGTGCATCAGGGGCGCCCCCAGGACGGAGGCGGCCGTGGACGCGGCGGTCATGCCGGGGACGGTGTCGATGTCGATGTCCGCGCCCATCTCCTCCGCGAGCTGGTAGATGATGCCGGCCATGCCGTAGATCCCGGAGTCGCCGCTGGAGATCATCGCGACGTCCTTGCCGGACATCGCGTCCTCGATCGCCATCCTGCAGCGCTCGACCTCCCTCATCATGCCCGTGGCCTTGTACTCCTTGTCCGGAAAGTACGGTTTGACCATGTTCACGTACGCTGTGTAGCCGGTGACGACGTCGGCGTTCTGGATGACCTCCGCCGCCTTGAACGTCATGTGCTCCTTGCCACCGGGTCCGAAACCGACGACGTGCAGTCTTCCCCTCACCGGATCACTCCTCCGCCTGGCGGAACTCCGTCGTGAAGTGCTTGTCGTACAGCTTGGACAGCTCGTACTCGTCACCGAGGAAGTCCCCGACGACGGTGAGGGCGGTCTTGGTTATTCCGGCCTCCTTGACCTTCTCCGCGATGTCCGCGATGGTTCCGGTGACGATCTTCTGGTCGGGCCAGGTCGCCTTGTACACGACCGCAACGGGTGTGGTGGGCTCGTATCCGCCCTCCATGAGCTGCGCGGTCATCTCGTCCATGAACCCGATCGAGAGGAATATGATCATGGTGGAGTGGTGCCTCGCCAGGTCCACGAGCTTCTCGCCCGGGGGCATGGGGGTCCTGCCCTCCATCCTGGTGCAGATGACGGTCTGGCTCTTGCCGGGGAGGGTGTACTCCTTGTTGAGGACCGCCGCTGTCGCGAGGAAGGAGCTGACACCGGGGACGACCTCGTACGTGATGCCGAGCTCGTCGAGCCTGTCCATCTGCTCCCTGTGGGCGCCGTAGATGGCGGGGTCGCCCGTGTGGACGCGGACGCACTTCTTGCCCTCCCTCTCTGCCCTCTCCATGATCTCTATGACCTGGTCCAGGTGGAGGTAGGCGCTGTCGTGGATCTCCGCACCCTCCTTGTGTCCATCGAGGACGCCGGGGTTCACGAGGGAACCGGCGAAGATGATGACATCGGCCTCGTCGATGAGCCTCTTCCCCTTGATCGTGAGCAGTTCGGGGTCTCCGGGACCCGCACCTATGAACGTAATCATTTCTTGATCACCTCTTCCTTATCAGAACAGTTGTGAAGTACCCGTACTCCCTGTTGCGGTCCAGGGGACCGATGTACTCGCCCTCCATGCCCACGTTGCTGACCACAACCGCGTCGGACGGGTCCAATCCCTTGGCCTCCATCATGTCCGCTATCGTGTCGACTGCCTTGAAGGCCTTCATCACGACTATGTTGTCGAAACCCTCCATCGCCTCCATGAGGAGATGGGTGTTCCCCTTGGCCATCGGGACGACGGCGAGGCCCTCGTCCCCGATCATGAGCGGTTGGCGCGCCAGGGCGGAACCGTGGCAGAACGAGGGTATTCCCGGGACGATCTCCGTCTCGTAGCCGCGCGAACGGACCTCCTCGTCGATGTACATGTACGTGCTGTACACGCCCACGTCGCCGAGGGTCACCATCGCTATGTCGGACCCCTCGTCCAGCAGGGAGCACATGCGGTTTATCGCGGCCTCCCTGCACTTCTCACGGACGGAATCACGGGGGTTCATGCTGAACACGAACTCCGCAACGGTCTTGGACGACATGTCCACCACCTGGGAGGCTATGTCGAAGGCGACACTGCCCTCACCCTCGGACCTCACCGGATACCCGACCACACCGCAGCGCTCCAGGATCTCCTTGGCCCTCAGGGTCATCAGTCCGGGATCACCCGGCCCGACCCCTATTCCGTACAACTTCCCTGTCATTGTCACACCAATGGTTGGATATAACATCCAAAGTATTTTAAGATGGCATATACATCCAAATGGCGTCCAGCGCAAGCTGTACCACGGGGTTCGGAGAATCATGCCATCTACAAGCGGAGACAACGCACATCTTGAGAACGCACAGGGGCTCAGGAGGGGCCACACCACGGGGACGTGCGCGGCGGCGGCATCCAAGGCCGCGGCATTGGCGCTCATCACCGGTGAGCCGCAGACGCATGTCAGCATCCGCACCCCCAGGGGGATCGTCCTGGACCTCCCCGTGGAGGACATGTCGACAATGGAAGATGTGTCCAGATGCGCCGTCAGGAAGGACGGCGGGGACGACGCGGACGTCACCCACGGCTCCCTCGTGTACGCCGAGGTACGCAGGACGGACTCCGGCGTGACCATAGACGGCGGGACCGGCGTGGGCAGGGTCACCAGGAAGGGCCTGGACCAGCCCGTCGGCAACGCGGCGATAAACAGCGTCCCCCGCAGCATGATCAGGGAGGCCCTGGAGGACGTCATGGAGTGCACCGGTTACAGGGGCGGACTGGACGTCGTCGTCAGCATCCCCGACGGGGTCGACCTGGCGTCCAGGACGTTCAACCCGCGTCTGGGCATAGTGGGCGGCATATCCGTGCTGGGCACCAGCGGGATAGTGGAGCCGATGAGCGAGACCGCCCTCGTGAAGACCATCCACACGGAGATGAACATGCGCGCCGCGGAGGGGGACAGGATCCTCGTGGTCGTCCCCGGCAACTACGGCAAGGAGTTCGTGGACGGGCTCCCCGGGATAGACCCGGAGTCCCCTGTGAAGTGCAGCAACTTCGTGGGGGAGATGCTGGACCACGCCTGCGAACTGGGGACCGACATCCTCCTCGTGTCCAACATGGGGAAGATGGTCAAGCTGGCGGGGGGCATCATGAACACCCACTCCCGCAACGGCGACTGCAGGATGGAGATCGTCGCATCGAACCTCGCCATGGTCGGAGGGGACATCGGAGCCGTCAGGGAGGTCATGGGATGCGTGTCCACGGACGACGCCCTCGACGTGGTCGCGGGGACCGGCCTCATGGGGGAGCTGTGCTCCCTCCTGATGGAGAAGATCGAGTACAGCATGAACCACCGCACAGGTGGGAGGATCAGGACGGGGGCCGTGATGTTCTCCAGCACGTACGGCCTGCTCGGCAAGACGTCCCTCGCGGACGAGCTGCTGGAGGAGTTTCTGGAGGTATCACAGTGAAGATCAACGTAGTGGCTTTCTCGACGAACGGATGCAGGACGGCAATAAGGCTCAAGGAGGCCCTCAAGGAGGACGATGTGAGGCTGTTCAGCAAGACCTCCTCGGACAACCTCGGCCTCGAGAAGATCGAGGGCAGGACGTCCGACTGGACCCGCAGGTCCTTCGAGGAGTGCGACGCCCTCGTCTACATCGGCGCCATAGGCATCGCGGTCCGCTACATCGCCCCGCACATCAGACGCAAGGATGTGGACCCCGCCGTGGTGTGCATGGACGAGCACGGGAAGTACACCATACCCATCCTCTCCGGCCACATCGGAGGGGGCAACAAGCTGGCGAAGACCATCGCCGGACGCATGGGCTCGGAACCGGTGATCACGACCGCCACCGACATCAACGGCAAGTTCTCAGTCGACACGTTCGCCACGGAGAACCACATGAGGATCATGGGGCTGAAGATAGCCAAGGACGTCGCCGCCAGGGTCCTGGACGGCAGGTTCGTCGGGTTCTGCAGCGACACCGAGATCGAGGGGGAGCTCCCCGCCGGACTGACACCCGCCGAATCGGGGGAGTTCGGGGTGTGCGTCACCCACGACGCATCGTACGAACCCTTCGACACCACGCTCCGCCTGGTGCCCATGGACATCGTCCTGGGGATAGGGTGCAGGAAGGGTGCGGACCCCATAAGGATGCAGAACTTCGTGAACAGGGTCCTGGCCGAGGAGGGCATCTCCCCCGAGAGGGTCTCCGTCATCTCCAGCATAGACCTGAAGAGGAACGAGGTCGCGATCCTGGAGCTGTCCCGCAAGATGCGCACACCCGTCCGCTTCCACACCTCGGAGGACCTGATGTCCCTCGAGGGCGAGTTCACCAGGTCGGAGTTCGTGCACAGCGTCACCGCGGTCGACTGCGTGTGCGAGCGCTCCGCCGTCATCGAGGGCGGGGGCGAGCTGATCAGGCGCAAGACCGTGGACAGCGGGATGACGCTCGCGATCGCCAGGGTGCCCATGTACTCGAGGTTCTGACATGACGCGCGTGCTGGTGTTCTCAGGGACCGCCGAGGGCAGGTCGATCTCCAACATGCTCCACACCGGCGGGGTGGACGTGTGCGTAAGGGTCGCCACCGAGTACGGTGCCGCGACCGGGGGCTACGCCGAGGGCCTGGTCCCGGAGATCGGGAGCTGCGGTGGCGTGGAGGGGATCTGCGAGAAGATCGTGAGGGAGTCGATCGGCATCGTCGTCGACGCCACCCACCCCTACGCCACGAAGGTGTCGTCCCACATCCGCGAGGCCTGCTCCATCACCGGGGCGGAGTGCATCCGCATAACCAGGGACGGGAGGGAACCCGTCGGAGACGACGTGGTCGTCGTCGGCAGCGTCGCCGAGGCCGTGGAGTACCTGAAGGGGACCACGGGCAGGGTGCTCGCAGCCACCGGATCCAACGACATAGACCTGTACACATCCATACCCGACTACAGGGAGAGGGTCGTGGCACGCGTCCTCTCCATCCCGTCCTCCGTGCTCAGGTGCGCCGAGTACGGTTTCGAGGGCAGGAACCTCATCTGCGGCCAGGGACCGTTCTCCGAGGAGGCGAACTACGCCACCCTCAGGGACATCGGCGCCAGGTACCTCGTCACGAAGGACTCCGGCACCGTCGGCGGCTTCGACGACAAGGTCCGCGCCGCACGCAGGGCGGGGGCCACCGTGGTCCTCGTCAGGAGGCCCGAGGACCCCGGGATCACGTACGACGAGGCGGTGGCGGTCCTCTGCGGAAGGTTCGGCATCGAACCGCCCGCATCACCCGTGGAGACCGGGGCGGCCCGCAGGTCCGTGACGGTCGTGGGCATCGGCGTCGGAAGGGACGGCATGACCGTCAGGGCATCCAGGAGGGTCGCGGGATGCGACCTCCTGATCGGCGCCCCGCGCATGCTCGAATCCGTCGAGGTCGGCGGCAGGGCCACACTGGACGAGTACCGTGCGGAGGAGGTCGTGTCCTTCCTGGACTCCCATCCCGAATACGTGTCCGCCGCGGTCCTGATGTCCGGGGACGTCGGGTTCTACAGCGGTGCGAAGAGACTCCTGGAGAGGATCGACCGCGACAGGTACGACGTGCACGTGGAGTGCGGGATCTCGTCCGTGGTCCACCTGTGCTCGAAGCTCGAGACCTCGTGGCAGGATGCGCACCTGGTCAGCGCCCACGGCAAGGACTGCAACCTGGTCGGTGCATGCCGCACCCATCCCAAGGTGTTCTCGCTCATGACCGGCGACGAGTCCGTCCGCTCCATGTGCAGGTCGTTCATCGACCACGGACTCGGGGACGTCACCGTCTCCGTCGGATGCGACCTGGGCTACCCCGAGGAGAGGATCCACACCGGATCCCCGGAGGAGATCCTGGGGATGCCGTCCTTCGGACCCCTGTGCGTGTCGCTGATCACCAACCCTTCGCCCGACACCAGGTGCCCCCTGGGGATACCCGACGAGGAGTTCATCCGCGGGGACGCGCCCATGACCAAGAGCGAGGTCAGGACCCTGTCCGTGGCGAAGCTCAAGCTGTCACCGGACTCCGTCGTGTACGACGTGGGTGCCGGCACCGGATCCGTGTCTGTCGAGATGGCCCTCGCGGTCCCCCTCGGGACCGTGTACGCGGTGGAGAGGGAGGACGTCGCCGCCGACCTCATCGAGGAGAACAAGAGGAAATTCGGAACCCCCAACGTCACCGTGGTCCGCGGCCTCGCACCCGAGGCCATGGCCGACCTGCCCGCACCGACCCATGCGTTCATAGGCGGGTCCGCGGGGAACCTGAGACAGATCGTCGAGTGCATCCTCGCCAAGAACCCGGATGCGAGGATCGTGATCAACTCGGTCACCATGGAGACCATGGCGGAGACCGCCAGGGTCATCTCCGAACTGGGACTCGTCGAGGAGGAGATTTCCTGCATCAACGTGTCCAAGTCCAGGAAACTCGGAGGCTACCACCTGATGACCGCACAGAACCCCGTCTACATCGCGGTGGTGAGGGGCAGATGACCCTCCCACGCGTACTGATAACCGCACCGTCCAGCGGAAGCGGCAAGACGCTCGTCACATGCGGGATCCTGCAGGCGCTGGTCAACCGCGGGCTGAGGGTGGCATCGTTCAAGTGCGGTCCGGACTACATCGACCCCATGTTCCACAGCAGGGTCATAGGCACCAGGTCCAAGAACCTGGACCCGTACTTCGTGGACGACCCCACCCTGAGGTACCTCTTCTCGAGGACCGCGGAGGAGTGCGACATCTCCGTCATCGAGGGTGTCATGGGGTTCTACGACGGCATAAGGGTGGACTCCGACGAGGCGAGCTCCTGTCAGGTCTCGCTGAAGCTGGACACCCCCGCCGTCCTGATAATCAACGGGCGCGGCACCAGCATATCGGCGCTAGCCGTGCTCAAGGGCTTCCTGGAGTTCAGGGAGAACAACATCAGAGGGGTCATCTTCAACCGCATGTCCAAGAAGGTCTTCGACACCCTGAGGCCCGCCGTTGAGGCCATGGGCGTGAGGGCCCTCGGGTACGTCCCCAACGTGGGGGACCTGGTCCTCGAGAGCAGGCACCTCGGACTGGTCATGCCCTCGGAGATCGAGGAGCTGAGGGAGAAGCTGAACTCGCTGGCCGAGGTCCTCGAGGGGACCTTGGACATCGACGCCCTCATCGAACTGGCCGGCGACGTCCCGGACCTGGAGTACACGGCACCCGAGGTGCCGAGGATCGACGGTCCCGTGAGGATCGGACTGGCGGTGGACGAGACGTTCTGCTTCACATACGAGGACAACATCGAGCTCCTGAGGAGGTGCGGGGCGGAGATCGTCGAGTTCTCGCCCATGCACGACGCGGAGCTCCCGGACGTGGACGGGATCATCCTCTCGGGAGGGTACCCGGAGCTCCACGCCGCCGAGCTGTGCGCCAACCGCGGCATGATGGACGACATCAGGAGGCGCATCGCCGACAGGATGCCCTGCATAGCCGAGTGCGGGGGGTTCATGTACCTCCACGAGACGATGGTCGACGCCGAGGGTGCCGAGCACCGCATGTGCGGCGTCATCCCCGGGAGGGTCGCCAACACCGGGAAGCTCGCACGCTTCGGGTACGTGACACTCACACCCTGCCACAACGGCATGGTCCCCAAGGGGACGTCCGTCCGCGGACACGAGTTCCACTACTGGGACAGCGACAACTGCGGGGACAGCTGGTCCGCGCTGAAGACCAACGGCACGGAGTACCTCTGCATGCACGACACCGGCCTGCTGATGGCGGGCTACCCGCACCTGTACTACTACTCCAACCCCGAGGTCCCGTACAGGTTCCTCGAGAGGTGCAGGACGTACCGCGGGGAGAGGTCGGGGACACAGTAAAAATACGATACGCCCGATGGGGTGCGCATGGCGAAGGCTTCGTGTCCTCTGCTCGTGATGGTACTCGCGGTGCTATACCTGGTCTCAGGCGTGATCGTCCTGGCCGCATCCCTGCTCACCGTGCTCGGGATCTCCCTCCTGGGGGACCCGGTCGCGGGAGGAGTCGTGGGCGGTGCCGGGGTGCTCGTCGCACTGATCTCGATCGTGGTCGGCATCGGGTTCCTGAAGGGGTGGAGCGTGATGTGGTACCTGGGGGTCATCTTCACGGTGATATCGCTCCTGGGTTCCGTCGTGACGATAATCACCGGGAACGTCGTGTCCGTCGTGGGCGTGCTGTTCCAGATCGTCGTCCTGTACTACCTGTTCAGGGACAACGTGAAACGCTACTTCCTCGGATGAGGGGGCGACCCCCATCCGGTTTCCTTTTTCTCAGATCCTGAACTCGGCTCCGGTCTCGATGGCGTGGATGATGTTGCCGTCGTCGTCCCTGAACGACGTGTACGTCCCGAACGGTCCGCGACGGGGCTCCATCGTGAAGACCACGCCCTCGTCGATGAGGCGGCGGCGCGTGTTGTACGGGTTGTCCACACCGAGGTACAGGCCGGTGTCCACACCCACGGTCTCGGACCTGCCCAGGATGATGTTGCAGGTGCCCCTCCTCAGGTACGCCCTGTCACCGTCCTCGTGGAGGACCTCCATGCCGAGAAGGTCCCTGTAGAACGGGACGGCGCGCCCGACGTCCCTGACCGGCACCGTGCAGACGCCGATGCTCTCCGGCAGACCCTCTGTCGTGTACTCGAAGAAACCCCCGTGCGGATCACCCAATGGCATGCCCACCGGATGGATGGGGGACTATTTGAACCATCCACAGGAGGGACCGGACACCTGGATTCCAGAAAGTATTATATACTTCCCCGATATACAGAGGATTGTTGCCCTGGTAGTGTAGCGGCCTATCATGAAGCCCTGTCGAGGCTTCGACTCGGATTCGAATTCCGACCAGGGCGCTTTTCTTCTTCATCTCGTCGATTCCCATCACTCCGTTCTCGTTCCGGCGTTCTCCCATGTGAATGGTTCCCCTGCGGTTCCGCGTGATGCACGGGTCCCCCTCGCGTCCCGGCCGCCTTATCGGGAAGGTTTTTCTATGACCCGCCGATAACACGGTCATGCGCTGGTTGCTCCGCAGCAAGATACACAGGGCCACCGTCACCGAGACCCGCCTGGACTACGAGGGAAGCATCACCATAGATGAGGAACTCGTGGAGAGGTCGGGGATGTGGGTCGGCGAGAAGGTCACGATAGCTGACGTGGACAACGGCAACCGCTTCGAGACGTACATCCTCCCGGGTGAGCGCGGATCCGGCATCATCGCGATCAACGGCGCCGCGGCACACCTGTGCGGCGAGGGCGACAAGGTCATCATCATGGGCTACGAGCTCACCGATGAACCCATCGAGGCGAAGGTCCTTCTGGTGGGTCCCGACAACGGGATCGTCAGGGAGCTGGTCTACTGAGGTACACCGTCTACTCCGACGGCGGGTCCAGGGGGAACCCCGGGAAGTCCGCCTACGCCATCGTCGTCACATCCGGCGGCAGGGTGGTACACGAGCACTCCGAGTTCCTGGGGGTGCACACCAACAACTACGCCGAGTACCGCGGCCTTATCGCCGGGATCTCCAAGGTCCTGGAGCTCGGCGGCACCGAGGCGGAGTTCGTCATGGACTCCCAGCTGGTCATCAGGCAGATGACGGGGCAGTACAGGGTGAAATCCCCCGACATGCGCGTGCTGTACGAGGACGCGGTCGCCCTGTCCTCCATGATCCCGAAGGTGTCGTTCAGGCACGTCAGGAGGTCCGAGGAGTTCATCCCGCGTGCGGACGCCCTCCTGAACGCGGAGATGGACCGCAACTGAGCGTCACTGGAGGTTCACGGACGCACGTTCCGAACCACCGTTAAACGACACACAACAATTATTATCTGCGACCCATTAGGAACATCCACCACGGGTTCCCCGTGGTTATAAAACACCCCGTGTGGGGGATCACATCATGAGCGGTGACGGTTCCAAGAAGACGATGACCGAGGTAATCCTGGGTCCCAACAACAGGAAGAAGCGCAAGGAGGAGATGCTCAAGGCGGAGCTCGACCCCAACTACGTTCCGGACATACCGCCCAAGAAGACGATGACGGAGGTCATCCTCGGTCCTGACAACCGCAAGCTCCGCGAGATCGAGAGGCAGAGGATGCTCGAGGACCCCGACTACGTCCCCACCGTCCCTCCCAAGAAGACGATGACGGAGGTCATCCTCGGTCCTGACAACCGCAAGAAGCGCAAGGAGGAGATGCTCAAGGCGGAGCTCGACCCCACGTACGTCCCCCAGATCCCTCCGAAGAAGACCATGACCGAGGTGATCCTGGGTCCCAACAACAGGAAGAAGCGCAAGGAGGAGGCGGAGAGCCTCAGGATCGAGGCGACCCTCGCCGCGAGGCAGGCCCAGGTGCAGCAGATCCCCGCACCGGCCCCCCAGCAGGCCGTCCCCCAGCCCAGACCCCGCGTCCTGTGCCCGTACTGCGGCGGGGAGAACGACAACCCCTACAGGTTCTGCAACAACTGCGGGAGGCCGTCGCCCCAGGTGCAGCCCCTCCAGACCGAACCCGTCGAGCGCATCGCCGCCGCCGAGCCGACCGTGGCCGCACCCGTCACCGCGACCGCCGTCAGGGAGGCGCCCGTGGTGCAGCCCGTGCCCGAACCGCCTGTGCAGGTCCCGGAACCCCAGGTGGCGTCCGCGACCTCCACCGCACCGGTGACGGTCGCCGCCGCGAGGACGGAGGAGACACGCGTCGTGGAGAGACCGCCCGTGGCACCCATCGGACAGCAGAGGGGCATCGGATTCGGTTCCAAGAAACGCGAAGAGGAGGAGCGCATGATGCGCGAGGCCCGCCTCGAGGAGTACCGTGCCAGCAGGAGGGCGGCCATGGCCGCTGCGGGTGTGGTCAGGGCGGAACCGGTGGCACAGCCCGTCGCCGAACCTCCTGTACAGGTCCCGGAGCCCGTGCCCGAGGTCCAGATCCCTGTCCCGGAACCGGTCCGGTACCAGGCGCCGGAACCCGTCGCCGTCAGGGGGGTGCCCGTGGTGCAGCCCGTGCCCGAACCCGTCCCGGAACCTCCGGTCGCACCGGTCGCGACACCCGCTCCGCCGGTGGAGCGCATCGCACCCGACACACCGCGTACGACGTCCTCCGTCGCATCACCCATGATGTCCAAGGGACACGACCGCGGTTTCGCGGTCTACCATGCCAAGGCGAAGTACCTGGAGTCCATGGAGGACTACGACGGCATGTTCATATTCACACCCGGCTCCGACTCGGAGCTCCAGCTCCTCGACGCACTCGCGGCTGGGGAGGGGTCCGGCATCGGCAGGCTCTACGACGACAGGGACTGCGTGAACGTCGGCGATCCCGTGTCCCTCTACTTCGTGGTCCGCCTCAGCAAGCACAGGACCATGACCTTCGACAACGGTTTCACCGACTGCGAACAGGTCCGCTTCGACCTCATGTGAAGGGGGCGCACCGCCCCCTGAACAAAACCTTCCCCGTCCCACGTTGTTGTTTTGACGATCCCCGGGTTCTCCCCGCTTCGTACGGGCGGGGATCGGACGGATCACGGGAGATATCCGTCCATCGAAGAATTCACGGAGAACAGTGGGGCATCGTACCCCGGAGGGCACGGTCGCCCGGGGACACGCCCCGGACGCCCGTGGATTATGCGTTTATCAGCGGGATCCCCTGATCATCCTGGAGTTGACGAACAGGATCACCGCGGCTATGGCTATGGATGCCACCAGGGACACGACCGTGTACAGCACGAGGTTCGGTGAGTCCTCCTCGGCCTCCCACATGGCGTAGTACACCGCGGACGAGGTGACGGTCGATGTCGATGAGACCGGCACGGTACCAGCGACATCGGTGAACCATCCCTTGAAGCTGTATCCGTCGCGGGACGGGTTCTTGAGGAACTCGGACACCTTCTTGCCGCTGTCGACCACGACGGGATCCATCTTGGACCCTCCCATGGTCTCGAGGACCACCATGCACTTGGTTCCGGGTGCACCGTCGGCCTTGGTGAGGTACACGACGTCCTCTGAACCGACACGGATGGCGGTGAGACCGCCCTTCTGGACCTCCACATCGGTCTTGGCACCGGTAGGGTCGAATGCGTATCCGATGGTCTTGAACGAGGTGATGCCCTTCACGACGAGCATCGATCCCTCCATGCTGTAGGTCAGGGGTGCGTCGAAGTCCGTGTTGACGACGACCGCATCACCTGCGGACGACAGTGTGGAGTCCTTGGAGACCACGACGACGTCGACACCGCTGTTGGTGAACGCGTCGTCGTCGACGGAGGTGACCTTGTCCAGGAGGACGGTCCTCAGCTTCGCGCATCCCTCGAAGGCGTTCTCCCCGACGGTCGTGCACGCGGGAAGGTCTACGGAGGTCAGCGATGTGCAGTACCTGAACACGCCCTCCCCGATCGAGGTGACGTCGTCCATCCTGACGGATCCGAGCTTGAAGCAGTCCTGGAACGCGAAGTCGGAGATCGGGACGGCACCGGTGACGGTGACTGATGTCACCTTGCCGAACCCGTCCGCACCGGTGATGCCGAGTACGTCGCATTCCACGCCGTACTGCGTCATGATCTTGGGGGACAGGGACACCGCACCGGTTCCCGTGTACCCTGTGATCACGCATGAGTAGGATGTGAACTCGGTGATGTTGCCGCTATTATCGGTGTTGCAGACGAGATTCACTTCCCCGACCAGGATATCCCCTACACTTGTCAATCCCATCAGTTGAGCTTTCGTTATGCTCTTCACACCCACAGGGAAGACATCGTAGCTGCCGCCGGCGGTCGCTGTGAAGGTGATCGTGTAGGAACCATCGGTGGTGTTCTCGGTCACCTTGGCGTCCGTGGCACCGGTGACCTTCCACTTGTCGTCCGCCCATCCGTCGTGGAGCTTGTACGTCATGGAGAACTTGTTGCCTGTGGACAGCGTCGGGTTGAGCGTACCGTCCACACCCTGGTGGGAGTAGAGGATGCCCATCGCCTTGGGGGAGGTGGCCTCCTTCTTGAAGGTGTAGTCCGTGGACGTGCAGTCGAAGATGTAGTGCACCGCGGCGTATCCGAGATAGATCGTCCTGACCGAGGATCCGATGTCGTCGGCATCGAGGAGACCGGTCACGGTGTTCGCCACCATGTACAGTGTCTTTTTGTCAGCAGAGTAGAGGAACTTACCGTCGGTGTCCGTGGCGTAGGTGGTGTTCCCGGTGCCCACGGTGAACTTCGCGAGCCTTGATGCGCCTGCGAAGGCGTCCTGGTGGACGCTCTTGACCTTCTTGAGGTCGATGGATGTCGCCGTGATTCCCTTGAACGCGTTCTTCGCGATGGTCTCGACGTTGTCGTTGAGGTTCACGGTGGCGAGCGCGGAGCAGCCCTCGAAGGCGCTCTCGGGGATGGTCTTGATGACCGCGGGGGTCGTCGACGATCCGAAGGATATGGACGTGAGAGCGGTGCAACCCTTGAAGCAGGATGCACCCAGGGTCGTTATGTGGGAGGGAATGGTGTATGATGTGAGGGAGGTGCAGCCCTCGAACGCACTGCTCGGGATCTCCCTGAGGACAGATGTCGCGTTGGATACAGGAGCTGTGATCGAAATCGTTGCGAGTTTGACACAACCCTTGAAACATCCGGAGCCGAGCGTCACCACATTCTTCGGAATGGTGATGGATGTGAGCTTAGTGCATCCCTCGAAGGCGCCCGATTCGATCTTCGTTATGGTGCTGGATATTGAGACAGATGAGAGATTGGTGCATCCTTTGAACGCATTGGAACCGATGGATGTCATCTTCGATGTGAATACGACTTCTGTGAGGGATGTGCAGCCTTCGAATCCGCTAGCTGGGATCGTTGTGATGTTCCCGAAATCGATTGTCTTGACGTCGGTACCTTTGAACACAGTACCTAACGACGTGATATTCGAAGCGTTGACATCCAAATCGAACTCGTCTCCATCGATGACATCGTCCATATCCCACGAACTCGGAACGTTGGAAGTCGTGATTTCCCAAGTAGACATGGATGCGATCGAAGATTCGGTACCAGATATGGTGAGTTTCTTGGATGAAGTATCGTATTCCCAATCCGGATATGAATCGGAAGAGCCACAGTATCCTTTGTACACTGTGGTTGTTGTCGGCGGAGTCGTAGTACCATTAGCATGAATCTCCTCCCCAATCATGGGAACCGCCAACAACGCGACCACCAGGACGGACACGAATGCGATGAGTTTCACAGCCCTCATTCCGCACCGCCCCCTACCCTGAGGCGCATCTCCGCCGGGGGCACGATGAACCCCGCCTTGATGTCCATGATGACCGCACCCAGCTCCATGAGCGTCAGGTCGACGTCGTCGCCGAAGTCGGTGCCGTCGGTCTCGTCTACCACACGGGACACCAGGAGCTGCTTGGAACCGGGTCCGCCCAGCCTCATGACGATCCATCCCCTGGCCCTCACATCGGCGGCCATGATGACGGCCCCGACGGTGAACAGGACCACACCGACGATGCAGCACACGAGTGAGACGGTGGCTATGGAATCGGACAGGTACTCGCCGGTCGGCACGGAGAACGTCCTGTTCGCCGTCACATCGGCCGTGGCGTCCTTGGAACCGACCTTGAGTCCCTCGGCGTAGCCCCTGTCGTACCTCGCGGAACCGTAGGGGTCCACGTCCGCCTCGAAGCCCGCCGGGATCGAGTTCGCCACGGTGCCGGCCTGCACGGATGCCAGGTATGTCGTGTAGTACCCGTACCTCACGCCGTCGTTGTACCCATCGGTGTAGTCGCCCGCTGTGTCCACCGCATCCGTGGCGTACGCGTAGACCAGCGGCGCCACCATCAGCAGGATCGCGGCCACCGCCAGAACCAGCGGGAGACGTATGTCCCTGTTGAACCTGTAAATCAGAGAGTACACCGAGGTTATGTGGGGTATCCCCACCTCCTGGTGGACCGGGGCCTTCCTGCCATCACCGCCGGTGTCGCAGAGCACCCTCCTGTCGGTGACCGTTATCACGCACTCCGAATCGGCCGATGCGCCGAACCTGAATGGGATCACGGAACCGATCAGGGGGATGCAGCCGTCATGTGCCGTGCACCTGTACCTGCGGATGACATCCTCACCTTCCGAGAGCCTGACATCCATTGAAATCCATCCCTGCCGCGACGCTTCCCGGCCGGGGTCCGGCGGGCACCGTCGCTCCGCGGGGGAGAGCGACTCTCAGTATGATAAACCATCGCACACGCGTTAGTGTGTTTCCTTATTCCTGACTCCATGTGAAAATCTGCATAGTCTTTCAAATAACCTGTGGATCCCATGCGAGGGTTTTTCTTTTGAATATATATCAACCAGCAAAGCTGGTTGATTATAATTCAAAGTTGAACGACCGGCAGAGAGGCGTCCGTTCCGGGTTCGTTCGAAGGGATCGTCCCGGCCCCGGCTGCGCCAACAGCCCGGGTGGGGTCGGGACGGACGGTCTGAAAACGGTGGGCGTCATGGGTGGAAGCGCGAACGG
>JAFTYV010000028.1 GCA_017461225.1 Candidatus Methanomethylophilaceae archaeon
CCGCATCGGCAGAGGGAGGGGACGTTTCGGCCCTCGCGGAACTCGGAAGGCACTACAGGGACTCCGACATCGTCCTGGCGGTGGGCTACCTCGAGCGCGCATCGGACCTTGGCGACGTCGGTTCGGCATCCTCGCTGGGGTACATCTACCTCACCGGTGAGGGTGTGGAACCGGATCCGGAGAGGGCGCGCCTGCACCTGACCAGGGCCGCCGAGGCCGGTGATGCCACCGCCATGTGCAACATGGGTTTCCTGTGCTCCTCCGATCCCGGGGAGTCCGTCGGATGGTTCAGGAGGGCCGCCGAGGCGGGCAGCGTCAGGGGGATGAAGAACCTGGCAACTGCCTACGTAACCGGTCAGGAGGGGGTCCCCATGGACAAGGCCCTGGCCGCGGAGTGGTACGGACGCGCCGCGGACGCGGGCGACACCGACTCCATGTGCGTCCTCGCATCGATGCACCGCAACGGCGACGGCATCCCGGTGGACAAGGCCAGGGCGGCGGAGCTGTACTCCAGGGCCGCCGACCTAGGGGACCCGGACGCCCAGTACGACCTGGCGTTCATGCTGGACTCGGGGGAGGGCATCCCGATGGACCGTGCGAGGGCGGAGACCCTGTTCAGGGCCGCCGCGGACGCGGGCGACACCGACGCCTGCCTCTGCATGGGAGGGATCCTGTTCGAGAGGGGTGAGTACGCCGACGCCGAGGGATACTTCCTGTCCGCAGCCATGAGGGACGACGTGAAGGCCGAGTACAACCTCGGACTGCTCTACATGGGGGAATACCTCGGCGAGCCCGACACCGCCAAGGCCAGGGAGTGGTTCGACTCCGCGGCCGAGAAGGGTTTCGCGTACGCCCAGACCATGGTCGGCACCATGGAGCTGGACGCGGGCGACGTCGGCGGTGCCGAGTCCATGTTCAGGTCCGCGGCGGAGCAGGGCGAGCCGATGGCCCAGTACAACCTGGGTGCGCTCGGACTGTCCAACCAGATAGGGATGGGTTTCGAGGAGTCGGTGGAATGGCTGACCAGGGCCGCCCAGCAGGGCGTGGAGCCCGCCTACAGGATCCTGATGCAGCTGAACTCGCAGAACGGGAACTGAGCTCAGAGGATCTCCGACAGCGATCCGATCCCGTAGGTGCAGGGGATGCCGTCCGGCGTGAGCCCGTTGCGCCTGTTCACTATGGCGCAGTCCACACCGCAGTTGGCGGCGGCCTCCGAGTCGTTGGGGCTGTCGCCGATGTAGAGCACCCTGTCGCGCGGTGTCCCGAAGCGGGACAGTGCGAGCTCCAGCGGATCCGGGAACGGCTTGTGCCTCTCGGTCTCGCCGTAACCCACGATGATCCCGGGGACGTCCCCGAGTCCGTCGCGCCCCATCAGACGCTCTATCTTGTACCTCATCTTCCCGGACACCACGCCGATGCGCTTACCGCGGGAGATGAGCTCCTCCAGCACGTGACGTGTCTCGGGGAACGGTTCGGCGTCCAGGTACACGTCGGTGGCGACCACGGCCATGAACGCCTCCTCGTACGCCGGATAGAGGGAGCGGTCGTCGCAGAAGTGGTCGAAGATCTGCTCCATGGAGTACCCCACGACCTCGGGGAACATGCGCTCCTCGTATCCGATCCCCAGGACGGGCAGGGCCTCCCTGAGGATGGCCCTTATCCCGTTCCCGGTGTCGTAGAGTGTGTTGTCGAAGTCGAAGAGGTAGAGGTCGTAGTCCCTCATTTCGTGCCCACGTAGATGTTGACGGCGCCGAAGCTCTTGACGTAGAACCTCGCGTCCTCGAACCCGGCCTTCCTGAAGACCTTGACCATCTCCTCGCCGTAGGGGAAGCCCTCGATGGACGTGGTGAGCCACTCGTACGCGGAGCACCTGCCGTCGATGGACTTGCCCTTGTCGTACTTGCGACCCATCCTCTTGACCCTCTTCATGTAGATGTTGTATCCGAGGAGGGCGACGGGGTTCTTGGGTTTGGAGAGCTCCGCCACGATGACCTTCCCGCCGGGCGCGAGCACCCTGTGCATCTCGGTGACCGCCTGGAGGATGTCGGTGACGTTTCTGAGCATGTAACCGGAGGTCACCAGGTCGACGGAACCGTCGGGGATGTCGAGGGCCAGCGCGTCTCCGACGCGCCAGTCGATCTTGACGGGTAGGTCGAGCTCCGCCTCCTTCCTCTCGGCGAGCTCCAGCATGCGGGGCGTGATGTCCACCCCGATGACCTCCGATCCCTCCCCGGCGGTCCTGGCGACGTGGAACGCGATCTCACCGGTGCCGGTGCCCACATCCAGACAGGTCTTGCCCCTGATGTCGCCGGCCTTCCTCATCATGAACCTGTGCCATCCCTGGACCATGCCCATGGACATGATCTCGTTCATCTCGTCGTAGTAGTCCGCGATCTCGGTGAAGACATCCTTGATGTACTCCTCCTTGCCCTCGAACTGATTGCCTTTCTTGAGCTCCTCCTCTGTCATCTCACATCACCATGGGTAGGATAATCATCTGGACGGTGTAGCCCACCGCGAGCAGCACCCCGAAGTGCCAGTTGAGTCTGAAAGCCAGGGGCACGAGCATGAAGCTGGACCGGGGGTCCGTGGGTGCCCTGCGGCTGTTCCCGTACAGCAGGTACAGGTCGTAAAGCGTTATGAAGGCTACTGCGCAGCCGACGGGCGCCGCACCGGTCAGCAGGAGGACCGCGAGTACCGGGAACGCGACGGCGTTCTCGAACAGGTACAGCCTCATCGCGTTCCCGTACGACATCCTGCCGCTGAGGGTGCCGACCCCGGACCTCCTGTCCTCGTGGTAGTCGCGCACCTCGTTGCCCGCCAGGACCGCGGTGATCATGAACGCGTTGGGCAGCGACAGCAGCAGGACCTCCCAGGAGAACTGTCCGGAGAGGACGTAGTAGCTGCCGAGGGGCATCAGGATGCCCATCATGAAGAACACGGACGGCTGCCCGAGGCCGTGGTACTTGTAGGACGCACCGACGGTGTACAGTCCGGCGCCGACGATCCCCAGGATGCCGTAGACGAGGATGCCCCATCCGATGTACCATATGAAGACGAGTCCGATCAGGCACGTCACGGCTATGCAGGCCAGTCCGGCCTTCAGCACCGCCTTGGGCCTCAGCACGCCGGTGACGAGCTCTGGGGACCTGGTGTGGTTCTCCACGGTGTCGACCCCCTTCTCGAAGTCGCCGTACGTGTTCAGCAGGTTGGCCGCGGACTGCAGGAGGCATCCGCCGATGAGGGTCAGGACGAATACCGCTACGTTGAAGAAACCGTCGTGGTACGCGACCATCCCGCCGATGAGGACCGGCACGACCGCACCGTGCAGCGTCCAGGGTCTGAACGCGTTCCACCATCCCGCCTTCACAGGCCTGACTCCCGCCATGGCCGGTCATGTGCTTCACATTATTAAAGGGAGGATGTCCGTCTAATCGATGCGGATTAATTTTTTATCGATAATCGATAAATATAAAACCGGTACGCCGATGCATCGGGCGATGAAGGCAAAGGATCTGCTCAAGAGCAGTGCGTTCATGCTGTCGATGGCCCTGGTCATCGCGCTGGCCGTCAACTTCGCCGGTCTGTTCCCGGGCGACGTGCTGGATGCGGACCTGCGCTCCAACATCACGGTCGTCACGCTCGCACTGATGCTAACCGTCTCGCTGTCGAGGATACCGTTCACCAACCTGAACCCCCTGAGGTACGGGCGCTCCGTCCTGAGGGCCGTGTTCCTGGGACTTGTCCTGTCGTCCCTGATCCCCCTCGCCGGGTACTACCTCCTGAGGGACACCGAGTTCGCGGTCCAGGCGATGGGCCTGGTGTTCATAGCCGCCACCCCGTTCGCCGCATCCGTGGCCCCGCTGTCGTACATCCTCAACGGGGACATGGAGCACGCCGCCAGGGGTACGATCGTGGTCTACTTCGTCTCGCTCCTGTGGATGCCGTTCATCATATGGCTGACCCTCGGGGAGGTCGTGGACATGACATCCGTCATCGTCACCGTGCTGGAGATCATCGCCGTCCCGCTGGTGCTCTCCCGTCTCCTGACAAGGGTCAGGATAGACAAGGACCTCATGGCCATCTTCCTGAACCTGTGCGTCTTCCTGCTGGTCTGGCTCTCCGTGGGTTCCACCGTGTTCAAGGGCGACCTGTGGGTCTTCGCCGCGTTCCTGGTGATAGCGGCGCTCAGGTCCTTCGGACTGGGCGGCGCCGTGGAGGTCGTGGAGAAGGGGGCCGGGATACAGTGGCACCAGAGGGTCACGGACATCCTGATGACGTCCTACAAGAACAAGGGGATAGCGATCGCCCTGTGCATGGGCGTCCTCGCACCCACCGGCATGGCGCCGCTTGCCATGGTCGCGGTGGCAACCTCCATCATCGTGGAGGTCTGCTGGGTCATATTCATGGACTCCGTCCTGTTCAGCAGGCGCAGGATGGAGCGCGAGCTCGCATCGGAGTCCGCACGATCCGAGTGACGGGGGCGGCACCGGGAGGTGCCCCTCCGGATCACTCCTCGTCCTCGACGTACTCCAGGATGTCGCCGGGCTGGCAGCCCAGCGCCCTGCATATCCCGTTGAGGGTCGAGAACCTTATCGCCGAGATCTTCCCGGTCTTTATGTTCGACAGGTTGACGTTCGAGATGCCCACCAGCTCCGCCAGCTGGTTGAGCGACATCTTGCGGTCCGCCATGACCCTGTCCAACCTGAGGATTATCGCCATTCTCCGAACACCTCACAGGGTCTCGTCCGACTCCCTCTGCAGGATCCCGCCGTAGCGGAAGACCAGCGCGAGGCAGTACATCACGACGCAGACCATCATGCACCCGAGGCACAGGAACACCGCACCCGAGATGCTCCCGCTGGCCACGTACTCGACCACCAGCAGGACCACGGACGCCCCCAGGTAGAGCCACGAGGCGGCCTTGAGGCGGGACACGTTGTCCTGCGTGAACGGGCTGTGCTCCCTGGTCACGGAGTCCATGAAGCCGTGCACTATGTGCACCGTGACGAGCCCGAGGACCAGTATGAGCACGGTCTCCACCACCAGGGGCAGGTCTCCACCGTCGGACCCGCTGTGGAGCGAGCCGACCACGGCGTCCAGGAGACCCCCGAGGGTGTCGGAGAACACGGATCCGATGCCCACGGCGACCGTGAAAAGGATGAGCGCCGCCAGTACGACCTCGCCGGCGAGCATGACCTTGGATGCGTACAGGCAAACCTTCCTGAGTGTGTTCAGGTCCCCCTTCATGCCCCTTCGAAGTATCAGGGACGATATAACGGTTGTCCGGGGCCGGGTCGGACCGGCGGATGCACCATCGTCATCCGGGGACGTCTCGTCACACGGTTCCCTTTAATACAGGGGTGCGGATTCGAAGACCATGGACGTCCACATAAGGGGATACACGGACGACGACGTGCCGGACATGGTGCGCGTCTGGAACACCATAGTCCGCAGGGGCATGGCGTTCCCCCAGGAGGAGGAGCTGACCGTGGAGACCGGGAGAGGGTTCTTCGGATCCCAGTCCCACTGCGGTGTCGCGTGCTGCGACGGCCGGTTGGTCGGGCTGTACATCCTGCATCCCAACAACGTCGGCCGCTGCGGGCACATCAGCAACGCCAGCTACGCCGTGGAGCCGTCCATGTCCAACAAGGGGATCGGGTCTATGCTCGTGGAGGATTCCCTTGGGGTCGCCCGGGACCTCGGCTTCAGGCTGATGCAGTTCAACGCCGTGGTCCAGGACAACGCGTCCGCCATACACCTGTACGAGAAGGAGGGCTTCGTCCGCATAGGCACGGTCCCCGGTGGTTTCAGGTCCGCGGACGGGGAGTACAGGACGATAATCCTGTTCTACCACGAGCTCTGAGGTGCTGTTCAAATGACTGACTATGCGAAGTGCCTGGTGAGGTCCGTCCTCGCCGGTATGGCGATCGGGGTGGGCGGATGCGTCTACCTCGGTTGCGATGTTAAATGGGTCGGGGCGGTCCTGTTCGCCATCGGACTCATAACGATCTTCTCGTTCAGGCTGGACCTGTACACGGGGAAGGTCGGGTACACGTTCGACAACAAGCCCCCGTACCTGCTCTATCTGGCGGTGGTCATCTTGGGTAACTTCATCGGTACGCTCATCATCGGAACCATGATGCCCCTGGAGGCCGCCGAGGTGCTGGCGCAGGCGAAGCTGTCCAACTACGAGTTCCTGCCCGTCCTGTTCAAGGGTGTCCTGTGCGGTATGCTCATGTTCATCGCCGCGGACACGTACAAGAACACCAAGTCCTTCCTGCCGACCCTGTTCTGCGTCCCGGTGTTCATCCTCGCCGGGTTCGAGCACTCCATCGCGGACATGTTCTACATGTGCTCCGCGGGTGCGTTCTCCATGGACTCCCTGGTGTTCATCCTCACCGTCCTCCTCGGGAACGGTATCGGCGGTGTGCTGATCCCCGTCTGCGGGAAGTGGATGTACGAGGACGCGGTCGCGAAGACCGAGTCCAAGTGATTCTCGAACCTGTGCACGGCGGCTCGTGCCGCCGTGCCTCGGTGGGGACCGGGTCAGTCCCGGTCGTCCCTCCCGGGTTTGCGGGGGTACCATCCCCTGCGGACCCTCTCCTCCTGTTCGATGAGCTCGTGGATGCTCCAGAAGAGCGAGAACGACAGGACGCCCAGGCTGGCGGACACGACGGTGTCGTCGGTCATCAGGGAGCCGATCAGCGATGCCGCGCCGGTGACCGCGAACACGGGCCAGTAGCGCTTGCCCAGGTTGAACTCCATCGGGTAGTTCGTCATCTTGCATCTCGACATCGCGGTGGAGGACCAGGACAGCATCTTCAGCTTCCTGCTGCGCTTGTCGTACAGGGAAACGTACCCGATCGCACTGTCCGTGAGCTCCACGCTCTTGTCAAGTGCGTAGTCGACGATGACGGACAGGTCCCTGCCGTTCATCTGCGCCATCTCGATGATGGCCCTCATCCTCTTCTCGGTTATGCCCCTCTCCAGTTCGGCACGGTTCCTCTCCACGGCGAGGGTGATCTTCCGGGAGAGCGTGCCGAAGAACACGTCCGGTTTGCTCCTCCCGCGCTCCATGACGCCGCTGACGCGGTAGTCGACCGCCCTGGAGAACTGCTCATCGGTGAGCTCCCTGTAGAGGAGGATGGACGGCAGAGTCATGCGGATGCGGTCCATCTCGTCCATGAAACCGAAGTAGTCCAGGTCGTTCCCGTCGTGGTCCACGACCACGGTGTCGAAGGTGCCGGTCATCAGCGCCTCCACCCCGCCCTTGGACGACCTGACGGTCTTGAGGACGATGTCCGGGTTGAAGTGGGACAGGAACTTGCCCGCCAGGTCCAGGAACCCGCCGTCTCCGCTGACCAGGAGGACTCTGTACATGGTGATGGGATGGGGGTCGCGGTTTATATTCCTGCGTATGTGCCAGACACCGCGTCGTAGACGATCCTGCCCGTCCTCATTATCTGGCCAGCATACGAGTACGGGTTGTCCCAGGTCCTGTCGAACTCCTCCGTGCTGATCATCATTATGTCCTTCGCGACATCTATGTCGCTTACAGCCAACACGATCCCGGAAACGAATTCGAAATAAGGTTCGTCCGTCTCCATGACGACCAGGAGGTCCAGGTCGCTGTGCTCATCGGCGACACCTCTTGCAACGGAACCGTACACCACGACCTTGTCGGGGGAGAACCTCTCGATTATCCTCAGTACCGTCTTGTCCGCCAGGTCGTATCTGAATCCGGTGTCCGATGACATGATTGTTCGTCAGACCTTTGATAATTTAACATTTATACTCTTGAACACGGTTGATGTACGATCGCTGGGAACATACGCAGAAACGGTCCATCAGTACCTCTCCGTGCACCCTGGGATCACGGGGATCGATGATGGATACCAGTCTGTCCATGAGTTCCAAGGCGCGTGTAGCCTCTCCGACACCGATCCTGTCCCGGGTACGGGACGGATAGTTCGCCTGTGTCGGATAATCGTCCAACACGGAAGCGGCTCTCATAGCATCCCTGCGATCCGGGATATCTCCCAGTGAATCCACCAGTTCCAAGAGGTCGTGCACGTTCCTCGTCCTACCGTTAAGATACATGGATTTCGCCTTCAGGTACTTCTCGCATGCACGTGAGACCATCATGCAGATGTTGTGGGGGACCTCCTCCACGAAGGGCTCCAGTATCCTCGCGGTACGTTCATCCTCCTCCGCAGCCCTGAGGTAGGCTTCTGCGAGTACCGTGTGATCGCCGTCGCACCCGTCATGCCTCATAGACTATCCTGCCGGTCCTCATGACCTGTCCGGCATACGAGTACGGGTTGTCCCAGGTCCTGTCGAACTCCTATTTGCTCAGCACCATGATGTCCTTGGGGACCCTGATGTCGCTGACGGCGAGTCTGATCTCGGAGAGGAGTTCGAAGTACGGTTCATCGTCCTCCAGGACCACGAGGAGGTCCAGGTCGCTGTGCTCGTCCGCCACCCCCCTCGCGACGGAGCCGTACACCACGACCTTGTCCGGGGAGAACCTCTCGACGATCCTCTGCACGGTCTTCTCAGCCAGGTCGTACCTGAATCCGGTTTCCGATGACATGATGTGAAATCACCACCATGAATATTTAACAGGTACACTCGGAGAACAACATGTTGTTGCCATGAACGCATACCATAGGTCCGGAACGGATGCCCTCACATCCCACGTCTGTACACGACCCTCCCGGTACGGACGATCATGTGGGTGTACGTGTTGGGATCGTCCTTGACGTAATCGAACTCGTCCGGGGTCATGACACGGATGTCCATGGACAGTCCGATCCCGCGGAGCTCCCTGTACAGGACCGGCGGGCGTCTGAAGAACGGCAGGTCGGTATCCATCACCACGAGGAGGTTCAGATCGCTGTGCTCGTCCGCGACACCCTTCGCCACTGGACCGTGGACGATGATCGTCTCCGGTGAGAACAGCCCGACGATCCTCTCGACGGTCCTGTCGACGAGGTCGTACCTGTACGTCCCGTCCGTCATCGTCAGCGACCTCCCGTGCGACCGTACACCGGGTCGTCCGCGGGCGTCCGGGACATCGGAGGATCGAGCACCGACTCCCCGGGGATCGCCCAGGAGTGCGGTTGGATCATGGACATCATCTCCATCAGCATGGAATGGGCCGCATCGGCCGCATCCCGGTCAATCGCGTCCATGGTGTCGGACGGGTAGTTGGCCTCCGTGGAGTACGGTGAGAGCACGGCGGCTAGGTCCTTCGCTCTGCGGACACCCTTGAAATCACCCAACGTATCCAGCAATCTCGATTGATCATGGGATTTCCTGGGTTCCCTGCCGAGTAGGAGGGATTTCGATTTGATGTATTTCTCCGAGGCACGTGCGGACAGCATGCAGATGTCATGTGGAGCGGGCACTCCGTGCTCCCTCAACCTCTCCACGACCAGGAGGTCCTCGTCGGCGGCGACGAGGTACCTGGCGGCGTTCGACAGCCTCTTCCATTCCGAGGAATCATGATCCATATACAACCTTCCCCGTGCGCATAACCATGCTCGTGTGGGAGTAGGGGTCGGTCTTCGCGTAATCGAACTCCCTCGGGGTCAGCACGCGGATGCTCTTGTATAGTGTGCATCTGCTGAGTTCGTAATACATCCTGGCCGCGCGCTGGAAGTACGGGAGGTCGGTCTCCATGACGACCAGCAGGTCCAGGTCGAAATCCTCGGACACGATGCCATAGGCAGCCGGTCCGTAAACTATCACCATCTTCGGCGAGAAGAGCGTCACTATCCTGTCGACCACCTCGTCGACCAGCGGGTGGCCATGCGTGCTGTGAGTCATATGACCGTCCATCATAGGCGTGAGTATTTAACACATGTACCGTGCGGTCACACTGACGTGGCGTTTGTAGTTACACGGCGCGGTGCATCCCGACGACGGCCTCAGCGTAGACGAGGGCGGTGCTCCTGCCCGGATCCTCCCCGATGGCCACGAGGCACCTGCGCCTCAGCTCCCCGGAGGGCGTCCCGTCCGGGTGGAGGTCGGAGACCATGCGGTCGAAGTCCGCCGTACCCTCCATCCTGTGGAACCCGCATCCGCCGGTGGACGGGTCGCGGGCCCTGACCAGGAGCGCGCCGTCGGCGTCCCTGGCGGTGACGGAGACCTCGCAGGTGTGGGTGACGGAGGGGTCGACCCTGTCCCTGAGGCGGAGGACGAAGCGGTCGCCCAGGTCGTCCACGTTCCTCTCGGCGGTGTTCCACACGGCGTCCCTGAGTGCGGCCAGGACGAGGTCCCCCGCGTCCCACGGATCCGGGATGTCGGCACCAGCGACCTCGAGGCAGTAGCCCAGCCTGAAGCCGGAGCCGTCGGTGGTGACGAGGCCCCTGTCCGCCGCGCCGACCATGGCGAAGCGGAGGTCCAGGCCGCGCTTGGAGCAGTACGCGATGGCGGACCTGAGGTGGGATTCGAACTTCTGTCTGACCGGGTTGGACCTGCGGGGTTCGACGAATCTGGGCATCGGGACGGGTGTAGGGTGCGGCCGTATTTCACAGGTTCGGGGGCGGTCGGGGAGGTGTGACTGGTTGATGTGTTGTTGATGATTCCTCATGGAATTTTATCCTTTTTGTGATAATCTGGAGCAGTTGTTCCTATGTTTGGAATAAGAATGAAAGGAAAGAGGGGACTCCTCGCAGTCGTCATGGCGCTCGCCATGGTGTTAGCCGCTACCCCTTTCGTGGTAGGTGAGGCGGACGCTGAGGGAGAAGCGACCCCTTTGAATACCGTGTATGTCGATGGAGGCTACACGGGGGCAGATTCGGACGGTACTGAATCCAAACCTTATGACGAGTTGACCACAGCTGTGGATCTGGTCGCCGCCGAAGGCAAGGTTGTATTGAAGTCTGACTACAGCATGACCGATGTTCTGAAAATCGATAAGGATCTCACAATCGATCTCGGAGGCAAGACCCTCGCCATCGAGGTTGTCGGTTCTGAGACCGACGAGGCAGCACTCGACGCTAAAACTAAGATTATCGAGATAAAGAACGGTACACTTGTTGTTGATTTTGATGGCAGCGCCTATGCGAAGAAGCAGGATTCGGACACATCGATCACTAATATTGACGATAAGGTCAACTATGCGATTTGGGCAGGAGAACTCACCCTCGACAAGGTTAATGCGACAATTACCAACAACGCATCATCCGATGGTGTCGATTCCAACATCGGAGTAGGGCAGAAGTACTGCGGTGGAATCCGGGCTAAGACCACCATCCAGAATGGATCCTATGTCGATGTCTATGGAGCGAACAGAGGAATCTACGCAGAGCTTACCGTAACGAATTCTACAGTCAATGCGGGAGGATACGAGAGAGGAATCACTACGTCTAAGGAGATTCTGATAAGCGGTTCCACCGTTAATGCATTCGTCATCCCCAATGGTAGCGCAAACGGAGCTGGAGAAGACGACAATTTTGGAATCAAAGCATATGCGATTCAGATTGACAAGGACTCCGTCGTGAACACGGAAGGAATGCACATCACCGGTACACCTCCTGGAGGCTATGTTGCTTCGGAGAAAACTGTAGGATCTTCGATTGAAGGAATCGTGAACATTAAATACGATTCCCAGTCAGGTAAGATTGATAACGGAGCGGTCGTGATCCCTTCAGGAATCCTCATCGGAACTGCAACGAAGGGTGAAACAGCCACAACCTATGCTACGGCCAGCATCGAACTTGTGAAGACTGGTACCGTAGTCGGAACCATCAACGTAGATGCGGGCAATGCCATTATAGGTAAGTTTACCAACAGCACAGGCAATGAAGTGGAGATCTACGATTATGTTGCCGGATCCGATGAGGTCTCCATCTCCGCAGGATCCGTGGTCCTCACAGGACCCCTTACGGCAAAGGATGCTGAGAAGAAGATTACAGGAAATGGACAGGTCACCCTCAAGGACTTCGAGCTCGTGAGCGGAGTACTCGAGTTCAGTGGATCGGCCACAGTCACCATCGAGGGTGAGGTCAGGGTCTCCTCCGGAGCTAAGATTGATTTCACCTATGCAACACCGACCGTCTCCGTCGATTCCGAGCTGAACATCTACGGAGAGGCTGTGACCAACGACAACGGTATGATTGTAAACGGAGAGGTAACAGCATACTCCGGAGCCAAGATCGACTTCCTCAAGTTTAACAGCGCCTCCACCGGAACCGTGGACATCTCCGCGGCATCGAAGGAATTCACGATTGGCGGTGGAGAGTACATCTCTCAGAACGTCAGCTACGCTCAGAACCAGATCGTCACGGTCACCGGTGACCTCTACCTGCAGAAGGAATCTGTAATGACCATCCTCGGTGAGATGATCATCGACGACGGAGTCACACTCTATATCCAGGATGGATCCCAACTCGTGGTTTCCGGACCAGCTGCCAAGATAACGATCGATGGTGCGGTTATGGTCGAGACTTCCAGATCAGACGGTGCTCTTAAGAATGTTGGCGCAACCGTCATCGTCAATGGAACTCTCGAGGCAGATAACGACAGCACGGTAGAGGCCCATTCGATTCTCACATCGCAGACTGCCGAGATCATTGTCAACGGCACACTCATC
>JAFTYV010000029.1 GCA_017461225.1 Candidatus Methanomethylophilaceae archaeon
ACCGGGACTCTGTGCGGTCAGCATCACATCCGGGCGGGGGCATGGTTTTCCACAGACGACAACGGGGTCGCCCATGGGTATGTTGTCACTGGTCCCGGGTACGACGGGACCGTCGAGCTTCCGAAGGACCTGCATCCGTTTGGGTGGAGACAACCACTCATCGTTCCTCTGAAGCATCACGGAGGTTCCGGGAGGGAAGAATCGGACCGACCGGTTCCCTATGGCGGGGTTCACGAATGGGGCATTCCCAGCCTGTCGGATATGAACGATGCCATGTACGGGAATGATTTGTTGATGAACTGTCCTGCGAACTTGTCCAGGTACTCGTAAATCCCGTTGGACTCGAACAGGACGACGGTGTCCCTGAGGGATTTGCCGTGTTCTTCGGCGAAACAGAGTGTGATACCAGCTTTCATCACTCCCACATCCTCTTCCGAAGGAACGAATCCCTCAGCCACGGTACACCTCCCTGTCGTACATCTCCAGAATCATCTCGGGACCCAGGGATGAGGATCCCGCATCGGACACCAACGCACGGAACGTATCCGACTTCATGAACGCGGTCAGCGCCTCGTTCTGCGTCATCCCGTCGCGCCTCATAAGGAGGCCTGCGACCTTGGCGGCGATCTCCGCCGGGTCAAGCTCTCTCACGACCTCCATCTCATTCACTTTCTTGTTTGCCATGAACATGACGAGTTTTAAACATTGCCCGGTCCCGAATGCGATTTCTTTCCCTCCGGGGCCTGTCGGGAACGAGGGTGTCCCTGTCATGGGCGCATCTCTCCATCGGTGTGTCGACATGGATCTTGCAGACTGTGTGGTGATCGTCCGCACCCTTCGATGGTGCATGGATTCCACCGAGGGATTCGACGACTGCCGCTCTTCGGAACCCGGTTCTTCCCGAGAGTGACGGTGCGGATCCGAGGGGGATGCCTCCCGCACCGACATACCATGTCCCACCTCCCCTCGCCGGGTGCGGTTATAACCGGGACTCTGTGCGGTCAGCATCACATCCGGGCGGGGGCATGGTTTTTCTACTGACGACACATGGGGTCGTCCGTGGAGATACTGTCACCGGTCGGTTCACCCGACAGTCTGGTCGCCGCCATCAAGGGCGGCTGCGATGCCGTCTACCTGGCGGGGAAGAGTTTCGGAGCGCGTGCGTTCGCTGGCAACTTCAGCGACCGCCAGTTGGAGGGTGCGGTGAACTACGCCCACGACCACGGGGTCAACGTGTACGTCACCGTCAACACCCTGATCAAGAACTCGGAGATGGACGAGGCGGTCTCGTTCGTCAGGTTCCTCAGGGACATAGGGGCGGATGCCGTCATCCTGCAGGACCTGGGCCTCCTCAAGAACCTGCGCTCCATAGACATACCCAAGCATGCGTCGACCCAGATGCAGATCCACTCGCTCGAGGGTCTGAGGTGGTGCTCCGAGAACGGGCTCAGCAGGGCCATCCTCGCGAGGGAACTCACACTGGAGGAGCTGTCCCGCATAGTGCCCGAGTCGCCCATCGAGACCGAGGTCTTCGTCCAGGGCGCGCTCTGCTACTGCATGTCCGGCGGCTGCCTCATGTCCAGCTTCATAGGCGGACGCAGCGGGAACAGGGGTTCCTGCGCCCAGCCCTGCAGGAAGCGCTACGAGCGCGACGGCGAGGCCGGGTACTTCCTCAGCTCCGCCGACCTCTACTGCATAGACAGGATCGAGCAGCTCCGCGACATCGGCGTCCACTCCCTGAAGATCGAGGGCCGCATGAGGTCCCCCGCGTACACGTACCTCGCCTCAAAGGCCTACTCCATGGCGGAGGACGGTGTATCCGGTCCCGAGTACGACGAGACCATCGAGCTCCTCAGGACCGTTTTCAACAGGGGGACGTGCCACGGCTACCTCGACGGCGTCGAGTCCCCCGTGCAGTCGCTCTACCCCGACAACCGCGGGTTCTACATCGCCGACGTGAGGATCGAGGACAGGACCATAGTCTCCCCCATCGAGGAACCGGTCGGGATGAAGGACGGACTGTCCATCTTCAGGGGCGACACCAAGGTAGGCGGGTTCAAGGTGATGGACCTGGACCCGATCCACGTGCCCTTCAAGATCGAGGACGGGGACTACCAGGTGTACCGCACCTACGACCCCCGCATCGACGTCATCAAGAACCGCATAGGGAACACCCCCAAGCTGAACGGCGAGACCGAGAGGACGCCCGTGGCCCTGAGGCTGGACAAGCAGCCCATCAGGCACTACAAGCCGGAGCTGTCGTTCTACGTGTCCACCATCAAGAACCTGGAGGCCGCGCTCCCCTATGCGAAGAGGGTGTACTTCGACAACCTGGACAGGATCGACGAGGCCCGCGAGGTCTGCGGCGACCGCGTGGAGTGCGTCACTCTGCTCCCCAGGTTCGACGCCGATGACGTGTTCTCAGAGACGGAGCATCCCGTGATGGTGAACAACCCGGGACAGTACCGCATGTGCAGAGGGGCCCCGCGTGTGTACGGCAGCAGCGTCCTCAACATGTTCAACTCGTACTTCCCGCTCAACCTGTACCAGACGACCCTGTCGGTCGAGCTGGCCCGCAACGAGGTCTCGAACCTCATATCCCACCACCCCGGGAGGGCCGAGGTCATGGCCTTCGGAAGGACGGAGGTCATGTACTCCCGCGATCCCGGCATGGAGAACTGCATGCTGAAGGATGAGAAGGAGATGTCCTTCCCGGTCTACAGGGACAGGCGCGGCTTCACACACGTCCTGAACTCCGTGGACCTGTACCTACTGGAGAGCCTCGAGGAGCTCGGACGCTCCGGAGTCGTCTCCGTGGGACTCGATCTCAGGAAGCGCCCCGCGTCCCTCGTGAAGGCGGTGGGCGAGATGTGCGTCAGACCCAACGAGAAGCTCAAGGCGAAGCTGTTCGAGATGTGCGGCGGAACCATCACCCGCGGACTGTACCAGCGCGGTGTGTGATGCTGACCGCACACCGTTCCCTTTTAACCCCCGGTCGCCGAGACGCCTCCCATGAGGAGGGACACCGCGGGTGCGACCGGGTTCGCCGGCGCCATGGTGGCGACCATGGTCGTCGTGACGGTGCTGTCCGCCTACATGGCGGCGGCACCCTATCTTCTGCACTACGAGGGGGACCCGCTCATCGGGTTCGACACGGGCCGTCTGACCGGCACCGTGGAGGACGGGGCCTTCGTCCCCGGCTATGACGACTACCTGCACTCGTATCTGGAGGTCCACGGCCACCGCGGCGTGGAGGTGAGGGCGATGCTCGTCGGAACGGATGCCCCGGAGGTGGTGACCACCGTCGGCGGGATGGACGGCGAGGTCACGTGGAAGAGGGTGTCCGCCCTGGTCGACCGCGACGACGGCGGGAAGCAGATAGTGGTGTTCGGGGTGGGCGTGTGCGTGTGAACCGCCGCGGGCTCGTGTCGCTGGTCGATGCGATGCTCTTCCTGCTCATAGTGTCCTTGGCGCTGTCGGTGCCCCTGTACCTGGATGCAGGCGGCGATCCCGTGGACGCCGACCCGTCGACTATGCTGGACGACCTGTGCGGTGCGAGGATGAGGATGTCCGACCTGTACCCCGGAGGGGACGGGTCGCTGCTCCCGCTGACCGACATGCTGGCGATGGACGTCGTCACCGGGACCGATGCGGCACTGTCCTATGCGGGATCGTACCTGGACGAGGTGACGGGTGTGTCGCCGTACCGTCTGACATTGGGGTACGGGGACCTGTCCGTCGTCATCGGGGACGAAGTGCCGGAACCGGTGTCCGGGGCATCCGCGGAGGTGCCTGTGACCGCGGGCGGCAGGCTCCGCATGACGCTCGTGATCGGATGAGCGTCAGGACCCGAACTTGACGGTGCGGTTCGCCAGGTCCATGCAGATGTTGACCAGGTCTGTCCCGCGTATCCTGCCGATGAAGCCGTGGCTGCAGCCGGACTCGCTGTACTCCCTCGCCTCGTCCCTCACGCACCCGTGGGTGTATATCGTGAGCGGGACCGGGTCCCCGGAGTGGTCCTCCAGGTTGCACGGGGTGCAGTGGTCGCAGGTGATCGCGACGACCAGGTCGTCGGGCATGTTCCTGCGGAGGTACCCCGCCACGGCGTCGATCCTCTTGACGATCTCGGCCTTGCCCCTGGCGTCGCCGTCGTGTCCGAGGATGTCGGGCGCCTTGAAGTTCATCAGGACGAAGTCGTACTCCTCCAGGGCCTCCATGGCGCACTCGGCCTTCTTCAGCAGGTCCGACTCCACGGTGCCGTTGCAGACATCCGGGAGAGGGAATATGTCCAGGCCGCAGGCCTTGCAGATCCCCCTGACGAGGCCGACACCGGCGATGCAGCATGCGGACATGCCGAACCTCTCGGGGAACGGCTCTATGTACGGGAACTCACCGGCCCCGCGTGGGACCAGGATGTTGGCCTCGGGGAGCCCTGCGGCGGCCCTCTTCCTGTTGGTCGGATGGAGCCTGAGCCTCTCGTGGCTCTCCCTCACGAACTCGTTCACCACGTGGGCGGTGAACTCGGCCTCCTCGGAGAGCGCCACGACCCCCTGCACGGAGTCCCCCGCACCGGGGTCCGCATCCGTGATGTCGGGGCTCAGACCGTCGCCCCTCAGGACGAGGACCGCCCTGTGCTCGGTGCCCTCCCTGACGAAACACTCCACCCCGTCTATCTCCATGCCGTCGAGGGCCTCCGCGAGCTCCGTGGTCTCGGGTGCCCTGATCCTGCCGGCGCGGCGGTCCAGGATGTTCATGTCCGCGTCGACCGTGGCGAAGTTGCACCTCAGCGCTATGTCGCCGGGCTGGATGTCCATGCCTATGCCCATGGCCTCGAAGGGCCCCCTGCCGGTGTACACCCCGCGTGGGTCGTACCCGAGTATGGCCAGGTGCGCGGTGTCGCTCCCGGGTCTGATCC
>JAFTYV010000030.1 GCA_017461225.1 Candidatus Methanomethylophilaceae archaeon
ATCCCGACTGCGACTACGACGCCATCGACATAGCCGTGGTCGGCACCGTCCGCAAGGACGCGCTGCTCCGCAGCGACACCGCCAGGCCCGGGGACGACATCGTCTTCGTGATGGACACCGTCGGCTACTACCCGGAGGACACGCCCTACGCGTACGTCACCACCGAGGGCAGGTCCGACGACGAGGTCCGCGCACAGCTCGAGGCCGTGGCCGTCGTCGGTGAGCGCCACCTGGCCCACGCCTGCAAGGACATGAGCAACCCCGGCGACATAGGCACGCTGGGCATGATGCTCGAGTCCTCCGGGGTCGGAGCCGTCGTCGACGTGACCCGCATCCCCCGTCCTGAGGGTGTGGACGAGGTCCACTGGCACCTGACGTACCAGGGCTGCGGCTTCTGCTTCGCCTGCGACCCGGTGTGCTCGCAGGAGGTCATAGACATCTTCGCCGCCGTCGGATGCGAGGGCGCCGTGGTGGGGAAGGTAGATGGTTCGCACGTTCTGAGGCTCACCGACGGTACCGATGACATGGTGCTCTTCGACTTCGACGACGAGATCATCACGGGGATAAGGAACTGAGGTGTGTGTAAAAGCGCCTGGCCACGGGGGTTGACCCCACATCCCAATCCAAGTTTACCATTTCGCTTCTCGACCCTGAGCTCCTGCAAACGTCAGTGGTTCGAAGTGAGGCTGCTCCCGTCAGGACCTGACCCGGTTTCCCCGATTAATGCGTGAACCGCGACCCTCCGGTCGCTTTCGTCGCAAACGCCGACTCCACAGGACATGGTTTCATAGTTGCTAGATGGGCTTGAACGTTCAGCAAGGCCGTCCCCCGCTGTCACCCCCGCGTATTGACGATTTCGGGTATAGGGCACGCCAAGCACCCCGGTCAAGCCAGACAACCCCCGATTGTGCGTCCGTATAAAATAACTTTCCGTATGTTGGACGGATCCGGTGAACACGGAAGGATGACATGGCGGGGCCTCAGCCAACCTGCTTCCCAAGTCATCGGAATGTCGGTTCCCGACGGTCTGAACCGGGAAACCGCCTTCTGCCTGTCCCACGACATTTTCCAGACCATATCGCTTATATATGTTGTTCTGAATGACAAGACAACCGTGCTAAGTGTTAGCACGCAACTTGGTGAAACAATGAGTATCATGGGAATAAGCGACCCCTGGATCCTGGGAGCATACATCGGATGCTTCCTGAGCGTGGCGTTCTGCGTCATCTACGGATTGTCGAGGGGAAAGGCAGTGGAAGCAGAGGAGGATGCCGAAGATGGCAGCTGAGGGAGTCAACCTCACCATGTTCGGTGCGATGACGGTGGCGTTCATCATCGTCACACTCGTCCTCGGATGGTACGGATACAGGAACACGCGCAACAACGAGGAGTTCCTCCTCGGAAGGAACAAGACCAGCCCCGTCATCATTGCCCTGTCCTACGGAGCGACGTTCCTCAGCGCATCCGCGGTCATAGGGTTCGGCGGTCAGGCCGCCGTGCACGGTATGTCCCTGATGTGGCTCTGTTTCCTCAACCTCTTCGTCGGAATCATCGTCGCGTTCCTCGTCTTCGGAAAGAGGACCAGGCGCGTCGGAAGGCGCCTCGGCGCATCCACCTTCGCGGACCTCCTGGGCAAGGTCTACGACTCCAAGGGGATCAGGGTGTTCACCGCTATCCTCATCATCGTCATGATGCCCATCTACGCCGCCGCCGTTCTGAAGGGCGGTGTCAACTCCATCGCCGTCATCACCGGCCTCACGGAGTACTACAACTACATCCTCGTGGCGCTCGCCATCGTCGTCGGCGTCTACGTCATCTACGGCGGTATCATCGCCGTCATGTACAACGATGCGCTCCAGGCGGCCATCATGTTCCTCGGGATGCTCGTCATCCTCATCGTCACGTTCGTGGTCCTCGGCGGTCCCGCCGAGGCGGGCAACTCCCTCGCGGGTCTCTGGGACCAGAAGATCGGCGAGACCAACCTCGGTGTCCTGCCCGGGTTCAACGGATGGACGTCCATGTCAGACTTCGGTACCAAGGAGTGGATGACCGTCGTCACCACCTTCCTGCTCGGAGTCGGTGTGGGTGCGCTCACCCAGCCCCAGCTCACCGTCAGGTTCATGTCCGCCAAGAGCGACAAGGACCTCGAGAAGTCCCTCGCCATCGGATCCGTGTTCATGCTCGTCGTCGTCGGTTCCGCATACACCGTCGGTGCGCTCTGCAACGTCTACTTCGAGAACGAGTTCGGCATGACAGCGTTCCAGTACATCTCCTCGATCGGACTGGGAACGGACTTCATCATCCCCCAGTACATCCTCGAGGTGTTCCACGGCATGACCTTCGGAGACGTCTTCATCTCCCTGTTCCTGCTGTCCCTGGTCTGCGCCGCGATCTCCACCATCAGTGCCCTCATGCACACCATCGGCGGTGCCGGAGGGTACGACCTGTACAGTGTCTTCATGCGCTCCAAGGGTGCCGACAAGGACTCCTCCGACGTCAACGTCAACAGGATCTGCATCGTCATAGTCCTGGTGCTCGTGGTCGTCTACTGCTACCTCATGCCCAACGACATCATCGCCAAGGCGACATCCGTCTTCATGGGCATGACCGCGGCCGCACTGCTGCCCGCGTACTTCCAGGCGCTGTACTCCAAGAACCCGGACAAGCCCGCCGCACTCGCGAGCATCGTCACCGGAACGGTCTCCTACCTGTTCTTCGCCCTGTTCATCAACAAGGGTATGTGCATCTTCCTGCCCGTGTGCGAGATGCTGACAGGTCAGGCCGTCCTGTACCCCGACTCGATCCTGGCGTTCCTGGACCCCCTCGTGATATCGCTCCCCATATCGATAGTCACGATGGCCGTGTTCCTCCTCGTCAAGAGGGCGAGGGCTGCCCCCGAGGTTGCATAAAACTCAATTCAAAGGAGGGTCCACACCCTCCAATTTTTATAATAATTCCACATTTAGTTGATTCATCCGATGGGGTAACATCCAATCGGTAGTGGGGTGGCACCTCACTGGGTGAATCACATGAGAGACAGGGAAAACGGATACGGGGTCTCCTCCCTGGAGGAGAAGCACATGATATCCCTTCTGACGTACCTGGTGACCAACGGTCCCAGTCGGAAGATCGACATATACAACTGCGTGTCATCCAATCCGAGGATGCCCGACAAGCTCAACCACCTGGAGGAGATGGGGCTGCTGCACCAGGAGATGGACATGATGTCCCGTTCGACAATCGTCACCCTCACCGAGAGGGGGTACGACGTGGCGGGACTCCTCATGGAGATCGACGAGCGCATCCGCGGTCCCGGGGACCGTTCCTGAACCCTTCTCAATCGGGATTAAGTAGTTCCTACGTCTAGCCCGGGCCATGGAGAACGCATTGGAGCTGGAGGGCGTATCCGTCGTCAGGGACGGGCGCCGCATACTCGATTCCGTGGACCTGGTCATCCGCCGTGGCGAGAACGTGGCGGTCATAGGTCCCAACGGCTCCGGCAAGACGACCTTGATCAAGCTTCTGAGGGGCGAGATACACCCCTACTACGACGAGGACGCCCCCGCCGTCATGAGGATCTTCGGACAGGACCGCTGGAACCTCTTCGATATCCGCGGCCGCATGGGCGTGGTGTCCATGGACCTCCAGGGGATGTTCAGACCCGACACCCTGGTGCGCGAGGTCGTCTGCTCCGGTTTCTTCAACAGCCTCGACGTCTTCCGCAACCACGAGCTCACCTCCGACATGGTGTCCCGTGCCGTCTCCGCGGCGGTGATGATGGGGGTCGACGACCTCCTGGAGAGCGAGATCGGGGTACTGTCCCTCGGCGAGATGAGGCGCACCCTCATCGCACGCGCACTGGTGACCGAGCCGGACCTCCTTGTCCTGGACGAACCGATGACCGGTCTCGACATCGTCATGAAGTCGAGGTTCCGCGCGATGTTCGACATCCTCATACGCCGCGGCGTGAGCATGGTCATGGTCACCCACGAGCTGACCGACATCCCGGCCAGCGTGGACCGCGTGGTCATGATCAGGGACGGACGCGTCTTCGCCGACGGTCCCAAGACCGAGCTGCTCACCGACCGCATGGTCTCCGAGCTCTACGGCGAACCTATAAAGGTCGAGTGCGATGGGGGGACGTACCGTATGCACATCGACGGGGACGTGATCTTATGATGTACATCTGTTCCGAATGCGGGTACCAGATACCCGATGACGCGGAGTTCTGCCACCAATGCGGATGCCTCAGGTCGAAGGCCCTCCGCATGGACGACAGGGGCTACGTCGACGAGGGCAGATGCCACAACTGCGGCCAGCCCTTCAGGGGCGACGAGTTCTTCTGCGGGAGCTGCGGCACCGCCCTCGTCCGCACGTCTAACCCCCGCGGGAAGCTGGACGGGAAGGGCATCATCGCGCTGATCCTGGCACTCGTCCCCGGGTTCTTCAACGTGTTCGGTCTGGGCCACCTCGTGCTGAGGCAGTGGTCGAGGGGCGTGATGTTCCTGGGCCTCACCGCCGTGCTGTGGTGGATCACCCCCACGTTCCAGGCGACGTCGCCCATCATGCTCATGCTCCTCCAGGTCGGGCTCTTCATGTACCAGGCCATGGACATCTTCAGGTTCGTCAACCTCGGGGGTACCCGCTGATGGACTGGACCGAGAAGTACCGTCCCAGGACCCTCGATGCGGTGCTGGGCAACCCCACCGCCGTCAACACCCTCAGGGCATGGGCCCGCTCGTGGGAGAGCGGCATCCCGCAGATGCGCGCGGTGGTGCTGATGGGTTCCCCCGGTGTCGGGAAGACCACCTCCGCCGAGGCCCTCGCCAGGGAGATGGGATGGGGCATCGTGGAGATGAACGCATCGGACCAGCGCAGGGGTGCCGACATAGAGCAGGTCGCCATCCTGGGGTCCAGGTTCAACACCTTCGCGGACGACGGTTCGTACCTGGACAGCACCGCCGGCATGAGGAAGCTCATCGTCCTCGACGAGGCGGACAGCTTCTTCGGCAACGCCGACAGGGGCGCCATGCCCGTGGTCAACGAACTCATCCGCACAACGAGGCAGCCCGTCATCCTGATCGTCAACGACTTCTACGCGATAAGCAGGAAGAGCAGCACGGTCAAGAACGAGACGCTGCAGATCACATTCAAGAAGCCGCAGGCATCCACCATCTCCAAGGCCCTGACCGCCATCGCGAAGGCGGAGGGCGTGGAGGTGGACCCGGAGGCCATGCGCATCATAGCCGAGAACGCCGGAGGGGACATGCGCGCCGCCGTCAGGAACCTGGAGTCCCTCGCACTGGGGATGGACAGGGTCACGGTGGGGATGGCCGAGGAGCTCTCCGCACGTGCCGACAGGAGGGACATGTACGACCTCATGACGGCGATCTTCAGGAGGGACGACCCCGCGGCCGCGAGGACAGTCCTGTCGCACACCGACGAGGACCCCGAGACCGTGGGCCTCTGGGTCGACGAGAACCTCCCCTTCGAGTTCCCCGACCGCGGGGACCTGGTCAGGGGCTACGAGAAGCTGTCCCGTGCCGACATATTCATGGGGCGCGTGCACCGCCGCCAGTACTACCGCTTCTGGTCGTACGCCGGGGACATGATGACCTTCGGGGTCGCCACGTCCCGCATGACCGACAGGCGCTCCCATGAGCGCATGAGGTTCCCCAACTACCTCACCAAGATGTCCCGCAGCAAGTCCGTGAGGGCCCTCCGCTCATCCGTGGTCATGAAGCTGGCGGTTCATCTGCACACGTCCACGCGCCGTGTGGAGCTGGACGTCCTGCCACAGGTCAAGGTCCTGGTGGCCAACGACGCCGACCTGCGCCTCGAGCTCACCGACCGCCTCGGTCTGGAACCCGACGAGCTCGCGTTCCTCCTCAACGCCAAGGCGGACTCCAAGAAGGTCAAGGACGTGTTCAAGGTCATAGACGGCAGGGCCGAGGAGAGGAGGCTGGAGTCCAACCGTCCCAGGCCCCGTCCGCAGGCATCCGGTCCCCTGGACGCCGTGGCCGTCCCCGCGCCCGTCGCGGAGGCGCCGGTGGTCGCGGAACCGGTCCCGGTCGCGAAGGCACCGGCTCCGAAGACGGCATCAAAACCCAGCGCACAGCGCAGTCTATTCGATTTCTGAGGTCATCACATGGATCAGGCATACAGGGATCTGCTCATCAAGCAGCAGTACAGGTTGCACAACGACCACGCGGCGGTGAAGCTCTGCCACTGGATGAAGGAGAGCATGCTCCATGAGAGGCACTGCTACAAACAGGACTTCTACGGCATCAGCAGCCACAGGTGCCTGCAGATGACCCCCGCCATCAACGAGTGCAGCCACATGTGCACCTTCTGCTGGAGGATACAGGAGAACGACTTCGAGGTCCGCGAGTGGGCGGAGCCCAAGGAGATGCTGGATGCGCTCATCGAGCACCAGAGGAAGCTCATCTGGGGGTTCAAGGGCGACCCCCGCTGCAAGCCCGAGATGTTCGAGGAGGCCAGGAACCCCAACCAGGTGGCCATATCCCTCGCCGGCGAGCCGATTACCTACCCGTACCTCTCCGAGTTCCTCGACGAGTGCCACCGCAGGAGGATGACCACGTTCATGGTCACCAACGGCACGTACCCTGAGAGGCTCGAGGCCCTGGACACGCTGCCCATGCAGCTCTACGTGACCGTGGCCGCACCCAACGAGGAGGTGTACAGGAAGGTGTGCCGCCCCAAGGTCACCGACGGATGGGACCGCATCATGCGCACGCTGGAGATGATGCCCTCGCTGGACACCCGCACCGTGATCAGGCACACGCTGGTCAAGGACGTGAACTTCGGATGGGTGGACGACTACGCCCGTCTCGACAACATCGCCCAACCCGACCTCATCGAGCCGAAGGGCTACGTCTTCGTGGGAGGTTCCAGGCAGAGGCTGACCATGTCGTGCATGCCGTCCTTCGATGAGATCCGCGACTTCTCCCGCCAGCTCGGAGAGAGGACCGGGTTCGAGATAGTGAAGGAGCGTGCGGACAGCCGTGTGGTGCTGCTCGGTCATCCCGGTGAGGAGACCGACGTGCGCAGGATCCACGGCTGGACCGAGTGAGTTCTCAGAACACAAGGGGTTTCCCGCGGGGGACGTCCCCCGCGGACATCCGGCCGGTCCTCAGAGGACGAGGAGTCCGGCCAGGATGAGGATGTGCAGCGCCACGAAGACGTACACGAGTTTGAACTTGAGTTTCTGGGTCTTGTGCCTCGCCACCTTCATCCCGAGGGCGGCCCCGAACGGACCGAACAGCGCCGAGAGGATGAGGGTGGACTCCTTGGTCCTCCACTCACCCTTCTGCGCCTTCGCCTTGTCCGACAGGAACATCCCGAAGGAGATCAGGTTGAGGATCACGTAGACCGTCAGGGCGATGAGATCCATCATGGGATCACAGCTTGGCGATGTACTCGTCGACGGCCACGGGGAATCCCGCCTCGTTCATCTCCTCCGCCTTCTTGTTGAAGTAGACGGCGTCGTTGATGCCGAGTGCCTCGGAGACCGCCTGGCACTGGTTGTCGCCCTTCTCGTCGTTGTACATGCAGGAGATGAACAGGTGGAGCCTCTTGCCCACCAGTGCATCCTGGTTGTTGCCGATGAACTCGACCACCTGTTTGTACGGCTTGCCGGCATGGATCCCGGTTCCGAAGATGACGGTGTCGTATCCGCTTAGGTCGATCCTCGTCATCTCCTTGAGGTTGAATATGTCGGCACCCGTTCCGCGGGCGATGTACTCCGCCAGCTTCTTGGTGTTCTTCGTCATCCCGGTCGCGTAGATTACTACCTTTCCCATCCTGTTCAACTCCCTTCAGTTTGATCAGAACTTGCTTCCGATCTCTGCAGCCTTGGCGAGGACGTCCGCGTTGTCCTTAGCGGGTCCGTTCTGCGCCTCGGAGTAGACGATCTCCCCAAGGGATTCGAATTTGAAAAAGTTCACCATGGTCCCGGTCATGGCCTGGGCGATGGCGACGGCTCCGTCGTATCCTCCGCCGCATGTGACGACGGTGGCGACCTTCTTGCCCTCGGGGATCTGGAGTGCGAAGTCGGGTCCGATGAAGCAGTAGAACCTGTCCTGGAGGATCCTGAACTGGGCGCAGGGCTGACCGAAGTAGTCGGGCGCGGAGAGGATGACACCGTCGGCCTCCTTGATGGCGTCGATGACGGGTGTGATGTCGTCCTTCCTGACGCACTTGCCGGACTTCTTGCATGCCATGCATGCCTGGCAGGCCTTCATGTTCTCGAGGTCGTTGATGGAGTAGGTGACGACCTCGTTCCCGTTGGCCTCGGCCGCCTTGACCATCTCGGCGACGATGTCCTTTCCGTTGCTCTGTTTCCTGGGGCTTGACACGATTGCTACTATCTTGGACATAGTGATCGGATGGCGATTGTGTAATATATATAAAATATGTTGTTACATTATGTTACCTTCTTGTAACGTATCCCGATCTTCACCGATGTTCGCGATTACAAAAGGTAATTAAATAACATTATGATATCGTGGTATGAACGAGGGCCAGGTCAGGTACAACTGCGCGATCGACGCCACCATGTCCGTCATCGAGGGACGTTGGAAGGGGACGATACTCTGCATGCTGCACCGCAACGGCCCGATGAGGTTCTCCGAACTCCAGAGGGCGATCGGGGAGGTCTCGTCGCGCATACTGTCCAAGCAGCTCAGGGAACTGGAGGCCGACAGGATGGTGCTCCGCACCGCCGAGGAGGGGAACAGGGTGTCCTACGAGCTCACCTCCCGCGGGACCACCATCATCCCGGTACTCGAGTCCATCGGCCGTTGGGGTATGGAGAACAGGTTCGTGGACGTAATAGTCCCGGAGTGACGGGTCGCTCGGAACACCCGCCGTCGGTTTCGGAGTAACCGAAGCGGGGAACTGCACGTTTTAAGTACCTATGACCGGAGACCGTGCCGGTAACATGGACATCTACGATCTTAGCATCAGGAGGGCGGACGGGACGGAGCAGCCCCTCGGTGATTTCAGAGGGAAGGTGCTGCTTATCGCCAACACCGCCACGGAGTGCGGGTTCACCCCGCAGTACGCACCGCTGCAGAGGATGTACGGGGAGTACGGTCCGAGGGGACTGGAGATCATCGACGTCCCCTGCGACCAGTTCGGGAACCAGGCACCCGGCACCGACGAGGAGATACACGGCTTCTGCACAGGTCGCTTCGGTGTGACCTTCCCGCAGTACGCCAAATCGGAGGTCCGCGGATCCGGTGCGATCCCGCTGTTCCGCTACCTCGCCGACAACACCCGCTTCGAGGGGTTCGGCAAGGGCCCGAAGGCCCTGATGATGGCGGCGATGGCGAAGAGGATGGACAGGGGGTACAGGGACAACGGGGAGGTCAAGTGGAACTTCACGAAGTTCCTGGTCGACCGTCAGGGGAGGATAGTCGCACGCTTCGAGCCGACCAGGGATATGGAGGATGTCGAGTCGGCGGTGCGCGACCTGATATGAGTGAGTGTCGGCACCGGGGACATCCCCGATGCCGACGGAATAGGGCGGTTCACTCCTCGGCGACGGGGAGTCCGCCGACGACGAGCGTGTCCTCCTGGCCCCTGTAGACGAAGAACTTGCAGTACAGGAACTCGAGGATGAAGTTGGACAGCATCGTCACCGCGAGGATGGCGAAGTCGTTGACGCCGGCACCCTCCGCCATGTCCCCGAGGATCGTCGTCACGGGGGTGAACACGAGGTAGAACGCGAACACCTTGGACATGGCCACCGGGATGTTGGCGGCGGATCTGAACGTGTAGCGGCGGTTGAAAGTGAAGTTCCACACGATGGAGAGGACCAGCGAGATCAGGTACGCGATCCAGTAGTCCTTGATGAAGATCTCCAGCAGGGCGAAGGATGCGATCTGGATCACCCCCGCTGATATGGAGAACATGGTGAACTTCAGGGCCTGTGTGTAGGGTTTGCGATCTATCGACATTGTAGTGCCTCGTCCGTTGTCCCCCTGGTCCGATCCATAGTGCATGGACCTTCCATGCGGACGCGGGGAACGGTCGGCAACGAGTCATGGGGTTCCCTTATTATCGTCTTTCCCTTCGGAGATGGGGGACCATCCCCAGCAGGTCTCACGATCCGTCGGATATACAATCGACCAGGCGTACGTCGTCGGATCAGGAATTCCCGTTTTCGGAATAGGATGAAATCACGGTTTCCCGTTTTCCAAAACAGCTCAAATGGCATTTTCCCGTTTTTCAAATAGGCCGAAAATACGGTTTTCCCGTTATTCGAAAATCAACTGAATGATGTGTTATATGTATCAGTAATAAAACGAAAACACCGATATGCTGTCGAATATGTATACGACTGCAGTACAGGATTGATTGATTAAGGTCCCGCCGTGACGGGATTGTTTGGTGTGGTGAATTGTCGTATGCTGCACGGGGTGAAAGTCTCCGTCGTTCACCCTGTATGTATGATGTGCACCGGTGGATAAAATGATGGCCTGGGCGATCGATCCGAATCTGGATCATCCCTCCACCACCTTCACAGCCACCCTTCTCCTCCTGGGTCCGTCGAACTCGCACAGGTATATCCCCTGCCACGTGCCCAGCACCAGCTCCCCGTCCGACACTATGACCGTCACGGACGGCCCCACGCAGGACGTGCGCAGATGCGCATGGGAGTTCCCCTCCATGTGCCTGAACTCCGGACGGTCGGGGAATGCCATGTCCAACCCGTGCAGCATGTCCGTCTGCACATCGGGGTCCGCGTTCTCGTTTATGGTGATCCCCGCGGTTGTGTGCATGCTGAACACCACGCAGATCCCGTCCCCCACCCCGCTGTCCGACACGATGTCCCGGACCCTGTCCGTGATGTCCGTCATGCTCGTCCTACCGGTGTCCACCTCTACGGTCCTGTACCCGCTCATGCACCTCCGATGGTCCCACGGGGAGATAAACGGTGGCAGGAACCTTTAGAACCAGCAACACGATGACGCACCGGGGAGAGAATGTCATACAGGGTAACCTACACAGATCCCGAGAGGGCGGACGAGCTCAGGGAGCGCTGCGCCCACATCAACTACCACAGCTCCAAGGCGGACATCAACGGCGTCTGCGTGGAGCTCCTCACCGCGAACAGGGAGCACGCGGACATGTGGAGGGACAACTTCTACCAGATGTCCGACGGGGTCAGGGCCCACGCCAGGATATACTGCCTGGACGACGGGGACTGCGACCTGCACGTGGAGTACGACCTGGCCACCTACACGGTGTTCCTGTTCAACTTCGACTACTACGGATGGGTGAAGAGCATAGCGCTCGGACTGTCCGGCAACATACTGGAGGACTCCCACGGGATATTCTCCGTCCACGGCGCCGCACTGGACCTGGACGGCAGGGGGGTCACGCTCATCGCGCCCTCCAAGACCGGGAAGACCACCCAGTCCTGGGGGCTCCTCAGGATGGAGCACTCCCACCTGATCTCCGACGACTGGTACTTCGTCAGCCTGAGCGACGGGAGGCCCACCATACGCGGCTCCGAGAGGAACTGCTACATCGACGCCGACATCGGCGACGTCTGGGAGGAGTACAGGCCCCTGGTCACCGGGGTCCGCTTCGACAACAGGGGACGCGGCATCGGCAACGTGCGCTGGGTCACCGGCGAGGGCTCCGTGATCGACAGGACATCGATGAGGTACGTCATGCTCCTGAAGAGGGACGCGTCCGACCCCGAGATCGTGCGCCGTCTGGAGACGGAGGAGGCACTGGCGTACCTGGTGGCCAACGACTTCTGCAACCCGCACCAGCTGGTCAGGGACGAGCGCCGCATGGCGAGGCGCACCGCGTTCTTCAGGGAGTACCTGTCCCGCTGCGAGGTGTTCATGGTCAACACCACCTGTCCCGCCGTCGAGACCCAGGAGCGCATACGCGACACCCTGAGGGAGAGATGCGGGATATGAGGCTCCGCATAGGTGACATACCCGTCCTGGGCGACAAGGGCCTCGACCCCACATTCGGGAAGGTCAGGGCCTCAAACGTCGAGAAGGGGCACGGTCTGTCCACCGTCGTGATGTCCATCATCGTCATCCTGGTGATGAGCCTCGCCATGTTCCTGGTGGCCCTCGCCCTGGGCGACATATGGACCCTGGGCGACTACGTCAACAACGTCTTCTGCAACACCATCGCGCTCGTGTTCGTCGTGGCCTTCCTGGACACCATCGTCACCAGCGGCAAGGAGGGCAGGAGGAAGCGCGACGAGGCGAGGATGATCCTCCGCTACAACAGGATAATCACACCCGACATCGACATGTACCTGGTCAGGAAGAACATGGTCGTCACCCCCAACGGGAAGACCGTGAAGAAGTTCCAGGTCGACTCCGAGTTCACCATCCAGGACATGAGGGACATGTACGGCCCCTCCGAGCTGGTCTCGGACGTGGGGATCTCCAAGATCAAGAGGTACGCCCACTTCCAGTCAAAGCTCAGGGCCGACTTCGAGAAGATGGTCGAGGGGGTGGACTTCACCAACTACCCCGAGATCGCGGAGGCGGCGATGAACTACATCAGCGCCACGTCCTACGGCGAGGCCGCGTTGGATGCCGTGCTCGGCTACGAGGACGGCAGGTCCGGCACCAAGTCGCTGAGGACCATGGTCGTCGCCATGATCCGCGAGGAGCCCGACGACGCCAGGTTCATCGACGCCGCACCCATGATGAAGAACGTGCACCTGGTCCACCAGATGATAAACGACCAGGAGGCCGCCGTCTCCACCTACCTCAGGCTCATCAAGAGGCTCGAGGAGGAGGACCCCATAGGGGCCAACTCGGAGAGCAGGGATTACGAGTGAAAGCGGTACGGGATGCGGGAGTCCACGTCCATCGAGTCCTCCCCGACGACGCAGTCGAGGACCACGAGCCGGACGCCCGCGTCCACGACCTCCTCCAGGACCTCCCCGAACTCCCTGTGGGTGGCGTAGTTGGGTTCGAAGACCCTCATGCCCTTCATCTGCACGATGAGGACGACGTACGCCTCGTAGCCCTCGTCGAGGCACCTGCGCAGTCCGCGGAGGTGCTTGAGGCCCCTCTCGGTGGGTGCGTCGGGGAACATGCAGACGCCGTCGAACTCCAGCGTGACGCCCTTCACCTCCACCAGGATGCGCCTTTCTCCGGACTCGACGTAGAAGTCGAAGCGGGAGTCGCCGTGGGTGTGCTCAGGATGGACCACGGGATCCGGACCGAAGATGCCGGAGGTGCGGATGTACTCGCCGAAGGCGGCGTTCGGCGCCTGGGAGTCGATGTTCACGAGCATGTCGCCCTTGTAGGCGGCGACCAGGTCGCAGCGGGTTTTCCGGTCCGGGTTGTCCGAGATTGAGAGAACCACCCTCGCACCGGGGACGAGGATCTCCCTGCACCTCCCGGTGTTCTTCACATGGCACCTCTCCACGACCCCGTCCACCTCCACCATGGCGATGAACCTGTTGGGTCTGCTGATGAACGTCCCGGTCACCGTCCTCCCGTATCTCATGGGTCGTCCTCCCCGTGGCTTCCGTCGGCACCGGTGAACGACCTGTTCATGGCCTCCACGTCCACAGGTGGGAAATCGGGTGCCGGGGAACCCTCCATGAGGCACGGCCCGTACTGTGGCATGTGCACCGCACCGTTGACGCCCGTGGCGACGTTGCCTTCGCAGACCTTGATTCCGGTGCGTCTGCGGTTCTTCTCCGCCAACAGCGTGTTGAGTGATTTGGACCGTTTGTTGCGTCCGGACTTGACCTCCACCAGGCACACGGAACCTGCATGTTTCATCACGAAATCGATCTCCAATGTGCTGTTCTTCTTCGCATAGTAATAGAGCGGGTACCCCTTCCTGTACAGTGCGTTGGCCACGGCGTTCTCCATCAGGGAACCGTTGTTCACATACGGGTCCCCCATGACGATCTCGTGCACATCCCGGTATCCGCTCAGCGCCATCAGCAGTCCGGTGTCGCAGAGGTACAGTTTGAACGTGTCCTCGTCGACGTTGTCCTCCAGGGGCGGATCCACGGACAGGAGGTTCCTGCACCTCAGTGCTATTCCCGCGTTCTCCAGCCATGAGATGGACGTCCCGTAGAGGCGCTTGCCGGAACCCTTCACCTTCTCGATATCGAGGTACTGGAACCCCCTCTTGTCGCTGGCGAGCTGCGACGGTATCGACATCAGGC
>JAFTYV010000031.1 GCA_017461225.1 Candidatus Methanomethylophilaceae archaeon
TAGGCGTCTGCGACTGTGCTCTCTTCCTAGGGCCGTATGCCCTAGATCCTCTCTTGGGACGTCTTCTTTGCGGCATATTTTACACATACCTGCGAGGGTCTCTTCGCTAACCTCGCGATTTATCAGACGAACGTCTTAATGCTCCGACCGTGACGCCTTAATCGCCTCCAGAATCATGTTGAATCGAGGCTGACGTGGGTTGCGACTCCGCATTGCCCGGTGCGTCTGGTCGGACACTATTATGTCCAATCTAGGCTGTCGTATACGGGTCTAGTATATAAACCTACCCTCGCGCCTTATAATAATAAATACGCGAGGGATAGGGATGAAAAAAACGGGGAAGCCGTTTCAGAGGGTCCCTTCCTTGGCCTTCTTCTGGGCCCTCTTCATGCGGGTCTTCGCATCGAACCCCGTGGCCTTCTCCGCGAAGAGGTTGAGCCTCCTCTTGCTGTCGAGGATCTCGTCGTCGCCCGAGGGTCCGTCCCTGTTCACGGTCACGATCTCCATCTTGTCCTTGGCGAGGACGCGGACCTCGATGCGCGCGAGCACACCGTAGGACGACACGAGGAGCTCGCCCTCGGGGGTCACGTTCCCGAACACATCCTCCATCATCTTCGCCAGGAGGTCCCCCTCGATGTTCTTGTACCATCCTCTCTTAATGTCGTAGTCCATGACCTCAAATCCTCAGTACTAACTCGTTTTCGAAATCCCTGTCCAGGTCTGCGGGGGAACCGAGGATCTCCTCGGAACGCAGGTACGCCCTCCAACGGTCGACGCACCCGCAGCTGACGTCGAGGTCGGCCGGATCCTGCGTGTAGCAGAAGCGCTCGATAGCGTCCAATGCGGCCCTGTCGCAGGAACCGCAGTTGTGCACCCCCCTCATCGCACCCCCGCCCGAGGGCGAGGAGATCAGACGGGAACTGACAGTGCCAGACAGCTGCCTGAACACCTCTATCAGGGACCATATCCAGGGTGACCTGAACTCCCCCCTCTTCCACAGGCGTTCCACGTAGGTCGCCCTCTGGACGTTGAGGGGGTTGATGGATATCTCGTCGGAGAACGGGTCCGCGAAACGGGCGGACTCCACTGTGTCGGATATCGCCATGCTCTCCGTCATGAACGGCGGCTTGAGCAGGAGGTACGTCCTGACGCCGAGGCCGCTGTCCTTGAGGAGCGTGCCGGCGCGCTGTATGTCCGACGGCGTGAACCCCTTGTGGATCGATGTCTCCAGGACATCGGGGTTCGAACTCTCCAGACCGAGGGCCACGGTCACGTTGGATGGCAGACTCCCCACGGTGTCCGGGGTTATGAACTCGGGACGGCTCTCGAAGATCACGCGCTTGCAACCGGAGAACGCGTCGAGGATCCTCTCCCTCATAGCGGGCGGGACCTCGTTGTCGTCCAGGAAACTGCCGGACGTGTACATCTTGACGAACGGTTCCCCCTTGTAGCGTGACAGGGCCTGGTCCAACTGCCTCTGCAGATCGTCCTCGGTCACGTTGCTGAGGGAAGCCTCACGGTAACCGCACATGGTGCAACCCCCGTGTTTGACCCAGTGGCAACCGTTGGTGCGCATGATCATGACCATCGCATCGACTCTCTCACCGCCGGCCATGTCGCTCTCCTTCCAGAGCGCCTCAAGCTGTGATGGGGACCTCTTCTCCTTCATTCAGCTACCATCCTGTGGATACGTTATCCCAGTCGGGGATTTAACCCCTTGCACGGCTGTTTGGACCCCGCAGCGACCACGTTTCACAATGTGCCAGCATCTGTGAATCGACACGGGGCGCCCGCTCCCGCCCGCGCGCCTGCTCTTCAAAAGCTTAATAATAAATGGGCGGATACGAAGGCGGGTAAGCCAAATGGCTAAAAACGTTATTGTTATCGGATCCGGGGCGGCGGGGATGACCGCCGCATCGACTGCCAAGGAGAGGGATCCCGCATGCAAGGTTACAGTCTTCACCGAGGATGAGGACATCGCATACTCGCCTTGCGCGATCCCCTGGGGAATAGAGGGGAAGAGCGCATGGTCAGACATCGTCATGCACACGCCCGAGTTCTACTCGAGGGAGCGCGGCATAGACGTTCACATCCGCACCAGTGTCGAATCCGTGGACGAATCCGCGAAGACCGTCACCGCGGGCGGGGTGCAGTACCCTTACGATTCGCTCGTCATCGCCACCGGGGGCAAGGTCTTCGTCCCACCTGTCGAGGGTGCATCGCTCGGCAACGTGTTCGTCGTGAGGACGATCAGGGACGGGAAGGCCATCCAGTCTGCCCTCGACGGTGCCGCCAACGTCGTCATCGGAGGAGCCGGGGTCATCGGCCTCGAACTCGCGGTCTCCCTGAAGGACATGGGCAAGGACGTCACCGTCGTCGAGATGATGGACCAGGTCATACCCCGCATAGCGGACAAGGACATGGCGGACGCCATCCAGTCCCATCTGGAGGATCTCGGCATCAGGTTCGTGATGGGGGCGCCGCTGCAGTCCGTCAACGGATCCGGGAAGGTCGAGAGCGTCACAGCCGGAGGGGTCACGTACCCCTGCGACGTCATGGTGTTCGCCACCGGCGTCCGTGCAAACCTGGACATACCGAGGGCGCTCGGCCTCGACATCGGCGTGCTCAACGCAGTCGTGGTCTCCCCCACCCTCCAGCCCTACAGGAGGGGACGCATCGTCCCCGACATCTACGTCGCCGGGGACCTGGTCCAATGCGAGTCGGCGATAATGCCGGGACCGACCATGAGCCAGCTCGGTTCAACCGCGGTGAAGCAGGGTTCCGTGGCCGGCAACAACGCGGTCTCCGGGGAGAAGATGCTCTTCGGCCCGGTCGCAAGTCCATGGGTCAGTGTCATCGGGGAGAAGCAGATCGCCGGAACCGGACTGTCCACCAGCCTGGCGGCATGGTACGGTATCGACGTCGTCGCCGGCAAGGCGACCGGACTCACCCGTGCAAGGTACCACCCCGGAGGAACGGAGCTCACCGTGAAGGTCCTGGCCGATGCCACCACCCACAGGATCATCGGAGCGCAGATCATAGCGGGTGAGGAGGCCACGGGCCGCATCGACTGGCTGACCGCCGCCGCCATCAACGGCATGACCGCGGAGGACTTCGCCTACCGCTCGGAGAACGCCTACTGTCCCCCGACATCCATGGTCCAGGACGTGGTGATCTCCGCCGTCAGGGACCTCTGCAGGAAACTCCACCAGTGATACGATGAAATACGAGGAATACAAAGAGCTGTACAACAGCCTCAGGACCGTGAAGGACGTCAGGGCGCTCTCCGGCAGATACGACGAGAGGCTCCTGGACACCCTGTTCACGCAGAAGACCAGCAGGGAGGTGAAGAAGAGGTTCTACGTGGTGAAGCAGAACACCCCCCGCATGCTGAAGGAGTGGACCAAGGGCAGGTCGATATTGGAGCTATCGGAGAAGTACAGGTTCCCCCCGATCCTGACCGCGATGTTCATCTTCCTCGAGGACGGCGCCTCCAAGAAGGAGTTCTGGAGCTACATCAACGACCCGGACCTCCTGGAGAGCGAGGAGACCGCCGCAGAGGTGCGCGAGGCGATAGAGAACGACATAGTGTACTCCCCCTCGGCCAACGACAGGCAGAGGGAGCGCGGGATCTGGGGGGAGGACCTCCTGCACCAGTGGCTGGACGGCCAGGGGATCACGTACCGCACGGAGAACGACCTCCGCGGAACGGAGTTCACCAAGACCCCGGACTGCCTCCTGGACGAACCCGTCATGTACAAGGGACATAAAATCTACTGGGTGGAGAGCAAAGCCTCCTTCGGGGACAACACGGAGTTCAAGTACAACTCGCGCAAACAGCTGGTCCCCTACACCCAGCTTTTCGGACCCGGACTCGTGGTTTACTGGGTCGGATGCCTCGACGACCTCGAGTGCCCCGAGGACGTCTACGTCTCGGACATATCCGTGATGGACGTCGAGCTCGGTAGAATCGACGGGGAGGGGGAGTGATCTCCCCTCCCATCCCGTCTGAAATCACATGTTTTCTGCACGGAGTTCGCCGAGGGTCGATTCCCTCTCCGCGAACGCGTTGTGCTTGTGGATGGATTCCTCGGACTCGCTGAGGACGTCCACATAAACCTCGTCCGGGAGGTCGGGGTACCTCTCCACGAAGCGCTCCAGCACGCCCCTGACCACATCCTCCACGAACTTGGTGTTCCTGTGTGCGTTGATGATCACCTGGCCCTCGTCGGGCCTCTTGAGGAGCTCGTACGTGGGTGACGAGAAAGAATCCTGGACGAGGTCTATGAGCTCGTCCGCCTCCATGCTGTGTTCCTCGGGGAGGGTGACGTTCAGGGTGCACACGTTGCGCTGGTTGTGCGTCATTACGGGCATGGATCCTTCGAACTCCATCATCTCGGTGACGGTCTGCTGTCCGCAGGGGCACGCCGTCATGCCCAGGACCTTCACCCCGATCCTCTTGGACAGCTTCCCGTCGCGCTGGATCCTGCCACCGGCCATCAGGGTGTACATCTCGTACGTGTCCTTGCCGAGGGGGGTCTTGGAGTTGCGGAAGTACTCCGCGGTTATGCTCACCTCAGCGTTCTGCGCGTACTCGTGGTGGACCAGGAGCTTCCTGCACATGTCGGCGGCCATGTCCTCGAGACCGACGATGGGGTTGCGGACACTCTCCTCCACGACCTCGTTGAGGACCTCCACGTTCCTCGACATGTGGGATCCCTTCTGATCCGCCGGGAGATCGACGAAGATGTCTATGGAACAGTTGAGAGCGTTGTTGAGGGTGCTGTTGATGCCCTCCCTTGTGACGAGGACCGGTTTGCGGACGCCCCTGACTCCCACACGGGTGAGTTTGAAACAGGCCTCTCCCCTACCGTACTGGAGATCGCATTTCAATGACATGATGGGGGGCGTATCATCAGGTTAACTTAAATTATATAGACCTACCACGATATCGGTAGGTGGTGCATTAAGTGGTGTTTTGTGGTGTCGACGAGGCCGGAAGGGGGTCCGTCATGGGTCCGCTCGTGGTCGGTGCCGTGTTCGTGGAGTCCGACGAGGACCTGCGCGAGCTGGGGGTCAGGGATTCCAAGAGGCTCACCCCCCGTGCGAGGGAGAGGATGTACGAGGCGATAACCTCCAACACGGAATGGCACGTGGAGATCGTCTCGGCGGAGGACATAGACCTGTTGAGGAAGGAGATGTCCCTGAACGACATCGAACTGAGGATGTTCGCGGACGCCGTATCCCGGAGGGAGTGCGACACCGTCTTCGCGGACTGCCCCGACGTGAACGAGGAGGGTTTCGGCAGGCGCCTGTCCGCATCCCTGGGCGGACACGGCGGGGTGACGGCAAGGCATAAAGCGGATGACACATACCCCGTGGTATCCGCTGCATCCATCGTGGCGAAGGTGACACGTGACCGGATGATCGAAGACATCCGGGCCGAATACGGATGCAACATCGGAAGCGGGTACCCTAGCGACCACTACACCATGGACTTCATCCGCGGATGGATCGAATCCAACGGCCGCGCACCTGCACACGTCAGGTGCTCATGGGAGCCCGTCAGGCAGATGCTCTCCAGAAGGGCCAACACTAAGATAAGCGATTGGTGATAACATGAGTATGCAGGACGACATCCAGTCCCTGGTCGACCGGTTCCACAGGAAGGTCGACGGGGACGAGAACCTCAGGAAGGAGATCGAACACCTCGACAAGAAGTTCAACATCGACCTCGGGACGGAGGGTTACTCCATGGTCCTCAGGAACGCCAGGGTGGAGAGCCTCGAGCCCAACCTCAGGGACGACGCTGACCTCACCATAACGACAACCCCCGAGAACTTCCGCGGCCTCATCGACGGCACCCTCAGACCCATGAGGGCATATGTCATGAAGAAGGTCCAGATCAAGGGGAAGATTGACGATCTGATGTTCCTGAAGAAGTTCTTCTGAGGGGATTGTTCAAAAACCTTTTATATTACATCTACTTTGCACGGTTTGATAGCGAGGTGGGGTAGCCAGGATATCCCGTCGGGCTCATAACCCGGAGATCGGTCGTTCAAATCGACCCCTCGCTACCATCTCTTATCACTCTGTTTGTTTCGCAGTACGTTTCCGATCCCCATCGTCCCGGGATCACGGTATCGCCATCCTATCTCGATCGGACATTGTGACCGCATCGATCGTTGGTGCAGAAGAATACGGCACTGTGGCCGTCGGTGGAGTGGGAAGGGGCGGTGCCCCCTCCGATCAGAGAAGCGTCTTGGCTTCCTCGACATCCATGTCGAGTGCCTTGAGCATGTAGGTCAGCGCCTTCTTGCCGTACGGGGCACGCGCCTTGGGATCCTCCATGATCTCACCGTACGTGGCCATGACGTTGTTGTAGTACTCTATCGCGAACTCGGAGTACAGGGATGCGGACATGGACTCGTCCATCTCGGCGGCCTCGCAGTACGCCTTCTCCGCCTCGTCGTACTTGTTCACGGAGATGCAGAACAGTCCGTACGACTGGTAGTAGTCGACACGCTCACCGTCGAGTTCGATGGCCTTCTTGTAGGCATCCATGATCTCCTGGGTGTCCACCTTCGCCCCGAACATGCCCGATGCGTAGTTCCCGCACTCGGCCTTGTAGTACCAGCACTCCGCGTTGTCGGGCACGTCTACGACGAGCTTCTTGAACGCCGTGTAAGCCTTTTTGAAATCCCCCTCGTCCATCGCCTTGATCGCGTTGGCGATTTTCTTCTCGGGTGTTGCCTCTGCCATACGGATAGCATTTATGAGCGTGACTTAAATGCTTGCGGAAACCCTTATAAATATTCCATAACAATGTTGATTCATGGAGAAATGGCGGGCCGCGTTGTCGACCAAGTTGTTCGAGGACTACACCATCAGGGTCGGTCCCGTGCCCACCTACGACCCGGAGAACCACGTGGTATGCAGGTCGAAGTGCGAGGAGAACCTGTGCGGTTGCTACGGGACGAACTGGGCGTGCCCCCCTGGGTTCTCCATGGACATCGCCGACCTGTACGGCAGGACCGACTACGTCCTGGTCGTCCACCGCACGTTCTGCCTGGATGTCCAGGACCAGGAGGTCGTGGAGGCCACCTGCCATGAGATGCAGAAGATCGTCAGGATCATGTCGCGCGAGCTCAGGAGCAACGGCCTCGACTGCATGGGCTTCGCCGACGGTGGATGCAAGTACTGCGGCGTCTGCGCGTACCCCGAGCCCTGCCGCTTCCCGGATATGATGACCCCCTCTGTGTCCTCACTGGGACTGGATCTCAAGGACTACCTCGGGTCCATGGGGGAGCCGTTCTACTTCTCGGACACCTGCATGACCCTGTACGGTTTGATATTCATCCTCAAAGGATAACATTATTTTATAGACCTTCACGATAGCCACGGGAAGGTCTGAACATGGACAGGGAAACCATTGAGAGAGTGGCCCGTGCCGCACACATAAAACTCACGGATGACGAACTTGAGAGGTACAGCAGGGACCTCGGTGAGATCCTCACGTACTTCGAGCTCCTGGACGAGGCTCCGGGATGCGATGACTACGGCGTCAACCCCGTCGAGGTCGCGGACATCCTCAGGGACGACGAACCCTCCATCCGCATCGATCCGGATGAGCTCCTCAGGGACATGAACACCTACGAGGGATACGTCAGGGGGCCGAGGCTCTCATGAGATCCTACGGACTGTCCGAGATAAGGGCCATCAACGGGAAGTACTCCATGTTCCACGCGATGACCGAGGAGGAACCGTCCGAGGGACGCTTCCACTTCTCCGCGAAGGACAACCTCACATCCAAGGGGATGGAGACCTGCTCCGGATCGAGGATCCTCGAGGGCTACAGACCGGCCTTCGATGCGACATCCATCGAGAGGATGAAGGCGGCCGGAGGCGAACTCATCGGGAAGACCAACATGGACGAGTTCGGTTTCGGTACGTTCTCCACCAACTCGGGACTGGAGGTCCCCCGCAACCCCTTCGACCTGGAGAGGGCGTGCGGAGGTTCGTCCGGAGGATCGGCCTGCGCCGCCGCCGTGTTCGAGGACCACGTCTCGCTCGGGGTCTCCACCGGGGGATCCATCTGCTGTCCCGCCTCGTTCTGCGGGGTCTACGGCATCGCACCCACCTACGGGCGCGTGTCCAGATACGGACTCATCGACTACGGGAACTCCCTCGACAAGATAGGTGTCCTCTCCTCGAAGGCGACAGACCTCAGGAAGTACATCGGCGTCATGGCCGGAAAGGACGAGAGGGACCCCACATCCTGCGCCCAGCCCGAGCTCGGTGACTCGCATGTGAAGCTCGGATCCGTCGCCGTGCCCATGGAGGGCGTGGAGGGGCTTTCCAAGGATGTCGAGGCCGCGTTCCGCTCCGCACTGGTCGAGCTCGAGAGGATGGGCGTCGACGTCGAATACGTCAACATGCCGTCCCTGAAGTACGCCATGCCCGCATACTACGTCCTCGCGACGTCCGAGGCCTCGACCAACCTCGCCAGGTACGTCGGTATGAGGTACGGACAGCAGGAGGGCGACCTCTCGCTCAAGTTCGATGACTACTTCACATCCTTCCGCTCCGAGTACTTCGGTGACGAGGCCAAGAGGAGGATCCTCCTCGGGACGTTCACGAGGATGGTCGGATTCAGGGACAGGTACTACGCCAAGGCCCTGCAGGTCAGGAAGGTCGTCATAGACGACTACAAGAGGGTCCTCGCGGACCACGACGCCGTGCTGGCGCCCACGATGCCGTTCACGGCACCCCGCTTCGACGACATCTCGAAGATGTCCGCGCTCGACTCCTACAAGGCGGACTACCTCACGATCCCCGCCAACATAGCGGGCACCCCCCACATGTCGGTCCCCTGCGGATACGACTCGGACGGCATGCCCATCGGCATGCAGTTCGTCGCGGACCACTGGAACGAGGAGGTGCTGTTCTCCATCGCGGAGGACTGGGAGAGGGAGTTCGAACTCAGGAGACCGGAGGTGGTAGCATGAAGATCGGATTGGAGATCCACGTCCAGCTGCCCACCAGGTCGAAGATGTTCTGCTCGTGTCCCACCACCGACGCGGAGGCACCCAACACCCATGTGTGCCCCACATGCCTCGGCATGCCGGGATCCAGGCCCGTCCTCAACAGGAAGGTCCTCGAGTACGGCATCATGCTCGCGAAGATGCTCGGGTGCAGGGTTGCGGACACGACCTGGTTCTCCAGGAAGACGTACTTCTACCCGGACATGTCCAAGAGCGTCCAGATCACCCAGTACGACAACCCCGTCGGAGAGGGCGGGGTCTACTACCTCAACGGGAAGAAGCCCATCAGGATCACCAGGATCCACATAGAGGAGGACCCTGGTAAGACGAAGAGGGTCGGAGACCAGTCGTCCCTCGTAGACTACAACAGGTCCGGGATCCCCCTGGCGGAGATCGTCACGGAACCCGACATCGCCACCCCCGCGGAGGCCAGGGAGTTCCTCGGACAGCTCATCGCCGACATCAGGCACGTGATCGACCTCCCCGGCGACGGGGAGAGGAGCATACGCTGCGACTGCAACATCTCCGTCGGGAAGGAGAGATGCGAGGTCAAGAACGTCACCGGACTCAAGAACGTGGAGAGGGCCCTGACCTTCGAGATGGTCAGGCAGACCAAGATCCTGAAGGCCGGAGGGAAGATCGAGCGCGAGACCAGGCGCTTCGACGAGGAGAGGGGAGTCACCATCTCCGTCAGGAAGAAGGAGTTCGAGGCCGACTACGGATACATCGACGAACCCGACCTGGGGGTCTACCACATCAGGGAGCTCGCCGACTCCATCAGGATCAAGGAGAGCCCCCTCAAGATGACGCTGAGACTCTCGGACCAGTACGGCATCGACCAGAAGATGTCCAAGCAGCTCGTGACCACATCCGTCGGCCTGGCCGAGATGTTCGAGACCGTGGCGAGGGACGTCGACGTCCCCAACGCGATCAAATGGGTCGCCGGACCCATCAGCGCCAACTGGAGGTCCCTGGAGAGCAGGGGCGCCGACACCGAGACCCTCGTGGGGATCATAAGGAGGTTCGCATCCGGGGAGATCACCGACACCGAGTGCGGCATGGAGATCAAATGCCACATGACCGGGGAGGACCGTGATTCGGTCCAGGGTGCATCCGAGGGACTCGACACCCTCATCAACCAGTACCTCGACGAGAACCCGGCGGTCGTCACCGACTACCAGAAGAACGAGAAGGCGGCCAACAAGGTCATCGGGTTCGTCATGAAGAACTCCGGTGGACAGTACTCCTCCGCGGAGGTCGTGGAGGCCACCAAGAGACTCATAGAGTCCAGAATCTGAAAACGGGACGTATCCCAGTCCGGACGGATGACCGTCCGGACGGTACGTTCAACACTTCTTCTCTCCCTTCTTCACCTTGATGTTCCTGACTCCCATGATCATGGTCTCACCGAAGGTCCATCGTCGTCATGTTATTTAAATTAGGTCTTCCTAAATTTAATTAGGTATTTTGAAAAACACATCCGCGGACGAGGATGTGCGGTGATGTGATACTACGGGCAGGAAAATGGGATGATGACGGGCCGGAGCCCGTCATGTTGGTTTTCACTCGATCTCTTCGATCTCGTCGAAATCGCCGAGGTCGAAATCCCCTGCGAGGGAGATGATCTGGAGCTCCTCGAGCTTGTCGTCATCGATCTTGGAGGGCGAACCGTCGAGGAGGGACATGGCCCTCTTGTTCTTGGGGAACGCGATGACCTCCCTGATGGTGTCCTTGCCGAGGAGGATCGCACAGAGCCTGTCGATTCCGATGGCGATACCGCCGTGGGGAGGCGCGCCGTAGCTGAGCATCTCCACGAAGTACCCGAAGCTCCTCTCGATCCTCTCGTCGTCCATGCCGAGCTTGCGGAAGACCGCCTTCTGCATGTCGACGTTGTGGATACGGAGGGAACCGGAACCGAGCTCGTTGCCGTTGAGACAGAGGTCGAAGCACGCACCTCCGACGTACTCGTCGTCGAGGTCGTTCTGGGGGAGGACGAACGGGTGGTGGAACGCGTCGTACTTGCCGGAGACGGGGTCGATCTCGAACATGGGGCACTGGTCCATCCAGAAGAACTGGAACTCGTCCTCGGGGACGATGCCGAGGTCCTCGGCGATCTTCTTCCTGAGGAATCCCGCACTCTCGTAGGTGGCCTTCCAGGGACCGGCGACGATGAACAGGAGGTCGCCCTCCTCGACACCCATCGCGGTCTTGATATTCTCGAGGATCTCGGGGGTGAAGTACTTCACGATGTTGCTCTCGAGCTGACCGTTGACGCACCTCATCCAGGTGAGTCCTCCGAGCCCGACCTTCTTCGCGTAGTTGATGTAACGGTCGACATCGTTCCTTCCGACCTTGTCGCCGGCGATGTCGGCCTTGAGGTTCATCCCCGCGACTATACCGCCCTCGGCGAGGATGTTCTGGAAGATCTTGTACGGGGCGTCCCTGACGACATCGGTGAGCTTCACGAACTCGAGTCCGTACCTCATGTCGGGCTTGTCGGATCCGAACCTCTCCATCGCATCGCGGTAGGCGATGTGGGGGAACGGGGTCTGGAGGTCCTTGCCGTAGATGCCCTTCCAGATGTGGGAGACCATGCCCTCCATCATCTCCTGGAGGTCCTCCATGTCGACGAAGGACATCTCGAGGTCCAGCTGTGTGAACTCGGGCTGCCTGTCCTTCCTGGAGTCCTCATCGCGGAAGCACCTGGCCACCTGGTAGTAGCGGTCCATGCTGGCGACCATGAGCATCTGCTTGAACTGCTGGGGGGACTGGGGGAGCGCGTAGAACATGCCGGGGTGGACCCTGGACGGGACGACGTAGTCCCTCGCCCCCTCGGGGGTGGACCTTCCGAGGATGGGCGTCTCGATCTCGAGGAACCCGTTCTGGTCCAGGTACTGCCTGGCGAGGTGGACGAGCCTGCTCCTGAACTCCATGGCCTGGATCATCTCGGTCCTCCTGAGGTCGAGGTACCTGTACTTCATCCTGACGTCCTCGTTGGGGAGCACACCCTCCTTCTGGTCACCGAGCTCGAAGGGGGGTGCGGCGGACCTGTTCAGGAGCTCCGCATCCGTGATGAGGACCTCGATCTCCCCGGTGGGGTTCCTTCCGTCCTCGGTGCCCTCGACCCTCTTCCTGACGACACCGTCGATGGAGACGACGGACTCACGGGTGAAAGTCCTCATTGTGTCCGAGATGCGTGCAATGTCTGTCCCCTCGGGGAGGTCTTCGGGATCGAAGACGATCTGGGTTATACCGTACCTGTCGGCGAGATCGATGAACGCGACGCCGCCGTGGTCCCTGGAGAACCTGACCCAGCCCTGGAGACATACCTTCTTTCCGAGGTCCTCTGCCCTCAGATCGCCACAGGTGTTTGTCCTTCTCATAGGAGTGCCTCTTTAATTGCGCACGCATTGGAGAAGGGATATAAAATGGGCGGGGTCGGAGCCGCCGCCCTCAGAATATGTGCGGGACGAACTCGTACGGGTCCTTCTTGATGTCCAGGATGATGGACGTGTTGGTCTTCCTGACGTTCGGGATGGCGTTTATGCTCTTCACGACCGACGAGAACTCCTCGCGGTCCACGCACGCTATCCATGCGAGGCAGTCGCTCTCCCCCGTGATGTCGAAGACGGCGACCACCTGGGGGATCTCGCAGAGGCGCTCCTGCACGGACAGGACGTTGTCGGCGTATATGTTCACCAGACCCATGTAGTCGAAACCCAGCCTCTGGTAGTCCATGTGGGCACGGTACCCTCTGATGTAGCCCTTCGTCTCGAGGTTGTTGACCCTCTGGATGATCGTCGTCGGATGCACGTTGAGCTGCTTGGCGACCTGCCTGTATGACTCGTTGCAGGACGTGCTGAGGATCTCGAGAATGCGTTTGTCCAACTCGTCGAGTTCCTTAAAAGACATATGAACCACTCGGTCATCCCAAATGATGTTTATTAACCCTTTCACCATAGGGTCGGAGGAGCGATAAGATGACGGACGAGATATTCAGACAGGACGGGTACGCATTCGAATTCGAGTCCATAGTGGAGTCGGTGGAAGGGGACGAGGTCATCCTCACGAGCACCGCGTTCTACCCCGGTGGCGGAGGACAGGTGTGCGACACCGGCTACATACGCGGCTTCCGTGTCGAGGAGGTCCGCTACAAGGGGGACGACATCGTGCACATCGTCCCCGGGAACGACCTGGAGGTCGGCGAGAGGGCCTGGTGCAGCGTGGACTGGGAGAGGCGCTACGACCTCATGATGGGACACACCGGGGAGCACCTGCTGTTCTGCTCCCTGAAGAGGCAGTGCCCCGACCTCGAGATCACCAAGATATTCATCTCACCCGAGAGCAAGTACGTCATCGTGAACCACGACCTCACATGGGAGCAGATCGGTGCCGCACTGGAGTTCGCCAACCAGGCCATACGCGACAACCACCCCGTGACGAAGAGCATCATGGACCGCGACGACCCCGAGCTCGAGAACGTCAGGATAAAGCTCGACAGGATCGCGGAGGACGAGCAGATCTCCGTCGTCGCCATAGGCGACATAGACCTGTCCGCCTGCAGCGGGATCCACGTCATGGAGACCTCCGAGCTGGAGATGATCACCGTGGACCGCAAGGTATCGGCCGGGAAGGACGGGATAACCATCGAGTTCAAGGTGGGCGACGAGGCCAAGAGGTCCGCCAACGGGCTCGCGATGTCCGCACTAGGGATCGTGGAGACCGTTGGATGCAAGGCGGCCGATGTCACGAAGGCCGTGTCCAACATGAGGTCCGAACTGGAGCTGGACAGACGCCTCCTCAAGGAAGCGGTCCGCATGATAACGTCCATGGTCATACCCGTGACCGTCGGCGGATGCGACGTGCACATCGCCAAGCTCCCCGCCGCCGACCGCTCGGTCGCGGCGGAGGCTGCGGAGTCGGTCAAATCGAGGGGGGGTGTCGCCGCCTACGTGTCCGTCGGGGACTCCCTCTCGGTCATGGTGGCATCCGGTGACGGACGCGTCGACTGCAGGAGGGTCCTGTCCGATGTCCTGACCGCGTTCGGCGGGAGGGGTGGCGGGAAACCCGACTTCGCCCAGGGCGGCGTCCAGGACACATCCGTTGCGGACGATGTCGTGGCTGCGCTGTCCGCCGCACTGACAGGTGCACTGGGACGCGAATGACGTCCGCGCGGGGCTGAAAAAACGTTAAAGTAACTGAATGGGGATTGACGTGGCATGGCCGGTGGAATGAGAATGAACGATCGCCAGATGAAGCAGGCGATGAAGAAGATGGGTATCAAGCAGACATCCATCGACAACGTCACCGAGGTCATCATCAGAACGAAGAGCAACGAGATAGTCATCACCGATGCCGAGGTCGTGTGCGTCGAGATGGGGGGCAGCAAGAACTACCAGATCGCCGGAAACGAGTTCACCAGGGAACTCGGCGCCGGAGGGGACGCGCCCGTTGCCGTGGGCTTCCCGGCGGAGGACATCGAACTCGTCATGTCCCAGACCGGATGCGACAGGGACAAGGCGGTCGAGGCGCTCACGGCGGTAGACGGTCAGCCCGCAGAGGCGATCCTCAGGATAATGTCGGAGTGATAACGTGTGCCTTGCAATACCCGGTAAGATCGTCAGCATCGACGGTGACGTCGGAGACGTGGATTTCGGAGGCGTCATCAGGAAGGCCAACCTCTCCATGGTCGAGGCGACCGTCGGCGAGTGGGCGGTGGTCCATGCGGGGTTCGCGATCCAGATCATGGACGAGGAGGACGCGCAGGAGACCATCAGGCTCTGGAACGAGGTCCTCGACAGCGATAAAACCGAATTCAACTGAGGGTGTGGCCGTACGGCCACACTCACAACTTCTTCTGGATCTTCCCATCCTTCTTCTTACGGACCACCGACGTGCCCTGGTTCTTGGCGACCTGCTTCGCGTACGCATCCGCCTCCGCCTTCGTCGGGAACCTCTTCAGCGCCTTCTGTGCCTTCGCCCTCTTGACCTGCCATCCCCCGTCGGGATGGGGTTGGACGAAGTACGCCCCGTTCCCCTTCGGTGACGGTTCCGATCCGGACACGTCCCCGGCGGGTGCCTTGGCGGCTTCTGCTTCCTTGCGCTCCTGTTCAGGTTCCTTCGCCTTCCTGGTGATGAGACCCATGATACCGAATCCATTGGAGGGAATATAAACGGAATCCAGGGTTTCGCGGACCGCACAGTGAGACCGATTCACGGCCATGTAGAAAAATTTAAATAGTTTGCAGATATCCTGAGTTTTGGTAAGACGGCCAAAGCGGCGGGGTCACACCCGGTCCCATTCCGAACCCGGCAGTAAAGTCCGCCCGCGTACCTGTCTGTACTGTAGTGCGCAAGCCTACGGGAACTCAGGCACGCTGTCTGCCACTTTTTCATCTTCATCTCATGGCCGAGAGGCTTTTCCATCCCACCCCGGGTCAACCCTTAAAATAAAGGAAACCATGGAGGAACCAATGATACTGATCAAGCTGGGTGGCAGCGTCATCACAGACAAATCGGAGTACAGGAAGTTCCAGAGGGAGCAGGTCGCGAGACTGTGTCGCGAGATCGCGGATTCCGGAAGGAACGTCATGGTCGTCCACGGTGCCGGTTCATACGGACACGTCATCGCCAAAAGGTACTCCCTGTCCAGGGGACTCGTCGACTTCTCACAGATCCCCGCTGTCGCCCAGGTGCAATACGATGTCCGCGAACTCAGCTCGCTCGTGGTCAGGGAGTTCCTGGGTGCCGGGATCCCCTCCGTTTCCGTGCCCCCCGGCTCCTGCTTCGTGATGGAGGATGGCAGACTCGTCGCGGAGGACACGGAGGCCATCCGCGCACTCGCCCACATCGGCGTCATGCCCATCCTCTTCGGAGACGTGGTCATGGACCGCAGGAAGGGCTTCGGGATATGCTCCGGGGACCAGCTGATGGAGCTCATGTCCGACATGTTCAGGCCCGAGAGGATCGTGTTCGTATCCGATATAGACGGCCTCTACAGCGCGGACCCGAAGACCGATGCCGGAGCGGAGTTCTACCCGGAGGTCGACAGGGGCATCCTCGAATCCGTATCATCCGGATCCACGGTCGACGATGTCACCGGCGGGGTCGTGAACAAGATGGAGGCCATGCTCAGGATGTGCTCGGAGGACAGAGACTGCGTCCTCGTCAACGGCACGGTCCCGGGAAGGCTTCTGTCCCTCCTGCGGGGTGAGGACGTACCCTGCACCAGAGCCAGGTTGTGATCCCATGACACAGATCGGAAACAGGAAGGCCGACCACATCAGAATTTGCAAGGACGAGAGGATAGCACCCGGATACTGCTACTGGGACGACATCAGGTTCGTCCACAACGCCCTTCCGGAGGTGGACCTCGACGACATAGACACCCGCTGCGTCCTGTTCGGGAAGGAACTGGAGTTCCCCCTGATCGTGACCGCCATAACCGGCGGGTTCGACGGGGCCGTGAAGATCAACTCGAACATAGCCGAGGCCTGTGCGGAGCTCGGCATCGGGATGGGTGTCGGAAGCGAGCGTGCAGGGGTCGCGGGGGTGTCCCCGGAGAGCTACTCCGTCATCAAGGAGTTCGACGTACCCCTCGTCATAGGGAACGTCGGGGCCCCCCAGCTCGTCGGACAGCACAGCAAGGACAGGTTCACATCCGAGATGGTGGGTCAGGCGAGGGACCTCATCGATGCGGACATCGTGGCGATCCACCTCAACTTCCTCCAGGAGGTCGTGCAGCCCGAGGGGGACACCAACGCCGAGGGGTGCCGCGATGCGATACGCGAACTCGCGCTCGAACACCCCATCATGGTCAAGGAGACCGGAGCCGGGATATCCAGGGACGTCTGCGACCGCATCAAGGGCATCGGGATAAGGGGACTCGACATCGCCGGCATGGGCGGGACCAGCTTCTCCGCCGTGGAGCTCTACAGGGCGATGGACTCCGGGGACCGGATCAGGACCTGCATGGGCGAGTCCTTCTTCGACTGGGGCATCCCCACCCCGGTGTCGCTCTCGCAGTGCACCGGTTCCGGACTGCCCCTCATCGCGTCCGGCGGTGTGCTGGACGGGATACACGTCGCCGCGTCGATCGCCATGGGCGCCACCGCGGCGGGTGTTGCGAACATCGTCCTCGGCGAGGCGACGCAGTCCGCCGAGGCCGTGATCGAGAAACTCACAGTCATAAGGGAGGAGCTCAGGGCAGCGATGTTCCTGACGGGTTCCAGGAACCTCTCCCAGCTGGCCAGGGCGAAGCACGTCGTCCTCGGCGAAACCAGACAATGGATGGATCAACTATGATAGACGCAAAGGAATATCTCAAGAGAATGTCCGCCGAACTGGATGCCCCCATAAGGAGCTACATCGGCGACGAGGAACCCGACAACCTCATGGAGGCCTCCAGGCAGTACCCTTACGCCGGGGGCAAGAGGATGCGCCCCGCGATGGCGGTGGCCTGCTGCCGTGCGGTCGGAGGGGACGCCTCCAAGGCGGTCCCGCTCGCGGTCGCCATAGAGTACATCCACAACTTCACCCTGATCCACGACGACCTCATGGACGGGGACGAGAAGCGCAGGGGCATGGACACGATCCACATAGGGTACGGGATGCCCACCGCCATCCTCGCCGGGGACGCCCTCTTCGCGAAGGCGTTCCAGATCATCTGCGACCTGGACATCCCCGCCGAGGGTATGAGGGACGTCCTCAGGTACGTGAGCCAGGCCGTGTGGGACCTCGCCCGCGGACAGCAGATGGACGTCAACAACGAGGGGCAGATCGTCACCGAGGACGTGTACATCGAGACCATCAAGCTCAAGACCAGCGTCCTCTTCGCGGCGGCGGCCGCCGGGGGTGCCATCATCGGAGGCGCCGACGAGGCGACCGTCAGGGCGATCAACGAGTACGCACTCGAGCTCGGACTGGGATTCCAGATGTTCGACGACTACCTCGGGGTCGCAGGCGACTCGTCCAAGACCGGGAAGTCCGTCGGGAACGACATCCGCAAGGGGAAGTGCACGTGCATGATCACGCATGCCATGCGCACCATAGAGGACGAGGCCGTCCTCGAGGAGTTCAAGGGCATCCTCGGCAACATGGACGCCACCGACGAGCAGTGCCTGCGTGCGAGGCAGATCCTGGAGGAGTCCGGATCGATCCAGTACGCCCTGGACCTCGCGAAACAGAAGGTCGACAACGCCATCGCGAAGATCGCATCCCTCCCCGAGAGCGAGGACAAGGAGTTCATGATCGCACTCGCGAGGTTCGCGATCGACAGGGATGTCTGATTCAGACATCCTCTATACCGGTCTCGGTTATACGGTACAGGGCCGACCTCCCCTCGGGGAGGCTCCTGTGCTTCATTATGACGGCCGCACGGCGGCCGTCACCCCTTTTGTCCAGACGGATTATGGTCTTGGCGTTGTGATGGAGGGCGTGTCCGCCCAGGAACTCCACTCCCCCGCTGGAGAGGTTGGAGTACACCTGGGACGTGACCATGATCGCTATCTCGTACTGACGCGCGGTGTTGAGCAGGACCTCGGTCTGCCTTATGAAGTCGTTGCGTGCGGCGGTGTCGTCATGGTTCAACCTGTAGAACATCGTGAGAGAATCGATGACGACCAATGAGATCATGCCGTTGGCGGCGAGCTTCTCAATCTTGTCTATGCGGTCGGACTGCTCCGCGAAACCGTGGACCTGGAAAACTAGCAGGTTGCGTATGGCCCCCTCGTTACCCGCGAAGAGCTGGGCTATGCGGTCGGAGGACAGTCCCTCCGTGTCTATGTAGGCCACCTTGGATCCGCCGATGGCGACGTTGCGTGCCAGCTGGAGGCAGACGTTCGTCTTGCCCGCACCGGCCTCCCCGTACAGCAGCGTCACGCTCCCGCTCTCGACCCCTCCCCCCAGGAGGCGGTCGAACTGCGGACATCCCAACGGAATCCTGTTCACGGTCACCGGTATGCAGGTGTGTGATAAAAACCATGATGACAGGGGACGGCTGTGTGAATCCCATAAATACCCATGAGCAGATGGGGAACCAGTCGTTACGGTGATACAACATGTTGGATTCCGATGATGCCAGGGGAGCCGAGGCGGTGGTCTCGGGATGCGAGTACCATGGTCGCAGGGCCGTAGTCAAGGTCCGTCCCCCGAAGACGTACAGGCATCCGGAGCTCGACCTGCACATAAGGACCACCAGGACCCGCAACGAGGCCCGTCTCCTCAGGGAGGCACGCGATGCGGGCGTCCGCACCCCGTGCATATACGATGTCGACATGGCATCCTGCTCCATCACCATGGAGCACGTGCCCGGGGGTTCGGTCAAGGACCTCCTGGACTCCGACCCGGGATCGGCGGAGAGAGTGTGCGGGATGATCGGCGAGACCGTGGCGAGACTCCATTCCGCATCGGTGTGCCATGGGGACCTCACCACCTCCAACATGATACTCACAGACGACGGGATATGCCTCATAGACTTCTCCATGGGATGCTCCAAGGCCAGCCTGGAGGACATCGGCGTGGACATCCGCCTGCTCGAACGGGCGTTCACATCCGCCCACACCGAGCTCTCATCCGGTTTCGACGCCCTCATGGAATCCTACTACTCCGGCATCGACGATCCGGACGCCGTCAGGAGGAAGGTGGAGGACATCAGGAACAGGGGAAGGTACACATGAAGCTCAAGGTCATCACATCCAACGCGGGAAAGGTCGCGGAGTACCAGAGGTCCCTCGGGGACCTCGGAATCGAGATGGAGCACTACAGACTGCCATACGACGAGGTCCAGTCCTCGGACCTGGAGGAGGTCGTGTCCAAGGGCATGGACGCGATAGTCGCCCAGGGGATCAGGGACTTCATCATCGACGACTCGGGACTCTTCGTGGACGCGCTGAAGGGGTTCCCCGGCGTCTGGTCGGCGTACGCCCAGAAGACCATCGGCAACGACGGGATCCTGAGGCTGCTCGAGGGATCCGCGGACCGCGGTGCTGAGTTCAGGTGCTGCATCGGATGCGACATCGCAGGACAGAGGATCATAGTCACAGGGGTCTGCCGCGGCACCATAACCGGGGAGCAGACCGGTGACGGGGGGTTCGGATTCGACCCCATATTCACACACGACGGGGGACCCACGTTCGCGGAGATCCCCATGGAGCTGAAGAACAGGGTGTCCCACAGGGGCATAGCCGTGGGACTGCTGGTCGATGAGTTGAGGAAGAGGGGCCTGGTCTGAGACCAGGGCCCTTTCGGGTTTCAGAACACCGGGATCAGAGGATCTCGGTGAAGGGCGGGTTGATGCCGACGACGCATACACCGAGGGCCAGCATCAGGAAGATCAGGTAGTTCCCGAGCATGGACTTGGGCTCGAGCATGTCGGGCCTGAATCCCATCAATGCGAGGATCTTCGACATCGCCGCGCATACCGCGAACGAGATCAGGGTCGCTACGACCCATCCGTACTGGTCCACGTGGTTGCAGAGGACGGCTCCGATGACTCCGACGATCAGGCCGAGAACCATCACCACCGCGAACACCCTGGTGCCGTACACGTCCTTGAGGATGAACTCCCTCTCGTTGAACTCGGTGGGGGTGAACTCGTACTCCTCCTCCGGTTCCTCGACTATACGCCTTTTCTTCTTTGCCATCGCGTACACATCCTGGTTTCACATTTAAACCTTTAGCAGTACCCCGACGGAACGTCAGTTCCCGTCCTTGGCGAACCTCTCCTTCGAGTACTTCAGCGCCTCTATGACGGGAAGGGGCTCTCCGAGGAGGAACGTCTCCAGCGCTCCACCGCCCGTGCTCACGTACGAGAAGCGGTCGGCGAGGTCGAACCTCTCCGCGGCACCGCCGGTGTGACCTCCGCCTATGACGGACTGTCCGCCGCTGTCCACCATCGCGGACATGATGACGCGGGTCCCGATCTCGAAACCCTCCTTCTCGATCATCCCGGCAGGGCCGGACATGAAGCACGTCTTCGAGGACATGATGACCTTCCTGAACTTCTCGGCGGTGTCGTCGCCGATGTCGAGCGCGGGTTCGGCCGTGGGCATGTCCCCTATGTTGACGGAGACCCTGCGACCGTCCCTCTCCACCGCGACGTCCACGGGGAGGAGGACCCTCTGACCGTACTTCGCGAGGATGTCCTTCGCCGCCTGGAGGTTCTCGGGAGTCAGCTCGTCCTGGAGGACCTTCGTGCTGGCCTCCCCGATGTCGACTCCCCTCGCGAGGAGGTACGCGTTGCCCGCGAGACCCACGAGGATGACCGTGTCGGCGACCCCGTTCCCGAGGACGCGGTCGATCATCTCGGACACGTCCCCGAACTTGGCACCGCCGAGGATGAACACGGACGGCCTGCGGGGGTTCTCGAATATCGCCTTGAGTGCGAACATCTCCTTGGCCATGAGCCTCCCGGATGCGGAGGGTACCCTGACGGGGAACCCGACGAGGGAGCACTGCGACCTGTGGGACGCTCCGAACGCATCGCAGACGTAGTAGTCTATCATAGGGGCGAGCCTCTCGACGATCTCGCCCTCGGAGTGCATGAACATGTCGCCCTTGGCGGTCTCGCTGTCTATGCCCCTCACGTTGCCGAGGAGCAGGAGCTCGCCGGGTCCGAGTCCGGAGATCGCCGCCGCTGCCTCCTCCCCCAGGACGTCGTCGACGTACCTGACGGGTGCGTTGAGGTGCTTCGAGAGGTGGTCGGCGTGCTGCTCCAGGTTGATGAAGTCCCAACCGCCCTTCCTGCTCTGGTGGGCGAGCATGACGACCTTGGCCCTCTTGCCCATGAGCTCCCTGACGGTGGGGACGATGCGCCTTATCCTGGAGTCGTTCACGATCTCCAGGGTCTTCTTGTCCAGCGGGCAGTTTATATCGACCCTGAGGAGGACGGTCTTGTCCCTGTAGTTGAAGTCCTCGAGGGTGTTGAAGTCCTTGGACGTGGTCCCACCTCAGAGGGTCTTGGAGATCCCGAGGGATGCGTCGGTCTTCGCGACGGATGCGGATGCATCCTGCTCCATCTTGCACATCGACCTGATGCAGTCGATGTTCTCGGGGATGACGTCGGACTCCTGGTGGACCGCCTGGTAGAAGTAGAGGGTGTTGCCGACGACCTTTATGCCGTCCTCCCAGACGATGATCTCGTACATGTCGGACCTGTCGCGGCCGAGGTCCCTGGCCAGCTCCATGACCTGGGCGGTGGTCTTGATGCCGTCCTTGCTCCTGACGAGCCTCACACGGGGGGCGTCCCTCAGGATCGCCACGATCTCCTCGGTGGTGGTCTCCTCTGCGAGCTGGGCGACGACGGTGTGGAGGTGCATGAGGGTGGTGGACGCCTTCACGGCCATGGTGTTGATGTTGAGCCAGGGCATGATGCTCTGGACATCGGGGCCGTGGTGGGTGGGCAGCTTGACGGAGGGCTCGAGGCCGTTGATGGGTCCGTTCTTGCTGTCCCCGGGATCCGCTGCGCGCCTGACTATGGTGACGAACGCGTTCTCGATCTTGAACCTCTTGTCGATGGGGTTGAGTGTCCTCAGGAGTCCGGTCGTGTTGCACGAGACGACACGGGAGAGCTGCGCTCCCCAGGACTCGGAGTAGTTGGCGGTCGAGTTGAAGGAGATGCCCGTGAGTCCGTGGTCCTCCCCTCCCTGGAAGATGGCCTTGACACCGGCCTCGACGTACTGGTCCCTGTACATCTCGCCCACGTTGCCGGGGGTGCAGTCCACGACGATGTCGACCTTGCCGTACATGTCCCTGAGGGTACCGGCGATCTCGACACCGGCGTCCTTGAACGCCTGGACGCTGTCGTCGGGGACGTAGAGGTCGTAGCCCTTGGCCAGGGCCGCCCTGGCCTCGAACGTGGGCCTCGTCTTGGTGACCCCGACCAGCTCCATGTCGTCCTGCGCTGCGACAGCCGACGCGACCCTCTTACCGATAGTACCGTAACCGTTTACTCCAACCCTGATCTTCGACATAGTATAACCTTGCCACACGTAAGTTGCTCCAATTAAAATAATGTTACCCGCGCGGATGCACGCGTGCGTCCCCACATGCGAATAGTATTCAAATCCCGATACGCATACCAGTCCCATGGGATTGGAAGACGACCTCTACAGCGAGCTCCTGGCACTCAGGGACACGCTCAGATCGGAGAAGAGGATGGCGAACGGCAGGATACCCACCGTTTGCTCCGACGAGGCACTGCGCGAGATGGCGCAGCGCGTGCCCACGAAGGTCGACGACTTCTCGGCCATAGTGGGCGTCGGTCAGAGGTTCGTCGAACTGTACGGGGAGGACTTCCTCAGCGTGACGCGCAAGTACGCGATAACCGCGGCCAACGGATCCAACATCGACGAGGAGGCCGCCAGGACCCTGAGGGAACTGGAGAAGAAGCTCATCAACATCAGCAGGGGGAACCGCCTCCTGTACCAGGGGAAGATCTCCCGCAAGAACACCTTCGACCTGATGTCCCTCCCTGGGGTGGACGTCATGGGCCTCCTGTTCGGGAGGAAGAGGATCCTCAAGCTCTGCGACTCGGCGAAGAGCCCCGAGGAGATGAGGGTGTACAAGCACCTGAACGAGATCATACGCGAGGTCAACAGGGAGCTGAGGGACAAGGGACAGTACGACCTGTACATCGGATACCCCTTCGTCCAGGGCAGGATGCCCAACGAGGACTTCGACGTGCGTGCACCCCTCGCCCTGTTCCCGGTCATCCTGGAGAAGGACTCGAGGACCATCACGCTCTCGTACGACGGCTCCCGCGATCCCATGTACAACAACACGCTCATACTGGCGTACATAAAGTCCAGCGGCAACAACAGGCCCCTGCCAAACAACATCATCGAGGACTACTCCGGGGAGACGTTCATGAGCGACCTGGTGGAGTTCTACGCGTCCAGCGGCATCCCGCTCGGCTGCAACTACGGCCTGCCGTCCCAGTTCGTCGACTACAGGGCGGGGGAGTTCCCCCGGTACCTCCCGGGCGACATGGAGGTCGTCCCCAACGTGGTACTGGGCAAGTACCCCACGTACTCCAGTTCGATCCAGAGGGACTTCGACGGCGTCCTCGCCGGACGCGAGATCAACGGGATCCTCAACGACCTCGTCGTGGACCTCAACAAGACTGACTTCCTGTCGGACCTCCCCGCACCGCTCACCGAGGAGGAGATCAGGGACAAGGGCATGGCGGCGTCGGAGAGGGACCTGGTGTACATCAACTCCCTCAACAGCGCCCAGGAGAACATCCTGACCGCCATCGAGCACGGGGACGAGGTCGTCGTCCAGGGACCCCCGGGAACCGGCAAGTCCCAGGTCATCACCGGACTCATCACGTCCGCGGTGACCAAGGGCAAGACGGTCCTGATGGTCTCGGAGAAGAAGACCGCCCTCGACGTGGTCTACTCCCGCCTCGGGAACCTGGCCCGCTACTGCCTCCTAATCGATGACGTCGGTAACAAGGACCTCTTCTACAGGCAGCTGGAGAGCATGCTCTCCGCCGGATCCCCCAAGAGGGGCGTTGACCTGGACCAGGTGTCCGACAGCATCGACAGGGACGTGGCCCTGCTGGACAACATCGCCAGGGTGATGTACAGTCCCTGCGACTTCGGCATCGAGCCGTACAAGCTCTACTCCATGGACAGGTGGCTGGACGCCAAGGACTCCCGCCACATCGACGAGTACAGGGTGCTCAAGGAGAGCATCGACCCGTCGCTGATGGAACTCCGCTACCCGGAGGTCACGGAGCTCCACAGGAGGTTCGGCGACAGGACCCTGATGAGGAACTTCAACGAGTACATCGACATGGTGAACAGGTACCCGTGGATGACCATGATGAAGCCCGACCTGTCCGAGTACAACATCGGCGAGATGAGGGCGGACCTGCTGGACCTGGAGAAGCAGATGATAGAGTGGCGCTCCAAGGGCTTCGTCGGCAGGCTGTTCTCCAAGGGGAAGGTGTCACGCGAGGCCACCGCCATGACGGACAGGTACTTCGCGAACTACAACGAGCACACGATCCAGATGATCATGGACGACCCCCGCAGGGTGTTCGAGGGACTGGACGGGTACGACCTGTTCTCCGCCAGGGAGACCGTGTACAGCAAGCTCTCAGAGGAGGAGAGGACGTACGGCTGCGACATCCGCGAGGTGTCCACGGCGACCGGGATGCAGCACTCGGACAGCAACGACAGGATCTACGACTGGATCCTGAACGAGCACCTGCAGAGGTTCGATGCCGAGCACAAGGGCATCATGCAGGAGATCTGGGACTTCGACAGCATCATCGCCGACATGGACAGGAAGATCAACGACAAGAGGGCGCTGACCCGCGACAAGGTCGAGGAGGTCTTCCAGGAGAACCTGAAGTACATAACGGAGTCCAAGAGGCGCGGCGACATAAACAGGATCATCGAGTCCAAGAGGAAGTGGAACCTGAACAAGTTCATCAACCGCTACGGGTACGAGCTGTTCAAGGGTGTGCGCGTCTGGCTGCTCACCCCGGAGGTCGTGTCCGAGATCCTCCCGCTCGAGATGGGCATATTCGACCTGCTGATCTTCGACGAGGCGTCGCAGATGTACGTGGAGAAGGGAATACCATCCATATACCGCGCCAAGAAGGTCGTCGTCGCAGGTGACCACAAGCAGCTCCGCCCGTCGAGCCTGGGGATGGGCAGGATGGAGTTCGAGAGCGACGAGGACGACATGGAGGATGTGGTGTCCGCCGCCCTCGAGGAGGAGTCCCTGCTGGACCTGGCGAGGGCGAGGTACGACTCGATCCTCCTGAACTTCCACTACAGGTCGAAGTACGAGGAGCTCATCGCGTTCTCCAACTACGCGTTCTACGGCGGCAGGCTCTACGTGTCGCCCAACGTCATCGATCCCCCCAAGCCCCCCATCGAGGTGTTCAGGGTGGACGGACTGTGGGAGGACAAGTCCAACCGCGCCGAGGCGGAGAAGATCGTCTCGCTCCTCAAGGAGTTCTTCATCAACAGGAGGAACGGCGAGACCGTGGGCATAATCACGTTCAACGTGTCCCAGAGGGACCTGATCAACGACGTGCTCGACGAGGAGTGCGCCAACGACCCCGGCTTCGGCAAGCTGGTGGCGGACGAGATGAAGAGGTTCGACAACGGGGAGGACGTGGGACTGTTCATCAAGAACATCGAGAGCGTCCAGGGTGACGAGCGCGACGTCATCATGTTCTCCATCGGGTACGCGAGGAACTCCGAGGGCAAGCTCATGCAGAGGTTCGGGTGGCTCAACAACCGCGGCGGGGAGAACCGCCTCAACGTCGCCATATCCCGTGCGAAGCAGAAGATCTGCATCGTCACGTCCTTCGATCCCGAGGACCTCCAGGTCGAGGAGACGAAGAACGAGGGGCCCCGCATCCTCAAGAAGTACCTGCAGTACGCCAACGCGGTCAGCAGGGGCGACAGGGAGATGGCGGACTCCATCCTCCACTCCTTCGGCGACGAGAGGTGGCTCAATGCGGAGGAGTACGACTCCGGCAGGATCGCCGACAGGGTCTACAACACGCTCACCCGCAAGGGCTACACGGTCGAGAGGAACGTGGGCATAGGCGGCTACCAGATAGACCTGGCCGTGAAGCAGAACGACAGGTACATCCTGGGCATAGAGTGCGACAGCCGCCTCTACGAGCTGTCGTCGTCCACCAGGGAGAGGGACTACCACAGGCAGAAGTACCTCGAGTCCAGGGGATGGAGGATCCACAGGGTGTGGACCCCCGGCATGTGGAAGGACCCCGAGAAGGAGATCTCCCGCATCATATCCGCCATAGAGAGGAACTGAGGTCCGGACCGCCCCCGCATCCATGTTTAGGCACATCTAAATAACACGGACTCGGATTCGCTCCCCATGACCAAGACCACTCTGAAGGTAGAGGGAATGATGTGCGAGGGCTGCGTCGGCAACGTCCGTGCCGCCCTGCAGGCCGTACCCGGTGTGACATCCGTCGACGTCGACCTCAAGAAGGGGACGGCGAAGGTGGAGCACGGCGGGTGCACAGACGAGGCGCTCATCGGGGCCGTCGTCGACGCGGGGTTCAGGGCATCCGTCAAGCGCGGGCTGTTCTCATGATCGCGAGGACGCTCCGAGTCGGCGGGATGACCTGCTCCGCATGCACGGGACGCGTCGAGTCCGCGATCCTGTCCGTGGACGGGGTCGTCTCCGCCGAGGCCAACATAGGGAGCGGCACCGCCACGGTCACCTTCGACGAGGGGGTCGCGGACGAGGCCGCGATAGCCGCCGCGATCGGATCCGCGGGCTACACCGTCATAACCGGCGGCAGGGACGAGGTGTCCCGCCGGGAGGAGCTTGACATAGAGACGAGGTTCAGGGACCTGGTCCTCGCCGCCGTCTTCGCGATCCCGCTCGCCATCGTCTCCATGGGACCCATGTTCGGCATGGACATCCCACTGGGGCCCCTGCACATGTGCATCCTCCAGATCGCACTGTGCGTCCCCATCCTCTATGCCGGGAGACGCTTCTACAGGAAGGGTTTCCCAGCGCTGTTCTCCAGGAACCCCACCATGGACTCGCTCGTCGCGCTGGGCACCTCCGCGGCGCTGTGCCTGGGGCTGTACAACACGTACCTCGTCGCCTCCGGCGACCTGCACGCGGTGCACTCGCTGAGCTTCGACTCGATGGGCATGATCATCACGCTCGTGAGCGTGGGCAAGTTCCTGGAGGCGAGGTCCAAGCACCGCACCAACGAGTCCCTGAGGGGGCTCCTGTCCATGGCCCCCGACGAGGCGACCGTGATCAGGGACGGACGGGAGGTCCGCATCCCCGCAGGGGAGCTCGTGCAGGGCGACACCGTGGTGGTCCGCCCCGGCGAGAGGATCCCCACCGACGCCACGGTGACCTGGGGCGAGTCCGATGTGGACGAGTCCATGCTCACCGGCGAGAGCATGCCCGTGCACAAGGTGCCGGGCGACACGGTCTACGGTGCGACCGTGAACGGGTCGGGGAGCATCAGGGCCAACGTGGAGAGCGTCGGCGAGGACACCGTCCTGTTCCAGATCGCGAGGATGATGGAGATGGCCCAGGGCACGAAGGCCCCCGTGGCCAACATCGCGGACAGGGTCGCATCGGTGTTCGTGCCCGCGGTCATGCTGATCGCGCTGGCCTGCCTCGTGGGATGGGCCGTCGCGGGACGCGACCTCCAGTTCTGCCTCACGATAGCGATCTCCGTCCTCGTCATCTCGTGCCCCTGCGCACTGGGCCTCGCGACACCGCTGGCCATAGTCGTGGGCACCGGGAAGGGCTCCCAGCACGGCATCCTGTTCAAGACGGCCGCCTCGCTGGAGGCCGCCGCCAGGGTAGACACGGTCATCCTCGACAAGACGGGGACGGTGACCACGGGTGTACCCGAGGTCACATGGGTCCGTGCCGAAGACGGGACCGTCGCGATGGCGGCTGCGGCGGAGTCCGCATCCGAGCATCCCCTCGGCAGGGCTGTGGTGGATTATGCGGGATCGAAGGGACTGGCCGTACTGGACCTGGACGGTTTCGAGAGCATCACCGGACAGGGGGTACGTGCGTACATCGGCGGCCACCGCGTCCTCGTGGGCAACCCCAGGCTGATGGACGGGGAGGGTGTCGACATATCCTGCGCGGAGCCCGTGCCGGACGAGTGCACCGCCGTCCACATCGCCGTCGACGGCGTGTACGCGGGAACGGTCGGGATCTCCGATCCGCCACGTCCTGAATCACCATCGGCGGTCGCATCGCTCCGCAGGGACGGCATCCGCACCATGATGGTCACGGGGGACCGTCGCGAGACGGCGGAGTCCATCGCATCGCGCACCGGAATCGACGAGGTCGTTGCCGAGACGCTGCCCGGGGACAAGCTCTCCAAGGTGAAGTCGCTGCAGGTCGCCCAGGCACGCGTGGCCATGGTCGGTGACGGGATAAACGACGCCCCGGCGCTGACCCAGGCCGACGTCGGGATGGCCGTCGGGTCGGGAACGGACATCGCCATGGAGTCGGCGGACATCGTCCTGATGAACGGGGACCTCAGGAGCGTCCCCGCCGCATTGGAGATCGGTCGCGCCACGCTCCGCAACATCAAGCAGAACCTCTTCTTCGCGTTCTGCTACAACACCGTGTGCATCCCCATAGCCGCCGGACTCCCGATACTGCTGGGGTTCGAAGGGCTCGTGATGCAGATGCCCATGCTCTCCGCGGCGGCGATGTCGCTGTCGTCGGTGTCGGTGGTATCCAACGCGCTCAGGCTCAGGGGGTTCGAACCCCTCAGTCTGCGCGGAGGGAGGCCCTGACGACATCCATGGTCCCGCTCCCGCGGGACCAGCGGATGTCGGATTCATCGATGGATAGGGGACGGGAGTGCATGGGCGAGTCCAACGTCAGGGACTCGTACTCCCCTCCCTCACCCATCACGCTTATACCGTACCTGTCGCGGAGGGCGCGGAGCTCGTCCACGGCCCCGCGGTCGATCCTCCGTCCGAGCCACTCCCTGCCGAGCCCCTCCGCGTAGCATCCGACGATGACCGCCTCGATGCCGGACGACAGGAACTCCTCGATGACCAGGTCCTGGTCCTTCCTCCACAGCGGGGAGAACACCTTCAGGCCCAGGTCGCCGCACACCATGTTCATGCGGTCCCACTGGTAGTCGGACCACACCGCCCCGGTGACGACACCGTCGACATCCAGCCCCTCCAGAGCCCTGCGGAGGCCCTCCATGTCCCCCTCCTCGGTCCCCGTGCTCGGCGCGGTGACCAGTTCCTTCCCCATGGACTCCGCCATGAGGGGTATCAGCGAGAGGTTCGGCGTGTGGAATATCCACGACGCCTCGTCCTCGGGCATGATGCAGACGAGGTACGGGACCTCGTGACCCATCTGCTCCGCGAGGTACAGTGCGAACGTGGAGTCCTTTCCACCCGAGTACAGGGAAGCCAATCTCATGGCCGTGCGGATGCGCTGTGGGATGATATCGGTTGCGGAGGTTTGAAATCACATGGGGTCCGTCCGAGTCGCCATGATCCCCGCGCTCCAGTTGCTGGCCGTGGCCGCCGGCGGTGCCGTCGGCGCCGTGCTGAGGTACTCCGTGTACCGCGTGGTGGAGACCGGGTTCCCATGGGCGACGTTCATCGTCAACATCGCCGGATGCATGCTGGCATCGTACCTGATGTTCTCCGACGGGGACCTGGCGGCGGGGACCTGGCGGCTGTTCCTGTTCGTGGGGCTGTTCGGGGCGTTCACGACGATGTCCACGTTCTCCATCGAGACCGTGGGGCTCCTCGCAGACGGGGAGACCGCGGCCGCGACGGTCAACATCGTGCTGAACTCGGTCGTCTGTGTCGCGGGTGCGGCGATCGGACGCCACCTCGCCCTCCTGTGACGCACGTAACACGGGGAGTAAGTCTTTTAGCGGTCCCGTGCATGGGGTTGTACCCCCAGTGGAGGAAATGGAATGACCCTCGACGCATCGGCCATGAAGAAACTCGTAGCAGAGAAAGCAGTCAACACATACGTCAAGGACGGCATGAACGTCGGCCTCGGAACCGGATCCACGGCGTACTTCGCCATCAAAAGGATCGGGGAACTGGTCGCAGAAGGCTACGACCTGACCTGCGTCGCCACATCCGTGCAGAGCGAGCAGCTCGCCCGCGAGTGCGGCATCAGGGTGGTCGACCTCGACGAGGTCGACAAGCTGGACGTCACCATAGACGGCGCCGACGAGGTGGATCCCAAGATGCAGCTCATCAAGGGCCTCGGAGGGGCGCTCCTCAGGGAGAAGATCGTCGCCGCCGCGACCGAGAGGGAGATCATCATCGCCGACGAGTCCAAGATCGTCGAGAAGCTCGGGACGAAGGCCCCCCTCCCCGTGGAGGTCCTGGTCTTCGGCCACCAGCACACCAGGTACGCCCTGGAGAGGCAGGGTTGCAAGGCGGAGCTCCGCATGAGGGACGGGGCACCCTTCGTAACGGACGGGGGCAACTACATCTACGACTGCAGGTTCGACGGCATAGACAACCCGTTCTTCCTGGAGTCCAGGATCGACGTCATCCCCGGCGTCGTCGAGAACGGGATGTTCCTGAACACCGCATTCGACGTGCTCATATCCAGACCGGACGGCAGCGTCACCAGGATGGCGGAGCAGCTCAGGTGAGCTGTCCGGCTCCTAGATAACTATTAATAGTAGAGTATTAAAGGAGCCACTAATACCTTTTTATATAACCTCGTTATTAGCACGTCCCGATTCATTCACAAGGTGAATATCATGAAAATGCCCAGGACAATCAAAAGGTACTGTCCCTACTGCAAGACCCACACCGACCAGGAGGTCGAGAGGGTCAAGAAGAAGAAGGCCAGTGAGCTCAAGTGGGGTCAGAGGAGATTCAGAAAGGTGACCGCAGGTTACGGAGGTTTCCCCAGGCCCAAGCCCGAAGGAAGAGAGAAACCCACCAAGAGGATCAACCTCAGGTACAGATGCAGCCAGTGCAAGAAGGCAAACCTCGCGCCCTGCATTCGTGCGAAGAAGTTCGAGCTCACGGAGTGATCACATGACCGGAGATTTCATCAAGATTAAGTGCCCCGACTGCGCAAACGAGCAGATCGCTTTCAGGAAAGCAGCCACAAAGGTTTCCTGCCACGTGTGCGGATCCACCCTCATCGTCCCCAAGGGCGGCGTCGGCGAGATCAAAGGCGAAGTGCTCGAGGTCGTTGGCTGATGTCCAGAGTCAGGGGCTTTCCCGAGCACGGCGAGCTCGTCGTCTGTACCGTCAAGAACGTGAAGAACTTCGGTGCCTTCGTTACACTCGACGAGTACGATGACAAGGAGGGCTTCGTCCACGTCAGGGATGTTGCCACTGGCTGGGTCAAGTACATCAGGGACTTCATCAGAGAAGGCCAAAAGATCGTCTGCAAGGTTCTGGGCGTAGATTCATCCAAAGGTCACATCGACCTTTCCCTTAAATCTGTTAACGAGCACCAGAAGAGAGAGAAGATCCAGCAGTGGAAGAACGAGAAGAAGGCCGAGAAGCTCGTCGAGATCATCGCCGAGAGGATGTCCATATCCATCGACGACGCCTACGACATGTTCGGCAACGAGCTGCTGGAAGTGTACGAGACACTCTACGGTGCCTTCGAGTCCGTGGTCTCCGAGCCCGAGGAGTTCCTCGAGGAGTTCTCAGGCGAATGGATCGAGACCTTCATCGAGGTCGCCAGGGAGAACGTCGCGCCACCCATGGTGCAGATCGACGGTATCCTCGAGATGAGTTCCTCCGCCCCCAACGGCATGGAGCTCGTCAGGAACGCCCTGGTCAAGGGACTCGAAGCCGCTGAGGACGATGATGTAGAGATCACCTGCGTCGGATGCCCCAAATACAGGGTCGTCGTGAATGCGAGCGAGTACAAGGAGGCAGAGGAGATCATGAAGAGGGTCTCCGCCGCCGCAATTGACGATCTCATCTCCAACGGCGGCAGCGCTGTTCTCAAGCGCGAGAGCAAGTGAAATGAAATCAGAACTCAGGCGGTGCATGAGATGCAGGAGGTACACCCTCCTGCCGACATGCTCCGCCTGCGGTTCGGAAACACACTGCCCGGTTCCCCCGAAATATTCTCCGGAGGACCGCATGGGCGATTACCGTAGGAAGACCATTCTCGAGAGGTACGGTGAAAATGGCAAACATAATCACCTATGATTCCAAACCCGAACTGCACGACCCCGTCCTGATAGAGGGACTCCCGGGAGTCGGCAACGTCGGGAAGATCGCGGCGGATTTCGTCAGTGGGAAGCTCAATGCGAGGAGGATGGCACGCATCCTCTCCGAGGACCTCCCTCCGCAGGTCATACTGGACGACGAGTGCGTCGTGAGGATGGCATGCCACGAGCTGTGGGTCGCGGAGGACATCGGCGGACACGACCTCGTGTTCCTCCTCGGAGACTACCAGGGCACCACGCCCCAGGGGCAGTTCCTGCTGTCCCAGTGCGTCGTCGACATGCTCCTGCCCCACGGCCTCTCCATGATCGTCACACTCGGCGGATACGGCACCGGAACGGTTGTCACGGACCCCCGCGTCCTGGGGGCCGTCTCGGATGCCAAGATGAAGTCCAGGATGGAGACGTACGGTGTCCAGTTCAGTCCCGGTGAACCCCGTGGCGGCATCGTCGGTGCGGCGGCCGTACTCGTGGGACTCGGTCAGAACCTCGGCATAGAGTCGATCTGCATCATGGGCGAGACCTCCGGCGTCATCGTCGACCACAAGAGCGCCAGGTGCGTCATCGAGGTCCTCGGAAGGATGTTCGGAACGGAGTTCGACACGTCCGAGATGCAGGAGTTCATCGACAACATAGACCAGCTCAACAGCCAGAGCCAGGTCCAGGCGGTGGAGGCACCTCCGGAGGACCTGTCCTACATAGGTTGAGGGCACAACCTACCGGAGTGACAGATAGGTTTATATAACTCATCTGCATCCTCCGATTCAATCCCCACTTAGCTCAGACTGGCCAGAGCGGCTGACTGTAGAGTGTTTTCGGAAGAAATCCGATACAGCCGCTGAAATCAGCAGGTCCCCTGTTCAAATCAGGGAGTGGGGACCATCCCCTTCCAGTTCTTCTGGCGACACGCTGTTTAACTCTCACTCGGATTTTTTGCACAGTACCACCTAGGCGGGTTCGTTTTGCCCGGTGTGGAACCTCCGTCATATGGAGATCCTGGGA